>JBAVQA010000141.1:0-5854 GCA_049693595.1 Candidatus Acidiferrales bacterium | reverse complement strand
CGGGCGTCCTGCAGGGGAGCGATCAGTTTCGTAATCCAGCTGCGCGGGAGGCGCACATCCGAGTCAGTGAAGATAATGACTTCGAATTTTTCAGGCAGCGCCTCAACCGTGCGGCTCAGGTTGAACACCTTCTCACCGCAATCTTCCGGGGGGCCGGCGATCAGAATGTGGACGGTGTGCTGGCTCGCAGCCTTCACGCGTTCAATAATTTTCAGAGCGGGATCAAGGCTCGTTGCCAGCGTTAGATAAATCTCATAATTCGGATAATCGAAACGCGTGAGCGCTAGGAGATTCTCTTCCAGACCGCGTTCGTTCCCCTTACAAGGGCAAATCAACGCTGCGAGCGGCGTATAGAATCCGGCGTGAGAACCAAGTCTCTGCCGCACCATGCGCATCCAGACGAAACCGTTCCAAAGGGAGTACACCCCCAGAGCGATCTGCAGGATCACGAGGACGTAGAAGACTTCTTGCACGGGCGCGAGGATACCAAAATTGGGGAGCCGGATGCACGGCATCGCAGATTGACTTGCCAAGCCTGCAACTGTAGACTCGCGGAAATTCTGTGGTAGGTCCCCAGCTCAAATTCCATCTGGAGGATTCTCATGTCCCAACCCGCACCTCAACCTGTGAACGAGGCCAAGCTGCACGAGTTCGTTATGAAGGCCGTCGGCGAAATGGGAGCTGCAATGAATGCCGCGCTCATTATCATCGGCGACAAACTCGGACTTTATAAAGCGATGGCCTGGGCCGGCCCAATGACTTCAGCCGAAGTCGCCGCAAAGACCAAAACCACGGAGCGTTATGTGCGCGAATGGCTCTCGGCCCAGGCAGCCGGTGGATTCGTCACCTATGACGAAGCATCTGGAAAGTTCACCCTGCCGCCCGAACAAACAATGGCCCTCGCCGACGAGCAAAGCCCCGTTTTCCTCCCGGGTTTTTTCGAGATTGTCTCCGCTTGTATAAAAGACGAGCCAAAAGTTACGGAGGCTTTCCGCACGGGCAAAGGACTGGGCTGGCACGAACACGATCACTGCCTCTTCGCCGGCACAGAGCGATTCTTTCGCCCGAATTATCGCGCGCACTTGATCAGCGAATGGATCCCCGCGCTTGGCGACACGCTGGCGAAGTTGAAGGCTGGGGCCCGGGTCGCCGATGTCGGTTGCGGCCTCGGAACTTCGACCATCCTTATGGCCGAGGAATACCCGAAATCAACTTTCGTCGGCTTTGATTACCATCCGCAGTCGATCGAGATGGCGAGGGCGGCAGCGACCAAGGCAGGCGTGTCCGACCGCGTGAAATTTGAGGTCGCCAAGGCCAAGGGCTATCCGGGCAAAGGGTATCAGCTGGTTGCGTTCTTCGATTGCCTGCACGATATGGGTGATCCCGAAGGCGCGGCACGGCACGTCCTGCAGACGCTCGATCCGGATGGTGTGTGGATGATCGTGGAACCGTTTGCTCACGACAAATTGCAAGATAATCTGAATCCCATTGGACGCGTGTTTTACGGGGCCTCCACAATGCTTTGTACCCCGGCTTCGCTTTCACAAGAAGTGGGACTTGGGCTGGGAGCGCAAGCCGGAGAAGGAAGGCTTTCCAAGATTCTGAAAAACGCGGGATTCAGTCGTGTGCGTCGCGCGGCGGAGACACCGTTTAATATCGTGTTGGAAGCGCGGCCGTGACCGGCGCCGAGCGCGATTAGTTCCCGCGTCGTTTTGAGAAAACCTTGTGCAGGACGCGATCAGCAGCGGTGTTCAGTTCGATTTGGAATTTTCCAGCTGCGCGGCGGGCTTGTTCCATCAAAGACGGATCGAGCAGCAGCGCGGTACGGTCCACAAAAGGACCGGAAGCAACCGCGCGCGTCGTGCGCCCCGCTTGCCTGCGCGGCTCTTGCTTCGTGAGACTTTCGTAAAGCTCGAGGTCGCGCCAGAATTCCTGGGCGTCGTCTTCGCTCCAATTAAGGGCCTGGCCTAACGCCACAAAAAACTCTTCACGGAAGAGGTCGAGGAGGGGAATAGCCAGATCCAAGCTTGCTTTTATAGCACGTTTGACTTTTGCAGCTTTCCGTCCCTTCTTAGGCTTATTCCTTTTTCTGACTCCGCGCTTCGGTTCGCGAACGTTGACTCGCACTTTCAATCGTGCGGGCAAGACGTCCGCTGCGCGCAACACCATAGCGAGGATGGCTTCCCGCCGGATCGTTTCGAGTTGCTCGCGGTAGTGTGCGGGCTGGTCTGCGCGTCCGGGCCTGCGGTTTTCCGCCGCGTAGATGTCAAGAAAGCGCGGGACCATCTCGTTGCGATCGAGCGTGGCCAGCAAGAGCGCCGCGGCTTCGCGCGCGCGTACTACGAGTTCTCTGGAGCGGTAGGGCATTCGGAAGTTTCTAGCTGTACGCGATTGCGTGCTGCGCCGCAATAGCAAAGCCCGGCTGTGCGCTAAAAGAAAAGGCCCGGGGAGTTTATCCCCGGGCCCTCTTGGCTGCTTCTGTTCCCTGGACTTAGGTTTTAGTGGACTGGACTAACGGGACCAATCACCGGCAATTGCTCGCCTCCCGATACCGGCCGCACAGGTTTCTTCTCGAACTTGCCGAGCGCGATTTCAAGTGCCTGTTCAGCGGTGCGCACGAAGTGAATTTTCATTCCTTCGAGCATCTCAGCCGGCAAGTCCTCAAGCACGTTCGGTTCGTTCTCGGACGGAAGAATTACCTCGCGTATCCCCGCGCGTTTTGCCCCCAGCACTTTCTCCTTGATTCCGCCGACTGGAAGCACGATGCCGGACAGCGAAATTTCACCGGTCATCGCGACACGCGGCCGAATAGCTCTTCCGGTCAGAAGGCTGACGAGCGCCGTGACCATGGCCACGCCTGCAGACGGGCCGTCTTTCGGGATTGCGCCCGAAGGAACGTGCACGTGCAGGTCGAGTTTGCGGAAGAAATCGGGATCGATGTCGTAACGCTCGGAGTTGGACCGCACCCAGCTTAGCGCCGCGCGCATCGATTCCTGCATCACCTCGCCCAAATGCCCGGTCATGGTGAACTGCTTGCCGCCGCGCATTTTGCTGGCTTCGATGAAGACGATGTCACCACCCGCCGGCGTCCAAACCAAGCCCACCGAGACTCCGGGTTTCGTGACTCGTTCCTCCACTTCCTTCTCAATCCGCACTTTCTGTACGCCCAGCGTTTCACGAATCACTTCAGGCGTGACGATGTGCTTTTCCATCTTGCCTTCAGCAATCCGGCGAGCCTGCTTGCGTATAAGCGTCGCGAGTTCACGCTCAAGGTTTCGCACACCTGCTTCGCGCGTGTAGTGAGCGATCAGGTCATGCAAAGCCTCGTCTGTGAACTCAATCTGCTCGCCCAGCACGATGCCGTGCTCTTTCGTTTGGCGCGGGATCAAGAAGCGCTTTGCGATCCCGATCTTCTCTTCCTCCGTGTATCCGGCGAGTTCGATGATCTCCATGCGGTCGCGCAACGGCTCCGGGATGGGGTCCATCCAGTTCGCTGTGGCCACAAAGAGAACCTTCGACAGATCGAACGGCACGTCAAGATAGTGATCGCGGAACGAAGAGTTTTGCTCCGGATCGAGCACTTCCATCAGTGCTGCTGACGGGTCGCCGCGAAAATCGCGTCCGAGCTTGTCCACTTCGTCCAGCATGAAGACTGGATCCATGGTCTCAGCTCGCCGGATTCCCTGGATGATCTGTCCGGGCAGAGCGCCGATGTACGTGCGCCGGTGGCCGCGGATCTCCGCTTCGTCGTGCATTCCGCCCAGCGAAATGCGAACGAACTTGCGGCCCATGGCGCGCGCAATCGATTTTCCAAGCGAAGTCTTGCCCACGCCAGGAGGCCCGAGGAAGCAAAGGATCGGACCTTTCATTCCCGGCTGCAGTTTCTTCACTGCGAGATAATCGAGAATGCGCTCTTTTACCTTGGCGAGGTCGTAGTGATCCTCGTCCAGAATTTCCTGCGCCTTCGGAATGTCGATGTCCTCGGCACCGGAAGTCTTGTTCCACGGCAACGAAGTCATCCACTCGAGATACGTCCGAGCAACCATGTACTCCGCGGAAGCCGGGGTCATCTTTGCGAGACGCTTCAATTCGCGCTCGCATTCCTTCTTGGCTTCAGCGGTCATTCCCGATTCTTCGACCTTCTTGCGCAGCTCTTCGATCTCCGCCTGTCCATCGTCGGATTCGCCGAGCTCTTTTTGGATCGCCTTCATCTGTTCGCGAAGCAGAAACTCGCGCTGCGTCTGATTCACTTGCTCCTGAACCTGTTCGTGAATCTTGTTGCGCAGTTCCAGCACTTCGCGCTCTTTGGTCAGCTCATTGATTAACGTTTCCAATCGCTTCTTGACGCTGAAGGTTTCGAGCAGCTCCTGCCGGACCATGGTGCTGAGTGACGGCAGCGTAAACGCCACGAAGTCCGCCAAACGCGCGGGAGAATCCTGATTCATGACTTCGGATTGAAGATCGTCGGAAAGCTGTGGAGAGCGCGTCACCACCTCCCGAAACAATTCCTGCACGTTTCGTTCGAGCGCCGTCAATTCGGCGTCGGGTTGATTTTCGAGGTCGGGCTGTTCTTCAATGCGCGCCCGCAGGAACGGCTTCAGTGCGAGGACTTCGACAACGCGAATGCGCTGGAGCCCTTCCAGGAATGCAACGATATTTCCGTTGGGCATCCGCACCATCTTGTGGACTCGGGCCAACGTTCCTACGCTGTGCAGATCCGACCCGATCGGAACTTCGATACGCGGGTCCAGTTGCGCCACGACTCCGAGGAGTTTCTCGGGGCCCTCAAGAGAATTCAGCAGGGCGAGAGAACTCTCGCGGCCCACCGGCAACGGCATCACGGCTCCTGGAAATAGGACCGTGTCGCGCACAGGAAGAATAGCGAGCTCTTCTGGGATAACTCTATTTGCTTTACTCACCTTGTCCCCCTTGGACAATAGCCGCCAACTGCATATAGCAGCCTAATCGGCATCCAGTAACGTTAGATGCAGCAAAATGTTAAAAGTCTCGCGAACACTTAGTTCGTATCTATAAGATACATTGATAGTAACAGACTAAGACTTAAAATGACGAAATTGGCTCGCCAGCGTTCTCATATTTAAGGCTCCTCTAGGTATTGAAGGGAACGAGGTTTAGAGACTCTCTGGTGAATCAGCGCTAGCAGATCGATGACGCCGCACTTGGGAGGGGTATAAATAAAAAGGCCGTCCCAATTTACGGGACGGCCTTTGAATTTTAATCCTGGCGGTGACCTACGTTCCCGCGCCGTTACCAGCGCAGTATCATCGGCCCGGCAAGGCTTAACTTCCGTGTTCGGGATGGGAACGGGTGTGACCCTTGCGGTAAGACCACCAGGAAACTTGTGATGCTTGCTAGGTTCGTGCAAGCAAAGAAATTTCCGGGAAAATTTGAAACTGAAGGAAGCTGGTACAACAAACCGCTAATTTCCACTTGAGAATATCGCAATGTGGAAAGAGCGACTTTCCAATCAACGAGCAACCCTTTGTCGCCGCGTGAGCGGGTCTCTCAGGGTCACCGCGTTGGGAAAGTTTTATGGTTAAGCCGAACGGCCGATTAGTACGGGTTAGCTACACGCATTACTGCGCTTCCACCTCCCGCCTATCAAAGTCGTAGTCTTCGACTGGCCTTCTTACCCCCCCCGCAGGAGGGTTGGGAAACCTTATCTTGAGGCGAGCTTCTCGCTTAGATGCTTTCAGCGATTATCTCTTCCGGACTTCGCTACCGAGCTATGCCACTGGCGTGACAACTCGATCACAAGAGGTCCGTCCATCCCGGTCCTCTCGTACTAGGGACAGCTCCTCTCAAGTTTCCTGCGCCCACACCAGATAGGGAC
>JBAVQA010000140.1:0-3228 GCA_049693595.1 Candidatus Acidiferrales bacterium | reverse complement strand
TCCGTCGAGGACTCGCTCTTCATCGATTTGTACGCCGGCACTGGCGCCGTCGGAATCGAAGCCATCAGTCGCGGCGCTCGCGAAGTTTTCTTCATCGACCGCGATCCCGACTGCATCAGCCTGGTGCGCCAAAACCTTGCATCCCTCGAAATCCGCACCGGCGTAGAAGTAATCTCAGCCAACGCCCTCCGCGGCCTCGATAAACTCGCCGCCCGCCACCTGATCGCCGACTTTATTTTCTTCGATCCGCCCTATGCCGACGCCGGCTACTCCGACCTCCTCGAATATCTCGACGCTTCGCATCTCATCGCTCCCCGCGGCATCGTCATCGCCGAACACAGCTCCAAGCTCGATCTCCCCGAGCGCTTCGTCCGCCTCGAACGAACCCGCCTCCTCGAACAAGGCGACGCCGCCCTAAGTTTCTACCGCCTCGCCGCCGCCGCTTAGCAGTAGGTTTCTTCGCAAGCGATTGAAGCCGCTGCCTTTCGTATCGCCGGTTTATCCTGAGCGAAGCCGAAGGGCGTCTCGCCGGCCCTTTTCCCCAACGGCGGGAAGCCACGACACCGGATTCCGTTCAAAGCTCCCCTGAAACTCCCGTGGGCGCCGAATCTTTTCTGCGGCTCGCGCAGAAACACTTACGGCATTGCCGCGCCGTGCCACCGACCGAAATCACGGCGACTGCTCTCACCGTAGGGGCACAGCATGCTGTGCCCGCCGCAGCGCGGCCCGCCAACACTACAAGTGCTTCGAACACTCATATGTATTTCTTGGGGTTTATTCAGCTGCGGCGTATGATGCGCCATGGACACGCCGAAACCACGTATGCCCAGGTGGGCTACGCTTTGTTGTGCGCTCCTGAGTATCGCGGCGTGGATCGCTCTCCTGAGTCATCACCCTTTCTATGTCTTTTATTTTGGCTTTGGTTTCCTGGCGATTGTCCTCTTCGTCTGGTTTTGGAGGCGGCGAAACCCAATTCCCTAGCGCCTTGAATTTGATCCGATCGGAGGAGATATGAACCGCCGCTCCTTGTTGAACTTGTCGAACTTGACGACCTCCACATTTGCGTTCGCAGCTGCAGCACTAGCGTGCCTCATCGCCTTTACGACACCCACCGCCGGACGTGCCACTGACCAGGCCTCCCCCATTTACGGCATCACCATCCCTGCCGGATACCGTCACTGGGAATTGATTTCCGTGGCCCACGAAGCAGCGAACTACGATGATTTACGCGCCATGCTCGGGAACCCCGTGGCAATGAAGGCTTTTCGCAGCGGGACGCTCCCCTACCCGGACGGCTCGATCATTGCAAGGCTGGCTTGGAAATACGTGCCCTCGGCAGAGAACAACAAAGTCTTCGGCCAGGACCAATCTTTCGTCGCCGGCCCCGCCACGAATGTGCAGTTCATGGTCAAGGACTCAAAAAAGTACGCCGCCTCCGGCGGCTGGGGCTACGCCGAGTTCATAGACGGCAAGCCAGCCGACGAAGCCGTGCACCAAACCTGCTTCCCCTGCCACGAGCCTGCCAAAGACAAAGACTACGTCTTCACTCACTACGCCCCCTGAAGCCAGGGTAAGTCAGCCCAAGCCTGCAATCGCCAAAGCACTTACACGGCGCCTATTTTACCCTTGACTTATGTGTACTAATATGTTAACATGGCTCCGCGGGTCATCGAGTCCCCGCTAGGAGGCGACATGTATGACAGCGCCGAACTTAGGCGTGCGGCAGAGTTTCTGCAAGACCTCGAGAAGAACCTCGCCTCGCCGCTGACCAATACCGCCCCAATCTCGCCGTCCGTGTCTGCTCTCAAAAACCCGCAATCCACAAACCCTCAGGAGACTCCCAATGCCCCACCCCTCGCAATCCCTCAACCCATCAACCTCGCCAATCTCCCCCGCCGCGCCTAAAAATTGCGCTGACGACCCTCTTCGTAGGGGCACAGCATGCTGTGCCGGCTGCAACATTGGCAACCAACGCCACTCTTCAGCCAACACTCGCTCTGCATCAGCCTTCTCGCTTCCGCCCAGAGTCTTCCTCGACATCGCGCCGCGCGCGAAACCATTTCTACCCGGTTCTGCGCAAAATGTAGAATGCGACGTAACTCGCTCAAAACAAACGATCGGAGAATTTCTACCCGGGGCCAGAACTCGTCAACGCCGCGCGCGAACTTCAATCGCGCAGCTACTTTCTAATCGAGAACTCCAATTATTAGAACCCACTCTAACCCACAGAAAACAAACGGTCGCACCCCGTTCTAACCGAGAACTTTTAACCAATCCGCGTTCCGGAAATTCTCACGCTCTGAACTCTGTTCCGCAATTTCTAACCGGTTCTGCATCACATTCAGAATTCGATGTAACTCACTCAAAACAAAGCGCCGATGAAATTCTAACCGGGGCCAGAACTGCGATTTACGGTTTTCGTAACGCCGGCTTGTCCCGAGCGCAGTCGAGGGGCGTCTCGCCGGCTCTTTCGAATCTAAAATTTGCACTTTCCTCAGCACCCTCCTTGCGTCTACCTCAAAATGCAGCCGCTTCCACCCTCAACGCATCCCATCCCTTCGGGTATAATGCCACGCACATGCCAACAGGCTCTCGAGGCACTCAGCGCGCAGCCATAGTCCCGCCCTCCACCGATGTTCAGCCCTCGATGGACGAGCTACCCGTGCACTCGCGCCTCCCCCGACTCGATCTGGGAGTGGACTGGGAATCCCCCTGGGAAGAATTTCGCTCCAGCGTGCGCGATCTTTTCCACGGTCCGCGCGCCACCGAGGACGCCGACGCCCCTCAAGATTCTCAGCTCCGCGTCCAGTGGATTGAGGGGTCGCTGCCGCGCCGTGCGTTTGCGGCGTCTTTTGTCTGGCACGTCATCGTCGTAACCATCCTGCTCCTGCCCATCTGGGGCTTTCTGGCCAACGCCGAGCCGAGCCTGGCCATGCCGCGAATCGAACTGACGTATGTTCCGACGCAAGATCTTCATCCTATCTCCTTGCCTGGAAATCATGCGAAGCCAAGTCCCACAGGTGATCCTGCCAAACCGCTGCCGCGCAGCGGAGCGGATGCATTTCATCCCCGCCAAACAATTCTCTCGACGCCTTTGAACATCACGCATCCGCGTCAAACCCTAATTCAGCCCAACGCGCCCGCAGCGCCGCCAAAGATGGTTCCGCAGATGCCCAACATCGCGGAATGGGCTGCTACTTCGACGGAGCCCGCGAAACCGCAGCTCCG
>JBAVQA010000139.1:0-19395 GCA_049693595.1 Candidatus Acidiferrales bacterium | reverse complement strand
CCGGCGCGGATTTCCTCCAGCGCTTCTTCCACGGTTGCGAATGGCGGTTTGCGTTCGGTCATCGGATTCGGCTCATTTGTGCGCTCAATTTCGAGCTGATTTGTGCGCTCATTTTAGCGCAAACGCGCGTTTCCTTAATGTGTGTTCTGGCCCCGGTTAGAAATTTTTCCGTCGTTTGTTTTGAGCAAGTTACGTCGATTTCTGTTTGTGGGGCAGAACCGGTTAGAAATTGCATTTTGCGGGGCAAACCGGTCGACAAAAGCGCACCGGACCAGTGAAAATCGCAGGAACACTGAATGGTCGAAAGTTCTCGATTAGAACGGGATGCCATCGTTTGTTTTCTATGAGTTAGCGAAGGTTCTAATAACTCGAGTTCTCGATTAGAAAGCGCAAAACAGATCCCTCGTATCGCGTTGTTCGCGCGGGATGCCGATGCTTGTCGCATCGTCAGCCCTCGATTGCAAAGTCCCTGGAGCGGCGCGAGTCTTGAGATTTGTTCGTGGTGCATACCCTTAGCAGAAAGCGCCCCGGGCAAGCCGGACGCGGACAGTGGTCTTTTGTCGCTCATCTTCATTCCTGCTCTCGTTTCAATATACCGAAAGCTCCCATAGTGGGCAAGGAAGGCGCTTGCGCTCAGGCCTTCGGCGTCGCCGTTCAGTTTCTGCTCCTCGTCCACTGCCACTTCCTCCTCGGGGGCTGAAAAACGCCCCGACCCACGCTAGCAGATTTGGAAATTGATTTCTATTGTGGAAAGTACGCAGGGATGTAAGCGCAAGAAAGAATTGGAGCTATTGGTTTGATACACACGAGGGTCCGCAGATTTGCGGGGGGGGGGGCGCAACTAGGATTGCAGGACGAGCTAGTCAGGTGTATTTTCTCAGCTAGGCAACGAAACCAAAAGCGGAAGATCCGGCATCTCTTTAGCGGGTACATCGTTCTTTTACCGAATAAATCGGAGACATCGGATATAGCGGGGGCACGATGGCACAACTTCCCAGCATTCGGTTTTCACTCCGGATTCTCCGCAAGCATGCGAAGCTTGCTTGCATCGCTGTTTTTTCGCTGGCGATTGGCATGGCCGCAGCATCCATAGGGCTTAGCACGTTCAATGCGCTGCTGGTTCGGCCGCCTGCGGTCGCCGATCGAGACCGGCTGCTGACGATTTACACGGTCACGCCGAGCGAACCGTTCAACCAGGTTTCCTATCCGGATTACAAGTATTATCGCGACAACAACAGTGTTTTCTCCGGGCTCTGCGCGATGCCCTTCAGCATCAACCTGCAAACGATTGTGTTTGAGCATCGTGAAAGGAGCGGGCTCATCAACGCCGTATCAGACAACTACTTTTCGGTCCTCGGCGTTCATCCCTTGCTCGGCCGGTGGTTCGCGTCCGGTGACGACGACAAAGCAACAACCTCTGCGGTGCTGAGCTACGCCTATTGGAAATGGCTGGGCGCGGATCCGGGCATCATCGGCGAATCGGTTACGATGAACGGCGTCGCGCTGACGGTTGTTGGAGTCGCTCCACAACTCTTTGCGGGCACCATCCTCAGTGATGTCCCTGATGTTTGGTATCCGCTTTCTGCGGGACCGGCGATCATTCATCAAGCAGACGATTGGCGAGCGGATCGCAGCAATCGTTCTTTTTCCATGATTGGACGGATGAAGCCTGGCGTCACGCGCCAGCAGGCCCTGGCGGAGATGCAGAGATTGTCTCGACAGCTTGCCGCGGCTTATCCGGAAACGAACAAGGATCAACTTGCGGCGGTCACAGAAACGAGCATGCTTCCGCCGGACACGGTCTCCAGCGCGAAGCTGCTCGGGGCGCTCATCCTCGCAGTTGTTGCTCTGGTGTTGTTTGCGGCTTGCGCCAACGTGGCCAACCTGCTTCTCGCGCTGGCGAGCGCGCGCCGCCACGAGATCCTAATCCGCGCCGCGCTGGGAGCCACTCGGATGAGCCTCGTTCGCCATCTTCTGCTTGATAGCCTGGTGATCTCGGCGGCGGGCGGAGTGCTCGGCTTCGCGCTTTCAGCTTATAGCCTGAAACGATTGATCGACTTCAAGCCATTTGTTCCGGGATTCGGCGTGGTGCCTGTTACATTAGACTTTCGGCCCGATCTCAAAGTTCTCGCAGTGATGATCGCGGTCGTTTTTCTGGCGGGACTCGCGACGGGCCTGGCGCCCGGCCTGCACGCTTCTACTCCCAACCTCGCGGCGGCACTGAGCGGCGAGATTGCGATCGGCGGAACGCGCAAAGGCCGCTTGCGCAATTTGTTGGTGGTGCTGCAAGTCGCTGCCTGCACGGTAGTGTTGATTGGAGTTGGCCTGTGCCTGAAGAGCCTGCACAATTTGCGGCAGATTAATCCTGGATATTCGGCTCGCAACGTCGCGCTTTGCCAGATCAATGACCTGCAAGCCAACGGGTATTCCGAACAACAAGGCCGCGCCTTGTTTGACCGGCTCCGCGAGTCTGTGTCTCAGCTTCCGGGAATCGAGTCCGTCAGCTTTGGGGACACGTTGCCGTTTTCAGGAGGGACCAGACCCGAGCAGGTGCACATCACAGGAGCGCCCGACGACGAACACGGCGCTGGGATTGGCACAGGCGTTGTGGATGGCAGCTATTTTTCCACGCTCGGAATCCCAGTCCTCGCAGGACGCACGTTCGCCGGTTCCGACACGGAGAAGTTTCTTGAAGTCATCATCATCAATAAAACCATGGCCGCGAAATACTGGCCAAATCAGGATCCGATCGGAAAAACAGTTCGCATAGAAAATGGCAACCGTCTGGTCACGGTGGTTGGAGTTGTGGGTGACACCAAATACTCGGACATCGACGAAGCCCCCCAGCCTTTTATGTACTACGCGATGGCGCAACACTATGAGTCCGGCATTATTCTGCTGGCGCGAACGCAGGGAAATCCAGTGCAATGGTTGGGGCCGATTTCGGAGGCCCTGCGCAAAATGGCGCCGGATGTTGCGAGCCTGAACTTCACAATCGAAGACTGGCATGATTTCGCCTTGTACATCCCGCACCTGGCGGTCATTTGCATCAGCGCATTCGGAGTGCTGGCGTTTGTGCTGGCGGCCGTGGGACTCTACGGCGCGGTTTTCTATTCCGTGAGTGAACGAACGCGCGAGATGGGAATTCGCGTGGCACTCGGCGCTTCGCCGCTGGATTTGTGGAAATTGATCTTGCGCCAGACAAGCAAGGTGACCCTAATCGGAATCTTTCTGGGATTCGCCGGCGGGATCGCGGCAAGCGTGGTCGTCAGTTCTTTGCTGTACCGGATTCAGCCGGTCGAATGGTTTGTCCTTCTCGGAGTCGCGTTCGTGATGCTGGCGATGACCATGCTAACCGCTTATACCGCTGCACGTCCCTGGATGCGTGTGGACCACATGAAGTCCGTTCGCCACGTTTAGCGGATTGCTCAAGGCAGAACCGGATATCTGCGAGGCTCGGCGAAAGTTCTACGACTCTTCGCCAACGATGTCAAGGCAAGGCGGAAATAACGACGCTTCGAGGCCTCAAGGCGGGGAGAGAGGTCGAGAGAGCAAAGCGAATGCTTGCGCGGGTGAGGCAGCGCAAGCGGTAGAAGAACTAGAAGGAATTCTCTTGATGGCGGGGTTAAAACCCCGCCCTTCCGACGGCGGCGCTGAGAGACAACGCCAATCGGGAGATTGGCGTTCCGACGCGAATGCAAATGATGTGAAGGCACGGTTATGTAGCGGCGACCTTTAGGTCGGCGGATTGCGTCGTTACGATTTGAAGATAAACAGAGCTGCCCGCCTAAAGGCGGCCGCTACAAGGGCAACGGCGTTCGAGCGGAAGGCCGAAATTGAATTTGATTGTAGCTACGCGCTGAAGTGATAGATACTTTCGCAGGGCGGGCAGGTAGGCAGGGGGAGGAGCACAATGCGTAGCGGGATCGCGATTCGCTTGTTGCTGTTTGCGTTTGTGTTGCTGGCTTTTTCTCACGGGGCGTCAGCTCAATTTGGTATTTCGGTGGGGTTCGGCCCTCCGTTGCTTCCGATCTACGAGCAGCCGATCCTTGCTTCCGAGGGCTACCTATGGGCGCCCGGTTACTGGGGCTATGACTACGCCGCTAACGACTACTACTGGGTGCCGGGCACGTGGGTCTATCCTCCTCAGCCGGGCTTCTTGTGGACGCCGGGTTACTGGGGCTGGGGCGGCAACGCGTACTTTTTCAACCAAGGATATTGGGGCCCGACGGTGGGCTACTACGGCGGGATTAATTACGGCTACGGTTACGGCGGCGTCGGATATGAAGGCGGGCGTTGGGAAGGGAACCGCTTCTTGTACAACACTTCTGTGAATAACGTAAACGCTGCCGTAATTCACAGCACCTATAGCGCCCCGGTGAGCAACGCGTCCGAAAATCACGTCAGCTTCAACGGAGGTAGCGGCGGGGTGGAAGCGCGTCCGACGCCGCAGCAAGAGGCTTACGCCAAAGAGCAACATGTGGGTCCGGTCGCGGCGCAAACGCAACAAATGCAGGCGGCTCGCAATAATCCCGCGCTGTTCGCTTCTGCCAACCAAGGCAAACCGCCCATCGCGGCTACCGCCAAGCCCGGTGAGTTCACAACTGGTTTTGTAGCTGCCAAACAAGCGGGCGGCGAATACAAAGCTCCTCCAGCCATCAATCACGCGAGCGAATTGCCGTCTCACGAGTTCAACGCGCCGAATAGCGGCAACGCTGCAACCAACCAGACTTTTCAGCAGCAACTGAATAAACTATCCGCGCGGCAAACGCAGGACCACGAAAATCTGGAGCAGAAACAGGAACAGGAGCACCAGCAAGCCACCCAGAAAAACTACAGTGACTCGCAGATACAACAGATGGAACAGCGCCACGCCCAGCAAACGCAACAGCTCGAGCAACAGCACGCAAGTCAGAACAAGCAGATGGAGCAGCGGCAATCGTCGCAGAGTTCCTCGAAGCAGCAGAGCAATTCTAACGGCGGGAAGCCGCATTGATTTTGTGAAGCTCTAGTCGTAGCGCGATTCTGAATCTTGCGTTAGTTATGTGACCTCGCCCCAACACGCCGCTCGTTCCGTTCGAATGGATTACTGTGTGTCGCGCCTACGGCGCTAAGAGACAACGCCAATCGGGAGATTGGCGTTCCCGGGTGTCTCCAACGGCCCTTGCGCGAAGCGCGCTAGGTGTTTAGCAGTAGGGCGCAGGGGCGGCGAGGATGCGGGTGGCTGGCGTTATACTTGAGGTTAACTGGGGAGAGTTTACCGAACTACAAAAGCTTGGGAAGGGTCCGGCTCAGCCGGATGACGAGGTGCGATGGCATGAAACAACTATCCATTTTGGTCTTGGCAATACTAGCGAGCGCGCTGTGTCCTTGCAGCCGGGCGCAGAGCCTGAGCCCTTCCGAGATGAGGGATCTGGCGAAAGAGAAAGAGATGAAGCAAGACGAGCTCGTAAATCTGGAGAAAGACACGGCGCGGGCCATGCAGGCGAATAGCGGGACGATCTTCCGGCGAATCTATGGCGAGGATTTTTTGGGGATATTGCCGACGGGGGAGATCTTGGACAAGGCGAAGTGGATCGCCGCAGTCGAGAATTCGAGCACGAAGTACACTTCGTTTGTTGCGACAAATATCCAGGTGCGCATGTTTGAGGAGACGGCCGTGGTCACTTGTCTCTGGAGCGCGATCGGAACCAAGAACGGACATACTTTTTCCCGGGAGTGGCGCGTTACCCACGTGTACGTCTGGGGCCAGCGAGGCTGGCAAGCCATCGCGGGCCAGGAAACGCTCTTACCGGGTTAGGGCTGCTTCGAGTTAGACATGTAACCGAAGACCAAAACGCATTCCCCGCCGAAAAAGTCCCTCGACTTAGACAAGCCATTCGCTCGTAGGATTGCCTCGTGTCGCGCCTATAGCGCTCCGGGTAGGTAGCGTTGCCGGAAAGTACCCTCAAAAACGGACCGCGAAAAGTGGCTGCTTCAGCTTGGTGCGTCCTTACTGACTGACTCTGCATGCGACTACAACAACTAAGGATTTAGAACCAGGTTTTGGCGCGGTATTGGCGGTAGGCGTCGCCGAATTTTGCTTCGAGGACGCGAGCTTCGTTTCGGGCGCGCCAGACTTGCATGACGATTATTAGCAGCATGAGGAGCAGTCCCCACCGAGGAATGGACAGGTAGAGAACCAATCCTGCGAAGAAGACCAGGCCGAAAAAATAAATTGGGTTGCGGATTTTGGAGTAAAGGCCGGTGGTGACCAGTCCGCGGGCTTCGGCTCGGGGCGTGAAGAATTCGCGGATTTGCAGGCGGGCGGTGAGCCAGCCGATGAATCCGGCGACGAGAAGGATGGCTCCGGCGATGTGCGCGGGAGTCCAAGGGCCGTTGATTCCGATGTAGGCCATGTAGATTGCGAGACAGGCGGTGACGACGATTTCGAGGTCGTGCTTGCGGAGAGTCATGGTGAGGGGATTGCAGAACGGGGCGGGCGGGAATGCTCGGCGAGAATTCCGCCGAAAGGAACTAACAGCTCTTTGAAGCGTTATGTCGCGGTGAACCCACGACCCACGAGGATAAACAAAGAGTCATCGAATCACGAAAAAAGGAAACAGCAGGTCCCCGCCTCCGGCGGGCAAGCCTCGTCGGCCGACGTATTCCGGCCACTTCAACCAAAGAAGAAGCAGCGGCTGTCCACCAGCGCAATACTTCTTGGCGGGGTGCGGAGCGTCAGAGTAAACTCCAGACTCATTTTTCCAGGTGGACCAATGGCGACGAAGCAGATTAGCGTGCAGCGGTTTAGCGTTACCTCTTCGAAGAAGTTTGAGGAGGTGGTGGCGAAGCTGGCGGCGGGCGTGGGGCATCCGGATATGCGCGCGATGTTCGCGAAAATCGGCGCGGCGAAAACTTACGGGAAAGTGGAAAAGGCGATCCAGCCGGGCCTGGGGCCGACGGGGTTGATGGAGTTTATGCGATTCGATCACGGGGAAGTGGTGCGCAAGGACCGCGGGGAGAAAACGCCGCGAGTGATGCGGTTTTTGATTGGGAATCCGCTGGTGATGAAGAAAATGGTGGAGCATGTGCCGGACGCGGGGTCGTATGCGCCGACGACGGTGCTGGTCGATGAGCGCGCGGATGGAGTGAGGCTCTCTTACGACACGATGGCGAGTTTTCTGGAGACGTACGGGAATGTGGAAGCGATGAAGGTGGCGCGGGAGTTGGACGCGAAGATGGAAGCGCTTTTGACGGCGGCGGCGAAGTGATCTTGGGCGATGGGACGGCGCCAATCGGGTGATTGGCGGTCCCGAGAGACAGCTCTACCAAAAAGGAGACGGCGATGAGTTCTACTGAAGTGATGATTTTCGCGTTTCTGATTGGGGTGATTGCGGGGTTGCGGGCGCTGACTCCGCTTGCGGTCATCGCGTGCGCTGGATATTGGCATGGGTTTCTTCGCGGCACACCGCTTTCGTTTGTGGGGAGGCTTCCTGCCGCGATTATTTTCACGGTGCTGGCTCTGCTGGAACTGTATGCGGATCAGCTTCCTTCCACTCCCAGCCGCCTGGCACCGGCGGGGCTGATTACGCGCATCGTTACGGGCGGGTTGTCGGGGGCGTGTGTTGCGACGGTGGGTGTGGAATCGATCGCGTTCGGCGCTGCGCTGGGTGCGGTTGCCGGCGTGGTTGGCGCGTTTGCCGGATATCACGCACGCACCGGGCTGGTGAGGGCGCTGAATGGTCGGGATCTGCCGATCGCGCTTTTGGAAGATGCGATTGCGATTGGCGGCGCGATTGCAATCGTCGCGTGTTTCTAAGCGCGCGGCGCGCACCTAACTGGACGGCTGCATAGTTTTTGCGAGTTCGAGGAATGTTTTCGATGAATCCCTCCGATCAATTCCAAGCGATTGTTATCGGCTCCGGCCAGGGCGGGAATCCGCTGTGCATGTCCTTGGCGCGCGCGGGAATTCGGACGGCGCTGATCGAGCGCAAACACGTGGGCGGAACTTGCGTCAACGAAGGGTGTACGCCGACGAAAACAATGGTGGCGAGCGCGCGCGTGGCGTATCTGGCGAAGAGAGGAGCGGACTACGGCGTTCACACTGGAGACATTCGCATCGATATGGAACGCATCCGGGAGCGCAAGCGCAATATTGTAGACGCGTTTCGCACGCGCAATGAAGAAGGCATGAAACACACCCCGAATCTTGAGTTGATCTTTGGCGAAGCGATTTTTACGGGCGCAAAGTCGGTGCTCGTGCGGTTGCGCGATGGCGGAGAGCGCGTGCTTACCGGGGAGAGGATTTTCATTAACGCCGGGGCGCGGCCAAAGGTGCCGCCAATTGTTGGACTGAAGGACGCGCCGTTCCTCGACAGCACATCGATCATGGAATTAGGCAGCGTGCCGGAACATTTGATCGTTCTCGGAGGCGGGTACATTGGGCTGGAGTTTGGGCAGATGTTCCGGCGGTTCGGCAGCCACGTGACGATCCTGCAGTCGGGCGGGCAACTGCTTTCGGGGGAGGACGCGGATGTGGCCAGCGCTGTTGCCGCTATCTTGAAGCAAGACGGCATCGAAGTTTTGCTGAACACGAAAGCTACCAGAGTAACCAAAGAGGGAGCGAAGATTCGTGTCACCGCTAGCATGGAAATGAGCCATGAGTCGCGCGACTTGGATGGCTCGCAGCTGCTGGTGGCTACGGGACGAACTCCGAACACGGATTCACTGAATGTTTCGGCGGCGGGCGTTGCGATCGACAAACGCGGGTTCATTCAAGTGAATTCGAAATTGGAAACGAACGTGCCGGGGATTTTTGCGTTGGGCGATATTAAAGGCGGGCCGGCGTTCACGCACATTTCCTACGACGACTTTCGCATATTGCGCACGAACTTGATCGAGAAGGGAAGCGCTTCAACCGATGGACGTATGGTTCCTTACACGCTGTACATCGATCCGCAACTGGGGCGCATCGGGTTGACCGAAAGCGAAGCACGCGCACAGAACAAAAAAGTGCGCGTGGCGAGAATGCCGATGACTTCGGTGGCGCGCGCGCTGGAAACGGATGAGACTCGCGGATTCATGAAAGCCCTGGTCGATTCCAGCACGGATCAAATTCTCGGCGCGGCGATACTAGGGCTGGAAGGCGGAGAAATCATGTCAATCCTGGAAGTGGCGATGATGGGCAAACTGCCCTGCAGCGCCCTGCACGATGCTACGTTCGCGCACCCTACGCTCGCGGAATCCCTCAACAACCTCTTCCTGAATTTCGAATCGTAGGCGAAGGCGCCGGGCCATCGCCGAGCACGGAAGCACATTGCAACGGAATATTCTCAGGCGCTGAATAATTCTGATTAGCCTCGATTCGCGAAAAAGCGATAACGGCATTAGTGTGGTGAGGCGGTTTGGCTAACAGGCCGACCAAAAGGATCGAGGGGGAAGAGACGCGGGGAGCGAGAGAAAGCTTTCCGACCACGGTGGCGTGAAAAGATTCGCCGGGGCGCATCGCGCGGGAGGTCAGGAGGCAAGGAGTTTCCGGATCGACGCCGCTGGCGAGCAATTGGTTTTGGAGGCGGGCGTAATCGTGTCCGGGCATATAGATTGCAAGCGTGGAGTCGGAAGAAATGGCGGAGCCGAAGTCTTCGGGAACATCTTCTTTGCAGTGATGGGCGGTAAGGAAGACCACTTTTGAGGCAAGGCGCCGGTCGGTCAAAGGAATTTTGGCAGCGGCTGCG
This sequence comes from Candidatus Acidiferrales bacterium, assembly GCA_049693595.1. Classification (GTDB taxonomy): domain Bacteria; phylum Acidobacteriota; class Terriglobia; order Acidiferrales; family UBA7541; genus Palsa-295. The sequence continues at coordinate 9,679 of JBAVQA010000139.1, read as the reverse complement.
GCGGCGAACGCAGCCGTTATTCCCGGGACAACTTCAAAATCGATGCCAGCCTTGCGGAGCGCATCCATCTCTTCGCCAGCGCGTCCATAGAGGAGCGGATCACCACCCTGCAAGCGAACGACAATTTTTCCTCGGCGGGCGGCGTCGATCATGCGCGCGTGAATCTGTTGCTGCGTGATTCGTTTCCGGCCGCAGCGCTTGCCGACGTTTTGTACCAGCGCGCCCGAGCGGATCAATTGCAGGATTTCGGGAGAGACCAAATCGTCGTGCAGCACGACGTCAGCGCACTGCAACAGGCGCAGCGCCTTGCGCGTGAGCAAGTCGGGGTCGCCGGGTCCGGCGCCAACGAGATAGACGGTCGTGCTCATCTGCCTCCGGACAATCGAACTTCTCGCGCCATGCGCAGCAGCAGTTTTCGGCGACGCACAGGATTCATTCGAGAACGGAACAGGCGCTCTCGTGCCGCGCCGAGTTCGCTAAGCTTTTTTGCGCATTCGGGTCCGAATTGCAGTTCGAGCCGCTGGCGCAAGCGTTGCGCCAAGGCAGGGCTCTTGCCATTTGTCGAAATGGCGATTTGCAAATCTCCGCGGCGGACGATTGCGGGATAGAAGAAGTCGCAATGGGGAGGATCATCGACGGAATTGCACAGAATGTCCCTCCGGCGAGCTTCCTCGAACACAAGCGCGTTCACGGCGGCTACGGGTGTGGCGGCGACCACCAGGAACTTCTCGTCGAGATCAGCGGGCGTGAACTTTCGGCGAAGCCAGGCGATCGCATCAGTTGCGGCCCATTCACGGACCTGCGGAGTGGCGCGCGGCGCTACGACGGAGATGGTGGCGCCCGCTTCGAGCAAGCTTCGTATCTTGCCTTCACCGATCGCGCCCGCGCCGACGACTAAGCAGGAGCGGTTTTCGAGCTTGAGGAACAATGGGAAAAGAGGCATGCGTTCTATTCCTTTGCTTTCAGGGCCCACGCGATCTTTTTGAACTGGCGCGAGCGAGCCGCGCGAAATTTCTCTTCGAGTTGAACGGGGTGCGCGCATGATCAGACGTCCACCCCACGTGGCGCGGGCCCTGCCGCAGCTTCGCGCGACACTGCCTCGACTTCCTGTCCGGCGAGAAAAGTGCGCAGCTTCTCGTCGGAGTGGCGAGCGAAGAATTTGCGGAGGTTTTCGTCGCCCCGCCGAAGTTCCAGATAAGAGTTCAGCAGCCGCTCGATGGCAGCCGGGACGTCAGTCGCAGGGCAGCGGTAGCCGATGGGACGCGCGATGGACGCAAACTGACCGACGGCGCCGCCGACGCAGAAATAGTAGGCGTCCACCATTTCACCGTTCACGCGCTGTTTTTTTCCTTCGATGCCGATGTCGGCGATCCAGTGCTGGCCGCAACTGTTCGGGCATCCGGTGACGTTAAGCTTCAGGTGCTGCTCGAAGCCGGGAAGGCGCTCTTCGAGCTCTTCCACCAGCCAGCGCGAGAAGGCTTTCGTTTCGGTGATGGCCACCTTGCAGAATTCCGTGCCGGTGCAGGCGACCGCGCCGCGCCGGAAGGAAGATGAGTCCACGCTGAGCCCGACGGCATTGAGTTCATCGGCTAGCGAACTCGCCGCGTTCTTCGGCACGTTTACGATCAAGAGATTCTGCATGTTGGTGGTGCGAAGCTGGCCGGAGGCGAAACGGTCGGCCAGATCGGCGGCGGCGCGCATCTGGCGTGGCTCGATGCGGCCGCGAAGCACGGCGGCTCCCACGTAGGAATAGGAATCCTGTTTTTGCGGATGGATGCCGGTGTGATCGCGATAAATGTCAGCAGGAGGATCTTCCGACTCGGCAGGATCCAAATGGAAGCCAAGACGGCGTTCGAGTTCGTCCTGAAATTGTTCCGGAGTCCAGCCGTGCTCGAGGAACAGGAATTTCAGGCGGGCACGGTCGCGGCTCTCGCGCAGAACATCGGCACCGCGGAAAATCTCCGCGACGCCCCGAATTACCGGGAGCACTTGGTCCCAGCGGACGAATGCGTCCAAGCGCTCAGCCAAGTGAGGCTTGGTCGAAAGGCCGCCGCCCACGCGCAGTGAAAAGCCAGTTTCCAGACCGGTGAGCCGTCTGCGCACGACTGCGGTGAGGCCGACATCGTTAATTTCGGGATAGGTGCACCAGACGCGGCAGCCGGTGATCGAGATTTTGAATTTGCGAGGAAGGTTATAGAAGTCCGAGTTGCCGGCAAGCAGATGGGTGGCTTGGTGGACGAGCGAAGAAGCGTCGCAGATTTCATCCGCGTCCATTCCCGCGAGCGGGCAGCCGGTGATATTGCGCGTGACATCGCCGCAGGAGGCGAGCGAGGAGAGGCCGCAGCGTTCGAGGCCGTCGAGCACTTCGGCCAGACCCTCAATGGTCACCCAGTGAAGCTGGATATTCTGGCGCACGGTGAGGTCAGCAACGCCGCCGCCATATTTTTCAGCAAGGTCTGCAATGATGCGAAGCTGGTTCGAGTTGAGCAAGCCGTTCGGGATACGGATGCGCACCATGAAAAACGGCACAGCCTTTCCTTCACCGCCGGTGCCGCCGACGGCTCCGGCACCGTCACCCTGAGGATAGACGCCCCACCATCGAAAGTATGTGCCGAGCCATTCGGGCGGAATCGAGTCGTACCCCTCGCGGGCAAAGCGCCGTATTTCCGCGAGATACTCCCAGGGATTCAGCGATCTTTTCAGCCGCTCGACTTTCTGGGCTTTTGTTTCTTTGGTGTCCATAGGCTCCCCAAAAACAAAAAGCCCACCTACCAGATCGTCGTCTGGCGGTGGGCTTGAACTCAGCGTTTAGAATTTAGATGCTTTTCTAGCTGGCCCCCGGCGCGGACGACAGGCGTGCGCAACAATTGCGACAACACGCCATGCACACTGTCATCCGGCTGAGATTCATCATTGCATGAATAGATTGCAGGAGGGGAGCGGCAAAGTCAACAGATTTTACCGGCCGCTGCACTCACGGGCTTGTAGCCGGAACAGCGACGCTGGAAGCGGTCCTGACCACCAGTTGAAATTGAACCATGACGGTGTTGGCTATTTTATCAAACAGCACGTTATGGATCATTCCAAAATCCCGCCGGTCGAAAGAAAAATCACCTTCAATGCGCTGAAGGCCATTCTCCCGTGGGTGGAGGATGATGTCGATGGAAACCGTCTTGGTGACTCCGCGCATGGTGAGCTCCGCATCCATGTGCAGTTTGGAGGGATCGGCGTCAGTAGCAATGGTCTTCGATACGAAACGAATCTTCGGATAATCTTTCACATTGAAGAAGTTCTTTCCTTTGGCCTCTTTGTCCTTGAGCCCGCTTCCGGTCGCCACGCTGGCTGAATCGATCTCCAAGCTTAGAGAAGCGTCGGCGAAATTGTCCGTGGACATCTTCAGGTCTGCGTCCCAGGAATGAAACACACCGACCGTCTTGCCGAACGTCGAACTGCTGTGGAACTCGATTCGGCTCTGCTCCTTCACCACGGTGCTTGTGGGAGCACTCTGCGGTTGAGCGGGCAAGGAGAATGCTGCTAAAAATAAAAGTATGGGCGCTGCAAGCGGTCGCATCAAGGAAACACCTCGAAAGAAAGATTCTACTAGCGGTGCGGCCCAAAATCTCTAAGAGTGGCCCGCACAGTTCCAGACGCTAGGGCAGGGGTGAAGGTTTGGTCAGAAACGAATGTGGCACGGAGCGGACCCAACCGACCTCGCACCACTTTCTTCGTCGGGCTAGCGTTTCTGGTTCTTGGGCTTGGCCTTCTTTGCGTCTGAAAGGACCGACGCCGGGTTCTGCTGCAGGGACCCGCCGAATTCGGTGTGCGGATCGACTGCGAGCCAGAACAACTGTTGGCCGTTGGCCTGATAGGCGGTGACCGTGGTGAAATCAAATGGAGCGAAGTCACTCGCGGAGCTGGCGACAGCAACGGGATTGAGTGTGTAACGCCCCGGGTTCGCGCGGTCAGGAGAAGCGGTTGCCGCGAAGGTAGCGGTTTGAGATTCCACGCCGGCGGTGAGTGTTGCGAAGGGGTCGCTGAGTGAGCCTGTTCCAGCGAAGGCAGCGTTTGCCTCCGACACGGTAGCGCCGCCGAGAAAATCGAATTCGTTGAAACCGGCGAAGGTTTGACCCTGGCCTCCGAAGGCGTAGAAGCCCGCGAAGTGGGCCACAGTGATATCGCTTTGCGGAAGCAGAACTCCAACGCCTACGAGATTTCGATCCATTTCGGCAAGGACAGCGCTTCCTCCACCAGCTGATGGGTTATTGGGGTCGAGTACGTTGAGGGCCGGATCGACCGCGTATATCCCCAGAGTGGCGACATCCCCAAAGCCGGCGTCAAAATTAAAGGTTCCGTATCCGTTGGGGGCAAGATTGTATGTGCCGGTGATGGACGCAGCGGTCAACACTGCCCCGTCCAATTCGTTCAAATCGCCGACGCCATTGAACCCATTCACGGGCTGAATCTCGCGGACGATGGCGTTAGAGTTAGACCGAATCGCGGCGGCTTGAGGGGAAGTAGAAAACTGACCCGCTGCCGCGTATCCCGATGGATTGTTTTCAAGGGAGAATACGGACTGGCGGATCGAGTTATTCGAGAAATTTGAGTTACCGCCTTGACCGAATGCCGAGCCAACGGCTGTGTCGGTCTGGTCAACATTGATGATCCGAATCACTTCGGGCGCAACGACGTAGTAGATAAGCGAAACGGGGAAGCCGGAGTTATTGGTTACGGTGCCGCGGCCGAAGGTGTCCGAGATCCCCAGCAACCCGGAGAAGGCGGTATTTCTCGAAAAAGCTCCGCCGTCGTTGATGTCCACGAATCCCGCGATGGAAGAGCCAGTGATGGTGAAAATGCCGCCGTCTGCGACCGGCTCGCCGTCAACTCCAGCACCGGAGGCAACAAAAGAAAAACTGCCGGACGAGGGAATGGTTGTCAACGTCTGAAGGTCGAAGCTTCCGCTCGAAGTTACGGTTCCGTCGAACTGCGTTATGAGCGCATGGCTGGAGTTCGGGAAATTCACGGCGAAAGACTCCACGCCATTAACGCCCAGTTTCGTATTGCCGGGGATCATCAGGGTCAGAATTCCGTTGCCGGAATTGTCATCAGCCATAACCAACGATCCGCCGGTGATCGAGTCGCCATTGGGCTGCGGGGACGTAATTCCTTTGCCGTCGTTGTAGTCTTCTATGCCGCCGAGAACGTTGCCGGAACCATCCGCGGCAATCGTCACAACTCCGGCGATGGAGTAGGTGTTTCCGGCGTCGTTTGCTTCCTTGCCGGTTACGTAGAACGAGAAATTGTTTGAGGCCACTTCGATGGTTATATTTACGGAATTGCTGCTGATGGAGGTGTCGGTCACAGAAGTAGCCATGATGGTTACTTGTTGACTGCCGGGCGGGACAGTTGAGGGAGCCGTGAAGGCGCTGTTCGCTCCGCTCGCCGTTTGATCGGGATTGAACGAAGCGGCTCCGCAAAAAGGGGCAGGCGTGCAACTCCAAGTGACTCCGCCGTTCTTAGGGTCGTCGGTGACGGTAGCAGCTACGTTGGCGGTTGAACCGACAACCATACTTGTGGGGGCAGTTGTGATGATGATTGCAAGGGTCGTCGTACTATTGCCGCTTCCGCATGCCGCGTTGACCATGGCACAGAGCGCAACGAGAACGATCAGGAGATTTCCGCGGTTCACAGTTGCCCACCTTTCGCCTCGGGCTTTGTAGCGCCCTTGCGCGATTCCGGGGCGAGAACGAAGCCGTGCTCGTTGCGGATTTTGTACAACCGGCCATTTACCTGAACGAGGCGAGTGACGAAAACTTGCTGGTCCCTGATCGTCTTCATCACGCCGGTAACTTGAACTTGCTGTCCCGGTGAGACTGAGAGAGCGCCCTCGGCTTTCATAGCGTAGCCTCCCAGACTTGCATCTATTTTGCCGGAAGCTGTTTGCACGATGAGGTGCGAGCCACCCAGCATCTGCATTTCGGGGGTAGTCTTCCTCACCACGCTGTTCACCGTGCCGGTGAGTGTTACTTCCCGGGTGATGTCGTACTTGGGCGGTACAACGGAACTAGCTGTTCCTTCGGCCGTCTGCGCATGAGCCGGCGTTGCGAATAGACACAGGGCCAAAACTGCGAAGGGCCCAAAAGCCGGGAACCGCCATTTCATAAAGCCTCCGTGAAGATTCCTCTTTGAACCGAAGGGCGAGACATAGGTTGCTCTCGCGCGCTAGTGGAGAGTGATGCGCGACTCCGCTTTCGGATGGCCAAGGTATGACTGAAGCCTGGAAACTGCGACGCGAGGGAAATATAACACAAGTAGCGGGGCGCGTTGCTGGACACGACGATCCGGTAGTGTCCTAGCTTGGTGAGCCGCAAAATCGACAACTCGCGGGAACTACGCCGCGAAAGGAGCGCGCTGCGCGCCGCCTTTTGTCGGAGCCCTTCACTGTGGTTGGAGGCAGGGTCAAGAAACGATTGAGGCATGGCCGGAATGGACCGGCGTGCCTCAAGATGATGCGCTGGATCTAGTGCTTCCACTTGGTGTTGTTTGGTTTTGCCTTAAGGTTAGTGGCGATACCTGTATCGCCAGGAGAGAACCGCGGCCGAAGCTGTCGGGGGTCCCCAAAGTCACATTGGCAGGGATCGCGACGCCGGGATTAAAATGAGCATCTCCTCCAATAAAATACAGTGGCTGCGGTGAAGGCGATCAGGACGTGGAAGGCCAAGCCGAGAGCCGCGGTGGCCATTCCGCCGTCGAATGACTTGTGGCCAAGCCAGCCGGCCGCGACACCTTGCAGGAGACGAGGGGGCTTGACGCCCTTAGGCCACCAAGTGATGAAGGCGGCGGTGATGTCCATAACGCCGCAGAGCAGGCCAGCGCAGATGGCCGCGAATGCTCGCGAATTGTTTGCTAGCGCATAAGAGGGAGTTGGAGGGGTCAACTTAGCGCTCCTCGGAACCGAGTGCAGCCGGATGCCTGGGTCGGCTTTCATTTCTTCAGCAAATGCGATGCTAATACTGGGCGTTGTATGTGAGACGGAAGGCGATTGCGCCGAAAGTTCGTGTGGGGCGACCATCATACTTTTCACGAAATCGTAATCCGGGGTTATATTAACGCCTTGGTAAAATGAAGCAGGAGGGGTTGATGCCCACGAACTCAAACTTGGTCGGCCCAAACGGGCGGTTGTTTGCGGAGACGAAGCCGGGGAGAGACGCGGTGTCTTTCCGCGTGGATAACACCAGCGAGGCATATTACAACTCGCCGTACTTTCTGGTGCACAAGAACGACGTGCAGCCCATCCCGCCGCCGCGAAAAAATGTTCCGATGCAGCTACAGCTAGGGGATTTCACCGGGCCCGAGATCATCACCGCGATTCAAAGAGCGGGAAAGATTACGTTTCATTCCGTGGGAGACACGGGAGCGGCGAAGGTGAATCACCAGCAGACCGTTGAACGAGCGCTGGAGAACGAAGAGGAAGTGGCGGACGCGATGGCAAAGGATGTTGCGACAGGCGGACCGGATGGGCCGGCATTCTTTTTTCACCTGGGCGACGTGATCTACAATTTCGGCGAAGCGCAATATTATTACGATCAGTTTTACGATCCGTATCGCGCCTACGACCGGCCGATTTTCGCCATACCGGGGAACCACGACGGAATGGTGTTTGGGCAGGGTTCCAGCGCGCCGCAAATTCCCACGCTGGACGCGTTTTTGAACAACTTTTGCGCGCAGACGCCGGGGCCGTCGCCGGACGGCGGCGGACTGGTACGCAGCGTGATGCCGCAGCCGGGCGTTTACTTCACGCTGGACGCGCCGTACGTCTCGATCATCGGACTTTACAGCAATGTGCTGGATGGGCCGGGCGTGATTTCCTCACAGGGCGGACATTTTCCCATCGTTGACGATCAACTTGCGTTTCTGAAGAGCGAATTGCAGCGCTTGGCGCCGGACCGCAATGCGGGAAACCGCGCGGTGATAATCGCTGTTCACCACCCGCCGCTTTCCGTGGATTCGCTGCATGCCGGGTCCACGGGCGAACAGACCGATTTGGATTCTGTGTGCCAACAAGCCGGACTATGGCCGGACGCGGTGCTGTCGGGGCACGCGCATCTGTACCAAAGATTTACGCGGGTCGCGGGGCCGAACAAGAAGGCCACTCCGTACATTACCGCGGGGAGCGGCGGTTTTGCGGCTACTCCTCCGCAAACCGCACCAGGGGCGGCGCCAATCACGATTGGAAACGATACGATGGTGATCGATCCCATTGTGAAATTCGGATTCCTGACTGTGACTTGCGACGCGAAGACGCTTTGCATTTCGTTCAACTCACCGTCGCCGAATGGAGGGTTGGCGCAGTTGGATTCTGTGTGCGTGAACCTGAAGACTGGGCAGCTGATGACCAGCGGCACGGCGAACAAGGGCGGCGCGAAGGCGAAAGCGCAGAGTAAAACATCGAGCGGGGTTCAAAGCAACACGCCGGGCAAAGGGCAGACCAAGACACACGGCACAGTTTCGACAAAGTCGGGCGGATCCAAACCCAGCAGCCATTCGGGAAGGAAGCCCTGACGTTCATCGTAAGCGAGCGGATGTGCTACTTGCGGTAGATGACGCCGTTTTTCATTACGAAGGACACTTTTTGCAGGGCTGCGATGTCCTGGAGCGGGTCGCCGGGGACGGCGATAATGTCGGCGTCGTAGCCGGGCTTCAGCGCGCCGATTTGATTTTGCCAGCCTAGCAATTTTGCTCCGTTCAGCGTGCCGGCCTGCAGCGCGGCGAGCGGCGTCATTCCGAACTTCACCATTAAGACAAATTCGCGGGCTTGCGTGCCGTGGTGGAACGGGCCGACGTCGGAGCCGACGGCCATGGGCACGCCGGCGGCTAGCTGCTTCTTGAATTCCTGGGCGTGGAGATCGAGCATCTGGTGTTCGCGTGCTGCCTGCGCGGGGGTGGCGGCGTGGTCGCCAAAATATTCGAAGATGGTGAATGTGGGCACGGCGAAAATTTGTTTTTCGCGCATCAGGCGCATGGTTTCGTCGCTGAGTTGAAGAGCGTGGTCGATAGATTCGACGCCGGCGCGCGCAGCGTAGAGCGTGCCGGGCTCACCCATGGCGTGCACCGCGACGCGATTTCCGGTTCGGGCGGCTTCGCGCACGGCAGTGGCGAGTTCTTCTTCAGTGTACTGGTAAGGAGTGGTGAGGCGGCCGTCGACGATCTTGTCAGGACCAGTTTCGTAAATTTTGATGAAGTCGGCGCCTTCTTTTAGTTCGGCGCGAATTGCCGTGACGAGTTCGGCGGCGTTGTTCGCATACGTGGCGTTTCCGAGCACGCGTTGCTCGGGGTTGTAGCCGATGGCGTCTTCGTGGCCGCCGAGAATGCTGATCGCATTGCCGCTGATGCGCAGGCGCGGGCCGGGAATCAGGCCCTGATCGATGGCGTTGCGCACGGCGGTGTCGGCGGAGCCTGCGCCTTCGGTGCCCATGTCGCGCTCGGCGGTAAATCCGGCGAGAAGATCGTCACGAGCGGCGAGCGTGGCGAGAATGGTGCGCTGCGGAACAGATTCTTGAACGGTTTGCAAATCTTCCGCGCCGGGATGAAGGAAGAGGTGGACGTGCGCGTCAATCAGGCCGGGGAGAAGTGTGGTGTCGCCGAGATCGACGAACTCGGAGCCGTGCGGGTGATTCACCTT
>JBAVQA010000138.1:0-13895 GCA_049693595.1 Candidatus Acidiferrales bacterium | reverse complement strand
TCTAGTCGAAGCGTAGTCAGTATTGCAACCTGTAAAAACATGACTCTATCACACAAAAAATGAGTGAAAGGGACGGGATGGCTTCCTAAGGTTCCTAGGAGTACGCTTCGAGCTTCGTTTCTTCTCGCGCTCAATTTCAGGCTATTGCCTACGAGCTCGGAACCGTCACTGAGACCTGTTCTGAGAATCCGCTTTCGATGTTCTCGGAATTAACGGAAGTCACTACATAGAAGTAGATTTGCCCGCTAGCGACACTCCTGTCGATGAAACTGGTTTCCGAACTTGCCTTCGGATTCAGCTTTGTATATGGACCGCTTGGTTTGGAGCTTCGATAAACGAAATACCCCACTACCTGAGCCGCGCTCTTATCCCAGTTCAGCGCTACCGACTGTTCCTGGTTCTTTTGTGTCCCGGAGCCCGAAAGTTGAATGACCAGCGGAGAACCTGCGACATTGCTCGAAATCGTCACTGTGCCCGGCAGACTCCCTGTGGTCTTTGGATCAAACTCCACGGTGAGGATCGCGCTCTGATCGGGAGCCAGATCTACTTTCGATGTCACGCCGCCAAGCGTGTAGCTGCTGCCGCTGAGTGATACATTCGAAATGTCCGCACTGGCAGTTCCCGTGTTCTTCAGTGTTACCTGCAGCGAGGGGCTGCTGCCGATTGTCACGCTTCCGAAACTCAAGCTCGTGGAGCTGGCCACAAGCTGAGGAGCGGAAGAGACTCCCACTCCGTTTAAGCCGACACTTACCGGACTGCTCGCCGTTACAATTGAAATCATCCCAGCATCTGAACCCGCAACCTTGGGATTGAACTCAGCCATGAAGTTCACAGATTCACCCGGCGTCAACGTCTGCGGAGTGGTAAGCCCGGAGATGCTAAACCCGCTGCCCGTAGCGCTTACAGACTTGATCGCCACGCCGGCAGAACCGCCGTTGGTCAAGCGGAGCAACTCGGTAACCGGGCTGCCGACGCTTACATTGCCGAAGCCAACGACCGATGGCGTTACACTAAGAAGACTGATCGACCCGATCCCTTTCAGATTCCCCGCCGTCTGGGGCCCTCGCGCATTGATCGCAACCAAAAGGTTGACGCTCTCCTGGGCCGCTGAGGTAGGCTTAAACACAACAGTAAGTTTTACACTTTGGCCGGGCGACAATGTCTCAGGCGCTGAAAGGCCCGAGATTGTAAATCCTGTGCCGCTGGCGGAGACCTTCGAAAGTGTGAACTTTGCCACGCCGCTATTGCTCACGGTCACGCTTTGAGTGGAGCTTGAACCAACCATTACCGTTCCGAAATCGAGGGGGTTGGGCGTCACTTCCATTGCAATGCTCGGTATTATGCCTGGCTTGCCTAAGCCCACGCACCCGGACATCACAACTGATCCGAATATCGCAAGAAGGACGGAGAAGTTTCTAATAGCGATTGTTGTGCGTTTTGCAGCGGGATAAAAAAAGATCGCGCGCGTACGCACCCTCCAGAATTGGGTGGTGGTGTTCCATATGCACGCGGATTGTGCGACGAAGTACCTATTTGGAACTACTGGCCAGGGGTACACACTTAGGACAGGGGTTTAAGGCTGTCCCTGAGGACAGCCTTTGCCTTGGTCTCTGCGGTTACTGAGGTCGTTCGGTCTTGCTCTTCGCGCTCTTCTAATTCACTGCGATCTATGGAATTAAAGCCGTCGCCTGGTTCGAGTACACACTTTCGACGCCGTTCGAATCCACAGCCGTAACTACGTAGTAGTAAGTCTGGCCGGATTGCAGTCCAGAATCCGTAAACTGAGTTGACGTTACCGGTGCTGCGGTCAATTTCGACACATACGGACCGCCCGTGCTGGTACCTCGATAGACATTGTAGCCAGCCACTGTGGTTGTGCTGTCCGTCCATGCTAGCCCCACTGTGTGCGTGCTTTGCTGCGCTCCGCTGCCGGACAAGCTAATCGCGGCCGAATTCGTGGCATTGCTCAGCAAAGTAACGGCCCCGCTGACTGCACCCGCCGCTGTCGGGGCAAACTGAACTGTTACCGGAACGGACTGGCCTGGGGCCAAGGTCTCGCCCGAGCTTATCCCGCTCACTGTGAAGACTGCGCCCGTGACATTTACAGCCGATATGGTAACGCTCGAATTTCCTGTGTTCGTCAACGAAGAGCTCAAATCAGCATCGCTCCCGACGTTTATGCTGCCGAAGCTCAGGCTCGACGTGCTGAAGGTCAGCAGTTGCGTCCCAGCCAGTCCGCTTCCACTCAATGCGATCGTTAACGGAGAGTTAGGGGCGTTGCTGGTGAGCGAAATTGAGCCCGTCACAGCTCCTGCAGCACCAGGTGCGAAAACCGCATTAAAGGTGGTATTCGAACCGGTCGGAATCGTAAGCGGTGTGCTAAGACCTGTGATACTGAATCCGGTGCCAGTCACGGTAGCGTGCGAAATCACAAGGCTTGCCGTGCCGTTGTTCGTCAGGCTGATCGTCTGCGAATTGCTCGTCCCGGTCGAAACATTTCCGAAACCTGCCGTACTCGGAATTGCACTGATTTGTGCTTGGCTTCCGCTACCGCTCAACGCGACGGTTAATGGTGAATTGGGAGCATTGCTCGCGACGGAAATGCTGCCCGAAGCGCTGCCCGAGGTCGTCGGCGCAAACTGTGCCGTAAAGGTTGTGCTTTGTCCGGCCGCGATCGTCGCACCAGCCGCTAGTCCAATCGCGCTAAAGCCAGTTCCCGCGACGCTTGCCTGATTGATCGATACGCTCTCAGTTCCGGAATTGATTAAGGTAATTGTTGCAGAGCCCGTGCTGCCCACCTGAACGCTGCCAAAATTGAAGCTCGCAGGAGAAATTGCTAAGCCCGGTTCTCCGCCTATTCCCACAAGAGCGACGGACAATGGGGAATTTGAGGCATCGCTTACTATCGTGAATCCACCTGAAGAAGAGCCTGGCGACAGCGGCGCGAACTGGATTTGGATAGTTTTGCTCTGACCCGGAGCGATCGTTGCTGAAGAAGTTCCGGCGCCTGTCGTGAAACTCGCGCCCGAAACAGCCGTTAGATCGATGGTTACGGTGGAAGTTCCCGTATTCGTCACCGTCACGCTTTGCGTCGTAGTCTTGCCCACTCCCACGGTTCCAAAACTCACGGTTGCGAGGTTGGCCGACAGCATGCCCGAACCCGGCGTTTTCGAAGTGGTTTTGGCGTTCGTGTAAGCGGTGCAGCTGGAAAGTCCAAGGATTGCGATAGTGGCTGCCAGCACGATCATAACAGTAAGCGGCCCGGCGGGACGGCTTGCTCTAGACCGCGCATCTAGCGTCTGCCAGTGAATTCGTTCTCGTTGGGTTCGTGTACGTGGATTCATGTTGCATACAGTTTAGAAAGTATGTGCCATGTGGCACTACTGGTCAGAGGAAGCAACAAAGTGCAGTAAGAATCACCTGTTCGCAGGGGCTACATGGACCTGAACTCCCCGAGGGACAGGTGCTCCTAAACTCATGTTAACAAATAGGTTACCGAGGACTCTCAGTTGGCCAGCTCTGTTCATGCCACCGTGCTTGCGTAGACGTCTGCGAGATTTTTGCGAAGGACAGACGAAACCTGGTCTCATGTTAGACTTTTAGACGAATACGAGGCCTCTCCTTTCTGAGACAGACCCAAACTATCGAGCCTAAAACAACCCCCCGCCTCTCTGGCTGGTCGAATCGGTTCCTGATCGCTGCAATTGCCGGAATTCTTTTTCTTACGCTTTTTCCCTTCCGGTTTGATTTTCAGACCAAGCTTGCTGGTGGTGCTTCGCCATTTTTCTTGGGCCAGGGCACGAAAGTGACCGGATTTATGGACGCCTTTCTGAATGTTCTGCTCTTCATTCCTCTCGGTTTTGGACTGGCGGAGAAGATGCGGGAGCGAAAAATATCTCGTTCTGCATCCTTTTTCATGGTTTTTGTCGCGGGTGCAACCCTTTCCTACGCGATCGAAATTACCCAGATTTATATCCCCATGCGCGACTCGGGCTGGGAAGATGTATTCACTAATTCCGCTGGTTCAATCGTGGGCTTTCTTCTTTATGAACTACTAGGTGCTCTCATAATCGATTTCCTTTCTCGGCTTGAGATGGCGCTCCGCTCTTGGCTAATGCCAAGGCGCACAGCCGTTCTTCTTTCCATCTATTTTCTACTCTGGTTTGCGATTTCTGCCATATTGCAAAAGCAGACGCGGCCTAGCAATTGGCAGCCCGACGTTTTCCTCGTAGTGGGTAATGAGGGCACCGGCCAAAGCCCTTGGCAAGGCCGCGTTCAGAAATTGCAGATCGCAGATCAGGCTATCTCCGATGTTGCGGCGGTTCATTTGACCGGCGGCCAGGCTTCCCAAGAAGCTTCGTTCGTTTGGCGCACCGATTATGATTTCTCAGGCGCAACACCTTTTCAGGATTTGAAAGCGTTTCTCCCCAGTCTTTCATGGACCCCGACGGCCCCTCTTACGCCGAATACGATTGAACTCGCCCTGGACGGTAAATCTTGGCTCACCTCTCGCGCGGCTGTGGCAGGTTTAGTTGACGATATCCGGAAGACAAATCAATTCTCCGTTCATGTTATCTGCGCCGCTGCACAGCCCCGCTTTGGTGATGGACATATCATTTCCATTTCGCGCTCGCCCTGGTTCGCGGATTTGACTATCAGGCAAGAACAATCCGACCTGGTTTTCTGGTTCCGGAGTCCTCTTTCCGTTAGGCGAGCGATTCTTGCGTGGTACGTCCCGAACGTCTTCACGGACAGCCAACTGCGCGATATTCTCTATTCTTATAACGGGGCTGATCTTTCGCTTTACATTAATGGCAAGAAGAGCGCACGCCCTTATCGCCTAGGTCCCGGCACAGACCTAGCGCGCTTGCTGGAGAAGGTTCGTCCTGCGGAATTGGAGGGCTACTACGATATTTATTATGTTCTCGTCTTTTTCCCGGCTGGAATAATCCTCGGGCTTGCCGCGCGCCCTACAATGCGATCGAACCTGGGTATCCTTTTGGCCTTCGTTCTGAACTTTCTTTTGCCTGTCGTTCTGCTTGAGTTCCTTCTCGTTTGGGTCAGCGGGCGCCCGGTCTCGACTTGGAACTTATTGCTTTCGCTCTTGCTCTTGGTTGCCGGATTCTTGTGGATTCGCGCGGACTCAGTGGGGTCAAGTGATCGAGCCCATAGTCCGTCGCTGCGCTAATTGCGCAGTCCGACCTAGAATGCGCCAACGGCCTGGAATGGGAAGATGACGACGCAATGGGACCCAAGGTAACTCAGAGGAATCCGAACGGACATATCCCCGTGACTTTTTATCATGGGGCTGCTTCACTGATAAGGCGGCATCCGGGGAAGCGCAGCGCCTTGCGCCCTTGTTGGCAGGGCAAATCATGCGAGGGAGATCTGAATCTTGCGAATTTCGGTGATTGGATGCGGCTATGTCGGTTTGGTTACGGGGGCTTGCTTTGCAGAAATAGGGCACCATGTTACTTGCACCGACAATGATGAATCCAAGATCGTAACCCTCCGCGCCGGAAAACTGCCCATTTACGAGCCTCATCTGGACGCTTTGGTGGAGAAAAATGTTCGAGAAGGACGGCTTCACTTCATGAGTAATCCGGGTGAAGCGGTACGCTCGAGCGAAGTCGTATTCATCTGCGTCGGAACTCCGCCCCTGGAAAACGGCGACGCTGACCTGAGTGCAATTGATCATGTCGCGCGAATGATCGCAACCGAAGGCGGCGGCGCCAAATTGGTCGTGGAAAAGAGCACCGTGCCCGCCCAAACCGGGCAGGAGCTCAAACGGGCTTTGACGGTTTATAGCCGAAAATCCGGCATTAATTTTACCGTTGCTTCAAATCCGGAATTCCTCCGCGAAGGCACCGCGGTCACCGATTTCCTTCACCCCGATCGAGTTGTTATCGGCGTAGATGATGACGCTGCAGCAAAAAAGCTCCGCGAAATCTATGCCCCCATCTTGGATAAGAAGTTTAAGTGCCCCGCGCATCCGAATAAATGTCCTGGCTCCTCGGCGCCCATCTTCGTTACCACCACCGTCAACAGCGCCGAGCTGATAAAACACGCCTCGAATTCTTTCCTCGCCGTGAAAATTTCATTTGCCAACGCTCTTGCAGATATGTGCGATCAGTTGGGCGCGGATGTTCAGGAAGTCACCGCGGCAATGGGAATGGATCCTCGAATCGGTCCTCAGTTCTTGCAGGCGGGGCTCGGATTTGGCGGTTTCTGCTTGCCCAAGGACGTGCAGGCGTTCATTCGACTTGCCGAACGTGTCGGAATTGATTTCACCTTGCTAAAAGCAGCCGAGCAAGTAAACCGTCAACGCATTGAGCTGCTTCTCAGCAAAGCTCGCAAGGCTTTGTGGGTGCTTAAGGGAAAAAAAATCGCACTTCTCGGTTTGGCATTCAAGCCTAATACGGATGACATTCGCTTTTCTCCTGCGATTGACGCCGCCAAGCGATTTATGGCCGAAGGGGCCAGCTTGCACGCCTTTGACCCTCAAGCCATGGAAAAGACGCGCAAAGCACTCCCACAGATCTCGCTAGCGAAAAATCCGTACGAAGCGGTGAAAGACGCTGATGCCACAATCGTTGCGACGGAATGGGATGAGTTCCGAAATCTCGACTGGAAGCGCATTTACAGCGAGATGGCGAGGCCCCTGGTCATCGATGCTCGAAACTTTCTGAATCCTGCTGAAATGAAGGCCCTGGGTTTTGAATACTATTCGTTCGGCCGCTGAGAATAGATAGAGCCACGCACTTCATTCCCACTCAAATCGCCGCATTACTGAAAATTCGACTAAGCCATCAGGACGTTGCCGGGAAAGCGAACGCTGTTGCCCTTGTTCGTCATCTGAATCGGCCTTTTGGCAGGAGCCGTCTCCAGTCGCAAATTCCTTCGGTCTCCTGAGGTGTTCTCTATTGCTGCATCCTCGGCGCTGAGCGTGGCGGATCGCGCGAAACCTGCGGCCCTCCGAGCCAATTCGGATCGCGTCTCCACTCCGAACTTACTCAGTAAAGTTGAAATGTGGAACTTCACCGTGCGAACTGTAATATTTAGCTTGCAAGCGATTTCCTTGTTTGCCCGGTTGGAAAGCACGGAGTGAAGCACTTCCCTCTGACGTGGGCTTAGGGTAGCCGGACAGGCAACGGATCGCCCCTCCTCCAAAAGTTCCTCAGCTCGCGACACCAGGCGCCCCATCAAATCTTCCTCGGCCGGAACTAGCACCTGAAAATCATTCGGATTCTGGCCCCTAACCAGGCATTGCATGGCCAATAGCCCCGCCACACGCTCCACGGTCGATTCGGGGTCCACGTTGGATTCTGTACGGAACTGTGCCACTCCCGTCGTAGTCTCACAGAAAACGAAGACATTTGGCTTGCTGGGAATTTCCTTCTTCTCTTGGTGCACCAGCTTTGCAAACACGCGTACCTTTTTCACTGAAACCTTCCCCGTCTGCTTGCCCAGGACTAATCGGCTAAGCTCTGTTTGGATTTTGCGCTATTGCCAATGCTCTACGGGACTTGCGGTGGCTCTCCTGGTAATCGCCCTGATTCAATCACCCTGAGAAACCGACCTACCAAAACTTGGATAAGAGCTACGGCGTGGCAGGTGTTGTGCCATTCTCTGATTAAGTTAAATGACTCAAAATGAGACACATATTAGGCTCGTAGAATCTCGTCGGCATCGTGTCATAAGTAGAAACTTCTCTCATGCTGCAAATTGTTCCGGCACTCGATTTATCCGCGGCTCATATATTATAGAAAATGAAAGCTCCTCTGACTCACAGGTAGGCCCAGGCTCGAACCAAGCACTAACTTCCCAGAGGACTTTTGCGTTAAACTCCGGCGTCTATCCACCTAGGATCATTTCAGGAAGGAACTCAATCGTGCACAGATTTTCTCGTCCTATCTTAGTTTTGTCAGCCACAGTTCTGCTCCCCTTTGGCACCTTCGCGCAGATCCCTCCATTAAAGCCGCCTCCTTTGCAAGTTCCCGCCGGAACAGGGACCTGTTCTGTTGAGAAGTCTTGCGACGATTTGGCGCCTGCAATGATTCAGAGCGCGCTCGGGCCATCGCCTCTCGAAGAGAACTTGCGTTACCTCACTGACACGATCGGCGGGCGCGTCACTGGTTCCCCCGCAGCGGACCGCGCCGTTGGTTGGGCAGTCGAAGCCTTGCATCACGCTGGCGTTGACGAAGTGCACACCGAAAAATTCACAATTCCCGTTAGCTGGAGTGAAGGTAACTCGCACATAGAAATTCTGTCGCCCGAACCTCTCCCCGTCCGTATGGTTTCCATCGGGTGGTCCCCTGCCACTCCGGCGGCCGGAATTACGGCGAATATTATCGACGTGGGCGCGGGCGGTGAGGATGGCTTCGCCAAGGCCGGTACATCGGTCCGCGACGCTATTGTTTTGGTCCATGCAAACTTCCTGGTCACTTGGGACGACCTCGTCAACGAATACAATCTGGACAAGGAAATTATCGATCGTGCGATGAAGGCGGGCGCTGCCGCAATATTCTGGATGGGAACGCGCCCCAATCTCCTGCTCTATCGTCACACCACCGCTGTGAACGGCGAACTCGAACCATTGCCGCAAGCCGTCTTGGCGCGCGAAGACGCCGAGCGCATCGCAAGATTCCTGGCCGCCGGACAGAATGTGCAGGCGCATCTTGAGATGCCAAACCATATCGGCGGCCCGGTGAATTCTGAAAATGTCGTCGCCGAAATTCGCGGCCGCGAAAAGCCGGACGAATTCGTGTTGGTCGGCGCGCATCTCGATTCATGGAAACTCGGCACTGGCGCGCTCGACAATGGCTGCAACGCGGCGATGATTATTGACGCGGCGCGCATCATTCATGCCTCTGGCACCATCCCGCGCCGCTCCATCCGTTTTGTCTTGTTTACTGGAGAAGAACAAGGAATGCTCGGTTCCGCCGCCTACGCGCACGCGCATCGCGCCGAACTTGACCGCATGATTGCAGCCATCATTTTCGATTCCGGAGTAGGCCGCATCACCGGCTATTCATTGGGTGGACGCCAAGATGTCGTCGCTGCTGTGCGTAGAACGCTGGATCCGTTGAAGCCTCTCGACGCCACCGATTTGACCCTCGACGCCGGCATGGACACCGACAACTTCGATTTCATCCTCGAAGGCGTCCCCACGCTGGAGGCCAATCAGGAGCCAGCCAACTACATGCTGAATTATCACGCCGCGTCCGACACCTTCGACAAAGTTGACTTCAAAGCGCTCAAACACAACGCCGCAATCGCGGCCGTAACAACTTTTGCCCTCGCCGATAACGAACAGCGCATCGGCCCGCGCCAGTCGCGCACGCAAATCGAGGAGTTGCTGAACCGGTCCGGCCTCGGCAAGGAAATGAAAGACGCTGACTTCTGGCCGTTGTGGGAAAAAGGCGAGCGCGGCCGCGAACACTAGGTCGAACTGTTGAGCACTGCAGACACTCGGCAAGAGATCCTACATCCCCAACCGGACAGATCACGTGCCCATAAAAACGGAAATCTCGACCCAATCTTTGCAGTTGCCATTGAAGGCAAAATGTGGTAACGGTGTCTTGCGATGCAGACTAGGGTTTCAACACAAGGTCAGGTCCTGAGCAGCAAGCCGAACAGGTAGAAATCTTACCCGAGTTCTCATGAGGTATCTGTTCGATGCACATGGTCTCGTGGCACTCGGTTTCCCGAAATGCGCAAACTATTGCATACATATCATTTACGGACGAGACGGGCGTGCTAACCTGCATTGAAAATAAAGCACTTGTCTCACAGAGGAGTTTGGTGTCTGAAATGCGTGTAGGCCCATGGCGTTGATTACCCGGAGGTTCGTGATGAGGTTTAGCCGTGTGATCTGGTTGGTGATTCTGATAGGTTTCTCGGCGGCAGTTGCGAACGCTGACGGGACTGGTACCGATCCGACGATCGTCATCAATCAGAAGGGCGCTGGCGGTGACTGCCCCGCGGGTGTCGTGTGCTTCGAAAGCGCTTCTGGATTTGCCGTTAGTTTGCCCGCCGGGGCGAATGCTTCGGTCACCCTTGAGTACACGCCCGAAGACACGAGCGACGTCGTGTCAGAAATCGAGCTCTTGTTTATTAACCCCCCGTCGATCGCGTGCCAGACGGACATCTTCGCAACGTGCACCTCCACGGCTGAACTTGTTAACGGCCAGCCTGCTCTTCTCTTGGATTTGGTTGGCGCTGGTCCGTGTATGAGCAACGGTGTTAACACTCCGCCCGCAACCTGCCCTGGCGACATCACCAACGGTGAGCAAATCACTTTGTCCAGCCCGGATGGATTTTCTTCGGCTGAGACGATCAGTTTTGTTCCCGCGCCGGGGACGAACCTCTTGGTTTTTTCCGGATGCCTTATCTTCTTTTTGCTGGGTAGGAAACGGCTGGGAGCGCACCTCTCAGCTTAGGGCTTTTTGGCAGAGTACTTCTTAATTAGGCTGGAAAACTCTGGGTTACTCTGGATGTTCTCGAGTTCGGGATCTCCCTGTGCATATTGGACAGGGTAGTTCTTTTCGAAGGCTTCCCGCAGACCTCTAATTGCTTCGCTTGGTCGCCCAAGGATTGCATTGATCTCCGCATCATCATAAATGTAGTTCACGTTGTTCTTGTCGATTGCCCGCGCGCGTCGTATGAAACTATCCGCCTGTTCGGCATTCCCGATCTTGGCGTAGGAAAGCGCGATCTGAGCCATCACTGCTGAATCTTGAGGGTTGGTCTGCAATTCCTTAAAGCCCAGAGAAATCGATTGGTCGTACGTTGAGCGAGCCTTGTCTTTCTGTCCTGACCAGCGGTAAGCATCCGCCAAGTTGACCATCATTTGCGTGTCATTCGGATTGAGCGCAACCGCCTTCTCGAACATCTCGGCAGAATTCGAGTATTGCTTGAGGAAGAAGTACGCAGTGCCCAGGTTCGAATAGGTCGAGAAATACGGCTCAATCTTCAGCGCCTTTTGATAAAATGAGATGCACTCCTGATACTTGCCCTGTTGGAGAAGAACGTTCCCTAAATTCTCGTATCCAGCATCGATGTCCGGCTCGAGAACGATCACCTGCTCGAAAGCCTGCTGGGCTTTGGAATAATCTCCCAACTGATAATAAGCGGTGCCAAGCGCATTTTGGTTGCTCCAATAGTAAGGATTGAGCTGAATGGCTTTTTTGAAAGCTTCGATAGCTTGCGCGCCATTTCCACTAGCCAAATACGCAACTCCCAGGCGTCGGTAGACCCCGTCCGAATTCGGCGCCAGCGTCAGGGCCCGTCTCAGCTCAGCGATCGCTTCAGAGTACTTTCCCGTCGCGCTGTAAACGCTGCCGAGTGTGGAGTGAACCTCCGGCAGCTGATCATTCAACTGCTGAGCTTGTTGAGCCGCAGCAAGCGCCTTTTGCGTCCAAAAACTGTCCTTCTTGGTTCGATAGATCCCCAGACTAGCGTCGGCAATGCCGGTATAGGCGAGCGCAAATTTCGGATCCATTTTCAATGCTTGGTCGAAGAAATCGAGGGCCGATTGGGAGTTGTTGGCGTCGTGACCACGGAGCGAATTGCGCCCGCGGAGGTACAGGTCATAGGCAGCCACATTATCGGTCGGCCGCGCTTCAGCTTTGGCCGACTCCTCATTTGTAGGGTTGACATTTAGCGCTAAAACAAGCTGATTGTAGATCTGATCTTCCACCGCGAATAGGTCACCCGTCACACCGTCGAATTCATGGCTCCAGAGATGCTTTTCATCAGCTATGTCCTCGAGTTTCAAAACGATGCGGATCTTATCGCCTTGACTTTGCAGAGTACCCAGCACCAGGAGGTTGGCACCGAGACCACGCGCGATTTTCGACAACGGCTGGGTCTGATCGGCCTTGCCCGCAGCGTCGGTGGAGCTGACACGGATATCTTTCAACTGAAACAGCTTCGCCGAAAGTGCTTCCTCGATACCTTGCGCCAGGTACCCGAGTTGCGATGGGTCGCCGAGAACTTTCAGGGGTAGTACGGCGACAAAACGTCCATTTGAGAGAGGCGGCACACCGGAAACGACCGAAGAACTCGTGCCTCCACTTCGAAGAATGAAGTGGCGAATCTGCGGAATCGCGAAAGCCAAAACTAGCAGCAGCACAACTCCGCCGACGGCCCAGATCCACCGGGGCCCGGCAAAGTCGGGAATCTGGATTTGTACAGACCGCGAGCCGCTGGATGATTTCGAACCCTGGAGATCGGCTAGGATTTCATACGCGTTCTGATAGCGATCGGCGGGATCTCTTTCCAGGCAGCGCATTGTGATTTGAACGAGGTGGGTCGGCAGACCCGGTTTCACGAGATTCAGGCTCTTAGGCCTCTCCTGTATGCGCTGGTACATGACCTTCAGGGTGGATTCACCAGTGAATGGAACGTCGCCGGCCAGCAGTTCGTACAACATCAATCCGTATGTATAAAGGTCGCTCCGCTGATCAACTGGCTTACCTTCCACCTGCTCAGGGGACATGTAGCGCGGCGTGCCTAGGAAGTTACCTGTCTTGGTCAGGCTAACGGCACCCTCTTCAAACGATTTAGCGAGCCCGAAATCGGAAACGTAGATCTGGTCGTCCCTGTCAACAAGGATGTTTTGTGGCTTCAGGTCTCGATGGACGACGCCCTCGGCGTGGGCTGCGGCAAGAGCTTCGGCCAGCTGTTGGGCAAAATGCACAACACGCTCGATCGTCATCTTTGGGTTGTCTTTGATTATTTGATGAAGGTCTTGCCCGTCGACATAGGCCATGGAGATAAACCGTGTTTCTCCGACGCTACCCATGTCGTGGATGCGCAAAATATGTTTGTGAGAGATTTTGCTGGCGAGATTCAGTTCTTGTTTAAAGCGCTTGAGGGAATCTTCATTGCCCACGAATCCTTCCCGCACAACCTTGATCGCGACTGTGCGGTCGATATCTTTGTCATAGGCTTTATAGACGCGGCCCATCCCGCCTTGGCCCAGAAGCGCTTCGATGCGATACCGAGGACCGAAATCGCTCCCCGGAGCGAGCGTGGCGGCATCCATCATTAGGACCGTCACTGCTTCTCCAACCGGCATGGGAGTGCCGCAACGCGAACACGATTCCGCGTAGTCGGGGTTCACCGTGCTACAGTGTGGGCAATTCATGGCAGAAGCCGCTAAGTCGGCTACGGGTTAGGGGACGCGTCGCTGATTATCTTGCATCCAGTGGGAGCCCGCAACCATAAACTAGTACTGCGCAGCTGGACGGTTGAAACCGATCGGAACGATTAGCATCGCTGTCATCATGGTGTGGCAATCTCGTTCCATGAATAGACCGCCGTCTGGGGCTGAAGCGAAAAAGCGCGGTTGAAACTGCGTGATGACGGAAGCGATCTGCCCGGTGCGAGAGCGCAGCGATGCGTAAGTCAGCTCCCGATCTTCTGCAACCAGCGCCGGACGCGCCGGATGGCGGTTGGCGGATCCGGCAAATCCGCGCGGGAGTCCGGCAAGGCCCGAGAGAGCGCTTGCAGCCGATTCACTACTTGGCGCTGGCATTACGGTCATCGCCAAGCCGTGCCGCCTCTTTGAACACGATTCCCGCATGCTGCAACTCTTCCTGATTTGGGGGAATGTCCAGGATAAATGTTTCGTATCCGAGCTCGACGTAGCGCGCGAGTTCCTCGGCGACGCGCTCGTAGCTTCCCACGAGGTACGGGCAAAAGGTCTTGTAGACTTCAAATGGGCGCAGCCAGTACGCACTCCGGTCGTTTTGGATTCTTCTTGCCGTCTCCGATAACTGCTTGTGCCAGGTTGAGTCGGAGATCTTCATTGCGAGTTGGTGCGTCACTTCTCCCTTGCGATCTTCCGGGAATCGCTCTTCGGCGACGTCCCACGCATGGTCTTCATC
>JBAVQA010000137.1:0-1748 GCA_049693595.1 Candidatus Acidiferrales bacterium | reverse complement strand
TCAAAGAGGGGCCGGGGCACGGGACTCTTTACAATTCAAATCTACTCTTCAACAGCGATGGAGCACTTGTTAATTGCCATCGCAAGATCATGCCAACCTTCACCGAACGCATGATTTGGGGAATGGGGGATGGCACGAGCCTGCACTCAGCAAACACTTCGGTGGGGCGTGTGGGTGCACTCATCTGCTGGGAGCATTGGATGCCCCTAGCCCGGCAGGTCATGCACGTCTCGCGGGAAGACATCCACGTCGCCGCGTGGCCTTGGGTGAAAGAAATGAACCTAGTGGCGAGCCGGCATTATGCTTTTGAAGGCCGGTGTTTCGTTGTAGCCTGTGGTGGAATTCTGCGGGCAAGAGATCTACCGCAGGAACTGGAACCGCTGGGGAGTTTACGATCGCAGCCGGATGCCTTCGTACTTGAGGGCGGCAGTGTGATCGTGGGGCCCGATGGGGAAGTCCTTGCGGGACCGATTTTTGACGAAGAGACAATCCTGATCGCCGAGCTCGACTTCACTTCAATAACAAAGGAAAGCCTCACGCTGGACGTCACCGGACATTATGCTAGGCCCGATGTTTTTGATCTTCGGCTCAAATCCGGGAAGCTGGCTGGGCAGTAGTCGGCTCAAAACATCGCAGGCGCCAGGAATAGTTCAGCTCGCGCTTGCGGACGGTTGATCAGTACGAGACTCGGAGGCCAAGATGGCAGGACGAAACGGTCATTCCTTCATTCCTCTTGAATTTGAACACCTTTCGACCGAAGAACAACTTTCGCGGGCGCACGAATTTGAATTGCGCATGCGGACGCGGCGCACCGTGCGGGAGTTTTCACCTCAACCAGTCCCTCGCGAACTCATCGAAACGGCTCTGAGAGTTGCTTCTCGCGCGCCCTCCGGAGCCAACCAGCAACCTTGGCGATTTGTGGTGGTTTGGGACGCTGAGATAAAGCGGAAGATTCGCGTCGCCGCGGAAGCAGAGGAGAAGGACAATTACGAGCGGCGTTTTCCCCAAGAGTGGCTCGATGCGCTGGCTGCCCTGGAGACGGACTGGCACAAAGGCTTTCTTGAGATCGCCCCGTGTCTCATCGCAGTTTTCCGCGTCGATTACGGTATCGATTCTGACGGCGACGGTAACCAGCGAAAGATTAAGCACTACTATGTACAAGAGTCCGTGGGCATTGCCTGCGGCTTTCTGATTATGGCTCTACATTGGATGGGACTAGCCACGTTAACTCATACGCCCAGCCCCATGGGTTTTCTGAGTCAAGTCCTCCGGCGGCCCGCAAATGAGAAACCGTACCTTCTGCTCCCTGTCGGATTTCCCGCCGACAATGCCGAGGTTCCCAACATTTCCAAGAAATCCCTCGATGAGACTGCCGTTTTTATGGAATGACACAATGCACGCTTCCCTTGATTTCTATACAGCGCCTAATGCCTCTGACGCAGTCCAGAATGATGCGCCGAGCAGGACCACATCCTTAATCAAGAACTGCCCTGCGTCGCCCAGCAGCGGAAGACCGTGAGTCAGTTGCACAGCCCCTGGCGTCGAAAACAGAAAGGTGATGGTCAAAAGAAAAGTCGCTATGCTCCCGAAGCTACCCACCAACGATGCTTTCGGAGAAACAGACCGGAGCGCCAGCAGCACGGCAATTGTAATCTCGATCGCGCCGATCAGGTTCGAGACGCCTTGCACGCTCAACACGGCATAGAGCCACGACATCAGGGGGCTGTGCGCAACGAGTGGCTGTATGC
>JBAVQA010000136.1:0-5825 GCA_049693595.1 Candidatus Acidiferrales bacterium | reverse complement strand
GGTCAGCACAGTCCGCGCTTCCGGAATTCGCTGCATCTTTGCCAGCGTAAATCCCAGTCGGTACAGATTGCGCGCGTAAAGAACCGTGTTCGACTTGAGCAGCGGACTCGCCTGTCTGAATGCATCCACAGCCGGCTGGTTGTGCCCTTTATCCACATTCACTTCTCCAATTGCGGAGTATGCCAGACCTTTTTCAACCGCTACTTGTTGCTGCCATTGCTCGTCGCTTAAGTTGTCCGGTTTTTTTGCCTGCGCTAATTGATCGAGCGCGAGCTGAGCATCCGCCGCTGCCTTATCCAGTTGCTGGTTGTTTTCGCTCCAATAATCGGAGACCAGGATCAGCATGGAGATGTTATTGGGATCGGCCGCGAGGATTCTCTGCGCCGTGTCCATCATTTTTGGAGCCTCCTGCGCCTGCTGGTAGGCGATCGCAGTTTGTTCCCGCACCGTAACCGTGTAAGGAGAATCGGGGAACGCGTTGACGTATCGCTCAAACACCGCAGCGCGCGCCACCGGATCGGCAGTCTTATATCCGGCATTCACCAGCGCGTATTCCACGTAACCAATGTCACCTTGCACGTTGTTCAAGCTCACACTTTTCTGCTGCGCCCACTGGTCCGGCGGCATGCCTTCCGGCCCGGGCGAATTTTTAAATTTTGCGATGATTTCCGCGACTCGATCGCCTGCCGCGAATAATTTTTTCGTGTCGCCCTGTTCTTCAGCGGCATGAACCATATTGACGGCCGCGGAGAGATTGCTCGGATCGAGAACAAGCGTTTTCTCGGCGAATTCGTATACTTTCGCGTAATTTTTCTGCGCCAGATATGTCTGCTCGTAAAGTTGATCTGCCAGCAGCCCCATGTCCCCGTTGCCGAATTCGGCCGCAAATTTGTCGAGCAGCGCTACCTTTTCCGGCCCGTCGGGCGCTGCATAAATGTCTGCGAGAGCTTTGTCTTCAGGCGTGCCGGCGGAGACCGTAACGCTCTTGCCAATTTGCGCTGGGGTCGTCGTTGCAATACCGAGGAAGATCGCCATGAGAATCACGAAACGTTTCATAGTCGCCTCCTGTTTCATTTACTTCACAATTCCGGACCGCTCGATGTCCCCGCCAGGCCTGGCAAACGAAGGAACGAATCGCGGGACCAGCCGGCAATATTCCTCATAAGCCGCGCCAAACCGATCGCGCAATTCGCGTTCTTCCAACGAAATCGCAATCCGCGTAAGCAGGATCCATACGGCCGCGACCATCCACATCGCCCGTGCCCCGGCGAGAATACACGCTCCGAGAATCGCGAGCAACGAACCCACGTACCGCGGATGCCGGATCCTCGCATAGATTCCGTGATGAACGATTTCCCCGCCGCCCGAGAGTTCGGTCTGTCCCACAAACCGCTTCCCGCCCAAATCCCGCTGCACTCGCCAAAAAATCCATAGCTCAAATACAAGAAGCACGAACCCCGCGATAATTTCCCACCCCGCCGGCCGGTCTACGCGAAATAATTCGCGATGGAAAATCACAAGGAGCACCGTAACGGGCAGCCAGGATAGCAGCACTCCCGTAACAAAACCCGCCTTCTGATGCCGCCGCCAATAACTCACCTGCGGGTGCATCACAAACCAATAAAGCGGGATCGGCAATTGCAGAAAAAGAACGACCGCCGCAATCCAGCCGAGCAAGGTCACGCGCGCATCTTATTCGAACCTGCCGCGCGAGGCACAGGGTTTTTTCCAAGTTCCGATGCCGCTGGAAGCCGCGCGTAAGTCCACTCCGGACTCGCAGCCATTGACGATTCGACCGTTTCGGTAGACGATTCACGGCGCATCAATCGTCCGCTAGGAGGACAAATGCCGGCAGCCACATCTTTTGAAAAAATGGAAAACGAAAAATTAAGCGACCGCATTTCACGCCAGATGCTCAACGGCGAAGACGCCACGCTCGCGCGAATTTTTATAGCACGCGGGGGGATCGTGCCGCGTCACTCCCATCGCAGCGAACAGTTCTCGTTTATCTTGTCGGGCGCGCTGAAATTTAAATTCGATGATGGTGAGATCGTCCTGCGCGCCGGCGAAATCGTCTTGATTCCCGCAGACGTACCGCATATGGCCGAAGCCCTGGAAGACACCGTGGACATAGACTTTTTCGCCCCGCGCCGCGAAGATTGGATCCGCAAAGATGATGCTTACCTTCGCGGTAACGCGGGCAAGGCCTAAAACAAATGGACCTCGGACTGAAAGGACGCGTCGCCATCGTCGCCGCCGCAAGCAAGGGCTTGGGCCGCGCAGTCGCTGCAGAATTCGCAAAAGAAGGATGCGAAGTCGCCATCTGCGCGCGAACGCCAGCCGATCTCGAACGTACGGCCAACGAAATCGGGAAGGCCGCTAACCGCTCCGTATTTTGGCGCGCCGTCGACGTGACCAAGCCGGACGCCGTCCGCGCTTTCGTCGCAGAAGTGGACAAAAAATTCGGCCGCATCGACATCTGCGTCACGAACGCGGGCGGCCCTCCGGCAAAAAAGTTTCTCGAAATCAGCCTCGAAGATTGGCGCGCAGCCGTCGAGTTGACCTTGCTGAGCAACGTTTATTTCGCGCGTGAAGTCCTGCCTCGCATGCAGCGCAATCATTGGGGACGCCTCCTGACCATCACCTCCGTGTCCGTAAAGCAGCCCATCGATGGCCTCCTGCTCTCCAATTCCCTGCGCGCCGGCGTGACCGGACTGGCGAAAACCCTCGCAAACGAATTCGGCGCCGACGGCATCACCGTTAATAATGTCTGCCCCGGGTTCACGCTCACCGAACGCCTGGATGAGCTCGTAGAGCTGCGAGCGAAAGAAGCAGGAATCAGCCGCGAGCAGGCCATTAAAAATATGACCGCGCAAGTTCCCGCTGGCCGCCTCGCGCAACCTGACGAGTTCGCAGCGCTGGTCGCATTTCTCGCTTCCGAGCGCGCAAGTTACATCAACGGCACCACCATCGCCGTCGACGGCGGCCTAATAAAGGGTCTTCTGTAATTTCCCTTGAGCCAGTGAACGCGTATTGCCGTACTAAGACCCCGTAGGGGCACAGCATGCTGTGCCCGCTGAAGCACCGCCCAGGCCGACTGTGCGCGTCATCAAATCCAGCGCACAGGGTTCGCCCTTCGTAGCGCCGGCGTCTCGCCGGCTCTTTTGACTTTCTCGCCGGGATCGGCTCCCACGCTTGATGGCGTAGCAGCAACCTCGCGAACTTCGCGCCAAACGCCTCTCGTACTATAATTGTCAGTTTGCTATAAGCAGTCGTTCGCCCTAAGGGGGAAAAATGAATCACACGTCCGGGTCCGCGCACCGATATTGGGCGCTAGTGAGCTGCGCTTTTGTTTTAACAGCAGCCTTGTTATTTTCGGCGGTCGCCCGCGCTGATGAACCTTACGCCCGGAGCAAGGACTACGATTTGCAGAACATTAAGACCCACCTGTGGTTCGACCTCGAACAAAAAAAAGTGCGCGGCGAAGTGACTGAAAGTATTTCCATGCTACGGGACGGCACTGAGAAGATCAAGTTTGATTCCGTGGATCTCACCATTCAGAAGGTAACCCTGGACGGCAACGACGCGAAATTTTCCACCACCGATAAAGAACTCATCGTTTCGCTGGAAAGCCCTTCGAAGCGCAGCGAACATCACGACGTTTTCATTCGCTACGACGGCCAACCCAAGAAAGGCCTTTATTTCATTCTACCGGACAAGAATTACCCAAACCGCCCCAAAGAAATCTGGACGCAGGGCGAAGCCGAAGACACTCGCTATTACATTCCCATCTACGATTATCCAAACGACCGCACCACCTCGGAAATGTTGCTCACCGTCCCCGCATCGTGGATCACCGTCTCCAATGGAGAGCTTCTCGGCGCCAAGACTGAGCCCGATGGCATGAAGACTTGGGATTGGAAGCAGTCCCAGCCGCTTTCCACTTATCTGATTTCGGCGGTAGTGGGCGAGTTTGTCGAAAAGAAGGACACTTGGCGCGGCATGCCGCTGCGATTCGTAGTGCCTCGCGGCGACGAATCCAAAATCGATCCGACGTTTGTGAACACGAAGCAGATGCTCGATACTTTCTCCGACCATCTGGACGTGCGTTATCCCTGGGCGCAATACGCACAAACTTCGGTGAACGATTTCGTCGTAGGAGGCATGGAAAATACCAGCGCGACAACGCTGACCACTCGCGGTCTCATCGACCCCCGCCTTGCCGGCGAAACTCCCTCAGGATCGGACAGCCTTGATTCCCACGAAATGGCGCATCAGTGGTTTGGAGATCTGGTCACCTGCAAAGATTGGGCGAATCTCTGGCTGAATGAAGGCTTCGCCACATATTTCGAACATTTTTGGACGGAACAGAAATACGGCGAAGACGCGGTTGCCTACGAATTTTGGCGCGACCAGAGCCAGTGGTTTCGGAACCCGCGGCTCTTCAACAATCCGATTGTGACCCACGATTTTGACGACTCGCTCGAGAATTCCGGAAACATTTACACCAAGGGCGGCTGGGTGTTGAAGATGTTGCGCACCAAGCTCGGCGATCAGAATTTTTTCCACGCGCTGCATTATTACTTGGAAACGCATCGCGGCCAGAACGTGGTTACCGCGGACCTGCAAAAATCCATCGAGCAAGCCACCGCGACGAACGTGGACCAATTCTTTCAGCAGTGGATTTATCGCGCCGGGGCGCCGAATTACAACGTGACCTATGCCTACGATGACGCCGCGCATCAAATCAAACTCACCGTCAAGCAAACCCAAAAAGTGGATGGAATGGTTGGATTATTCGACATGCCCGTGGACGTTGAAATTGCCACGTCAACCGGACGTAAGACCTATCCGATCGAAGTGACCAAAGCCGAGGAAACCTTCACCCTCGCGGCGGACAGCTCTCCGCTCATGGTCGTTTTCGATAAGGGCGACAAAGTCTTGAAGACTTTGGATTTCAAGCGCGACGCCGCAGCACTGATTTATCAATTGAAGAACGGAGAGACCGTACCGGACCGTGCCGAAGCCGCGGCAACTCTGGCCACTCCCGGCATCCGCGATAACTCGGGTGTGGTTCCTGCCCTGGGCGAAGCGGCGCAGCACGATCCTTTTTGGGGAGTTCGCTCCGAGTGTCTGCGAACGCTGGGCAAAATCGGCGGAGCCGACGCCGAGAAGCAGGTTCTCGCAGCCGTAACCGACGAAAAGCCTTGGGTTCGCGAGGTTGCCGTTCAGCAGCTAGGCATGTTCAAAGACGATGCCTCGCTGGGCCCCAAACTCACGGACATAGCCGCGAACGATAAAGCTTTCCACGTTCGCGCCGCTGCTCTGCGTTCTCTCGCCGGAATCAAAGCTGCGAACGCTTTCGATTTACTGACGGCAGCCGTCAAATCGGATTCGCCCGACGACATTCTCCGCGAAGCCGGGCTTGGCGGTCTTGGAGAACTGGGCGACGACCGTGCAGTTCCACTATTGCTGGAATGGTCCGGACCGGGAAAGCCGCTCGACAGCCGCGGCTCGGCCATCAGCGCTGTCGCTACTCTCGACAAGAAAAATGTGCAAATCACCCGAGCCCTCATTTCATATCTGAAGGAGCCCTATTTCGACGTGAAACTCACGGCGCTGTTTTCCCTGGGCCGCCGCGGCGACCCGGAAGCCATTGTCCCGCTCGAGGACTGGCTTAAGAGCGGCGATTTGCCCATCGGCACAACGTCGTTCGTAAAGGCCCAGATCGCCGCCCTGAAGGCGCAGGCCTCCAGCAAAGCAGTCGGCGCCGAGAAAGTCCCCGCCACTCCCGCAGCCGCGACTGCGTCGGGCGCCCCAGATGC
>JBAVQA010000135.1:0-1885 GCA_049693595.1 Candidatus Acidiferrales bacterium | reverse complement strand
AGCACGGATCAAGCCCGAGCTGGCTGCGGGCCTTGCTGGGCAGCAGCGCAATTACGAGAACCAGACCGCATAGTGCGGCCACTGCGTTCCGGAGGACTTTCCAAATACGAGAGAGCGTGGGCAATTTCATTTTGCGAACTCCTTATGGATGAGCTAGAACTTGCTGGATCTGGTTGAAAAGATTCTGCGTGGTTGTTGCGCTGTGCTTGAGCGTCGCATTCTGGTGCGCGAGTTTCGTTGCCTCCTGGCGCAGTTGAGCGGCAAGCATTTTCGCGAGCTGCGCCTGAGTCACAAGATCGGCGACGCGGGCCTGGGCGGTGACCATGGACGCCGACCCGGGAGCCGCAGTCATCGCCTGCTGTTCGAGAGAATCAGCGAGAGTCAGCATCCCCTGGGTGGTTTGGTCGGAGACCATGGCCGTCTTCAGCGAATCCATGGACATTGCATCATCGATGTCCATGAGGTTGCGCTGCCCCGGCTGGGCAATTCCAGCCAGTGCAACCGGTTGGTAGACCTGCGTGTACAGCGAAGGGATCTGGCCGATGGACCCCGACTGGGCGCCTCGGAACATCGACTCCAGTTGCATGGGAAGAGCAAGGGTTGCGCTGTTGTTCTTGAGGCTTTCAATCTGGGACATCAGGCCGGTGTAGTGCGCCCGCGTTGCACTGACAAACGATCTCGTCTGGTTGATCAGGGCCAAAGGCCAGATGATCTGCTGGCGAAAATTGTTTACGGCGGCACTCACCTTTCGCATTTCGCTCAACGCTCCGCCTATCGGGCCTTGGAGGGTGCTGGTGATGGTGTGAAAGAGGGACAGAATGTCTCCGATTCCGTCAGCTCGCGTGGTCGAGGGAATCAAACACAAGGTGATCACCGCTACGAACAGCCATCGCCTGCTGCGGCTCAACCTGTGTTGAAAGTTGCGAAGGAGTTCCAGAGTTTTCATTTTCATATGCGTGTACCTCTTGCGACTTCTCCTGAGATTTCTTCCGGAAGTGGATCAACATCGGCCAGCCCGGCCGGGAACCGTTCAGCCAGTTCACGATAGGCTTCGATCAAAGGCACCGACTTTCGTTGCTCTAACCACCACGACCGATAAACACGTTCCCGCGCATAGGTCGTCATGACCCAGTAGTCGACCGTCGTCGGTGACATGCGGATTGTGTGCGTGGTGTCGGCTTTCTCGCCGATCACGATGAGCGCGTCGGCGCACTTACCCTTGATGGGAGCGCTGAAATGCTTGATCTGGTTCAAAGCGGTATCGTTCAGGTGCAGATGCTCCCGCAGGGCGGTCATATCTCCCGGTTGCTGGCCGATGATCTTGGTGGTCGAGTTCTTCACGATGCCCGCCCCGTGCGGCCTCGGCTTCGATTCGGTCCCCACAAAATCTTCCGCCGTTTGGCTCATTCCCCAGACACTGGCGTTACGTTTGCGCGCCGTGCGAAACAGTTGGACCACTTCGGGCGCCAGCACCGGAGAATCAAGCAGGAACCAGCACTCATCGAGAACCGTGATGCTCCGCCTGCCCGCCTTGCCCGCTGCCCGTTGCGCGGTGGCGTGAGCAATGAGAAGGCTCATTGCCGTTTCCAGCCGCCTGTCATCGCTCAATTGCTCCACGTTGAAGAACAACCAGGGATTGTCGAGTGAAATCGTTGTGGGCCGGTCGAACAGCTTTGAATAGACTCCCTTTTCGCCGGTCCAGCTGCGTAGCTTGATCGCTGCCAGATGGGCTTCGTCCATCACACGTTGGTTCTTTTCCTCGTCACGCCATTGGGACAGTTCGTCGCGAAGGTCGGAGAATGTTGGAATGGGAGTCGAGGGACGGATTGCCGCCCTCTTATAAGTTCGAAGAATGGCCTCGGTGATGAGGTTGTCAAGAAGTTGC
>JBAVQA010000134.1:0-3685 GCA_049693595.1 Candidatus Acidiferrales bacterium | reverse complement strand
CCGTTGCTCAGCCAGCCAGTGCGGCGGAGAAGTCCCTGAAGCCGCGCCAAAAATATCGGCAATTGAAATGGTTTGGGCAGATAGTCGTCCGCTCCGGAAGCAAAACCTTCCAGGACATCTTCCGGGCGCCCGCGCGCGGTCAGCATCAGGACTGGAACATAATTTTTGGCTTTGCGCAGAGCGGAAGCAACTCCGAAGCCGTCGATTCCGGGGAGCATTACGTCGAGGACTACGGCGTCGAACTTTTCTCTTGTTTTTAGAAGGCGGTCAATCGCGGATTCGCCGTCGCCCACTACCTGGACAAAATATCCCTCGGCTTCCAGGTTGAACTTCAGGCCGTCGGCCAGGTGCGCTTCGTCCTCCACCACCAGCACGCGGCTGCTCATGTGGCGCTCCGCGGCAATTCCAAGGTGACGGTGGTGCCTTGGTTTTCGCCTTCGCTTTCGGCAAAAACTTTGCCGCCGTGCGCGCGCGCGATCGAGCGGACGATGAAAAGTCCCAGGCCAGTGCCTTTCACCTTGGAAGTGCTGCGGCGCCGGACGCGGTGAAAGCGTTTGAAGACGCGCTTGAGCTGATCGGTTGGAATGCCGACTCCCCTGTCGCGAACGCGGAGAACCACGTGCTTTTCATCCGGCGTCTCGATGCTGACCGCGACGTCAACGTTTCCTCCGGAATATTTGATTGCGTTGTCCAGGACGTTCGATACGGCGGTGCGAAGCTCTTCCGGATCGCCGAGCACTGGGAATTCGGTGACTGGCTTCGCAAGCGGCGCGTCCTTTGCATGGCCATCGCTCGCCGGCTGGCCGTTCGCGGATGCAAAGTGCAAAGCGCCGGAACCCAGATGGTGCCGGGTGCGCGCAAGTTCCATGCACTCGGCGACGAGATTGCCCAGATCGATCTTGGCGCGGTATTGTTCGCCGCGCTTGTATCCCACCTGACCGGCTTTCAGAACCTGCTCGACTGTACCCAGCAAGCGGTCGGTGTCGTCGAGCATGAGTTGGTAGAACTGTTGTCGCTGGGCCTCTTCTATTTCGCGCCGTTGGAGCGTTTCCAGGTACAGGCGAATGGAGGTGATCGGCGTCTTGAGTTCATGCGTGACTGCGTTGATGAAGCTGCCGTGCTGTTCGTTCAGCCGGATTTCGCGGACGAGGAAGGTGGTGTTCAAGATCATGCCGAGAATAATCGTAGCGAAAACAATTACGCCGAGGAATAACATGACGCTCTGGCGCCAGTTGAGGATGATCCAGCCCACGTCAAGCGCAACAGCCAGCGCCACCAGGGATATGCCCAGCACAAGGAAAAATGCGATTGTTTTTCGGCGGCTAGCGATGCGCATGGGTTTGTCGAAGGTCTCAACTGGATTGTACCGCGAGGGGCGCGTTTCGGCGCAGTAGATGCGTAACCGAAGGCTGTGTCGTTAACTGACGAGGGGGAGGGCGTTTGTGGCGTTTTTCTGAGCCGCGGTTGAAAAACCGCGGCTCAGTTTGATGTCTACAGTTGCGCGGAGACTAGCTCGGGCCGCGGTTCTGGAGCTACGAATTGCGGTGTTTGCCTGGCGGCTTCTTCGGCGCGCTTCATGGCTGCGAGCTTTGTGGTGTGAACCTGTTTCGCCAATCCGAATTTCTTGAGTAGCCAGATGGCATACCAGTTTGTGTCAACCTCGAACCAGCGCAAACCGTGACGAGCTGAGACCGGATGCGCATGATGATTGTTGTGCCAGCCTTCGCCCCAGGTCAGCAACGCGACCCACCAGCTATTGGTGGAGAGATCGCGAGTCTCAAAGCGGCGCGTTCCCCATGAATGGGTGGCGGAGTTAACCAGCCAAGTGAAATGCAGACCGATCACGGTCCGGAAGAAAATTCCCCACAGAACGAACTTCCAGCCGCCCACCGCAAGGAGTATCAGTCCGAGTACGATCATCGGCACGTAGTGATATTTCGTGATCCAAACGTGGAACTTGTCTTTGGCCAGGTCGGGGACATAACGGGCGAGCGTTGATGTGTCGTGGTGCATGGATTTGCCCATCAGGATCCAGCCCATATGCGACCACCATTTGCCGTCGATCGGTGAGTGCGGGTCGCCTTCGTGGTCAGAATATTTGTGATGAATTCGATGCGTGGCGACCCAGAAAATCGGGCCCCCTTCGAGCGCAAGGGTGGCGAAGACGGTAAGCGTGTATTCAAGCCACTTGGGAACTTGGTAGCCGCGGTGCGTGAGAAGCCGGTGATAGCACATTCCGATTCCCAGACTGGTCGCCATCCACCACAGAACTACAGCGACAAAAAACGCCTTCCAGGTGAAGAAAAACAGCGCCGCGATGGCGCCCACGTGGAATATCGCCATGAACGAAGCCGTGACCCAGTTCACTTCGTCGTTGGCTGCCGCCTTCCTGTCCAGATCGGTGAGTTCGACTCCCATTGTTTTTGGCCCTTTCTTCTCTTCTCGAGTTTCGATATTTCTTCGCGTTCCGTAACTTGTCTTACGATGAGATTAGACTAGCAGTAATGGGAAAAGGAATTTGTAATAGTTGTGTAATACCAGGACTTAGCGAGTCAAAACGGTTACCTGTACTTTGCTGGCCTTTCGTTTCAGATGTGCGCAGCAGTAGCGCGATGCGGAAGGCAAATTGCCGGTGAGGATGCTCTGCGGGGCGTATAAACGCGGCCGCAAACCACCTTACGCCAAAGCTGCGAACTGGCAATTTGGATGGTTCTAGAACCGCGTATTGCGCGCTACGGAACAGTTCGCCGCAGTTTCCTTTACTATACGGCACCGAGGTCGGATAATTTGGCTCGTTGTCTGTTGGCGTAGCGCTAGCGTAAATTGCGAAGACATCGCCGCGCGAAAGCGGGAGTCCATTTTCCTCCAGAGCCGCTTCCTGGGAAGCGCTTGCGGCTTGTGAGACCTGCGGGGTGAGCAAACGATGAGACGTTCAGATTTGGTTCGAAATTCGGCGAAGGGAAAGACGGTACGGACCTCTCAAATTGTGTTTGGCGAGCGGCAGCATCTTTTGCGCGTGCTTGATTCGGTGGAGCGCAGCGCGCTCCCGGCGCCGCGGCTGGAGCAAGAACGGCGCGTCATCGAGCAATTGATCCACGCGCGCACCCAGGAGCTGAATCACATCAATGCCGGATGGGATGAAAAAATCGGTTTGGTTCTGAGCGCGGAGGTAAGGCCGGAAGCGCTGGACAGCTTGTCGCGGCAGGCGCCGAAAGAAGACTACTATTTGCTGCGGTTGATCAGCGAGCATCCCAAGGTTTCCGCCAAGACGCTCGGGCATCTTTCGCATCATCCTTACTCGGCGATACGCGAAAACATCGCGCGGCATCCGAATAGCGACGCGGCTACCCTCACGCGTCTCAGCAGGGATCGCACGCAACCACTGTGGTACCTTGTCGCGTTTAATCCGAACGCGCCTTCCACGCTGCGCAAGAAGCTGCAAGAGCGCATGCGCCGGCTGGGCGAAAAATCCGCTACACAATAAACACTCGCGCCCCGTTTTTCGTAGCGCCGGTTTATCCTGAGGAAGCCGAAGGGCGTCCCGCCGGCTCTTTTGATTTTCGTGGTGATTGTCACTGCAAGCCCGAATTATGCCCTCGCAAAAAACCGTCAATTCAAGTGCAAGGCGAGAATTGCTTGTGATGTAGAATCGGCGGCGTGACCCGCAATCAATCTTCCTCGGACA
>JBAVQA010000133.1:0-19513 GCA_049693595.1 Candidatus Acidiferrales bacterium | reverse complement strand
GACAAATCCGGCACCGTCATCGCAGAAGTCGAAAAGCTCCTCCACATCCGCAGAAACGACCACCCCTCCGTCTAGACGGTTTGCATGCCTCTTTTCTTGAACCGTAGGATCTTGCCATGCGTCATTGCATGGGTGTAAAGTCCACAGCCAATCGGAGGCTTGCGGTGACCACGCGATATCCCATTTCATTCCTCGCTCTGCTGGCAGTTTCGATTCTCACACTCGCCTATCAGGTCAAAGCGCAAAGACCCAGAAATAGAGCCCAAGTGCACTCGCTCCAGGCAACCACCGACGCCTCCGGTTCGCATCCCGACAAAACCGACATCACCGGACCGGTAACCTTCACTTGCCTCAACGCCGTCTCGGAGACTCCGAATACACGGCCTGCGCCGGCCTGCCACATCACCGCCCCTGGATTCAACGGAACATTGGTCATCGGCAAAACTGCCAGCGCAACCGGCGCCGGCACTGTCACTCTTAGCTGCGTCGGCCAAGGCTACCTACGTTGCTCCGCTCGCGTGGACATCCCCGCGCCCGGCGCCTCCCCGCCCAGTTAACCCTTCACGCCTCAGCCCGCGAATACGAAGCTGAAAGTCCACAGCACACAGGTCCTTGAATTCCACGGAACAGCATGCTAGCGTTTTCCGTGATTAAAATTGAGCAGCATCGGGCGCTTTACGGTAGCGCAGGGGAGAACTCCGCGCTGCTTCGAGAGCTGGCCGCTACCCCGCCTAAGAGCGCTACGAAACCACGAAGATCCTCTGAAATAACAACCGGGAGCACGATTGCCCTTATGGCCACGGCATCTCTTCGTAGGGGCGCAGCATGCCGCGCCCGCTCCAGCCTGCCCAAATCCCCAGCGACGGAGCATACCGCGCCAAAAACATTGCTCGCCTCTAATTTTCG
Source organism: Candidatus Acidiferrales bacterium (assembly GCA_049693595.1). Lineage (GTDB taxonomy): Bacteria > Acidobacteriota > Terriglobia > Acidiferrales > UBA7541 > Palsa-295. The sequence continues at coordinate 18,607 of JBAVQA010000133.1, read as the reverse complement.
CTCCCGATTTTCCACGAATCGCGCCAATTTAAATCGCCAAATTCAGGAAGTAGAACACCCTGTAACTTACAGAAAACAAACAACTGCGAGTTGCTCAAATCGCCAAAAAATTCAAATATGCTCAGACGCGTTTTCGATGCCTTCCTATGCGCGTGTAACCAACCGACCCGCCTCGGCGGTTTCGTTGACACCCCCGAAGGCGGCTGTTACATTGCCTCACTGGCATTCGCGGGGGCGCAACAATCTGAGGGTCTCTGGCTTTGCTTGGATAATCGGAATGATGGCAGCGGCAGCATTTGTCAGCGGTTGCGCCGTCAGCCATAAAACGGTCGTCAAACCAGGAGACGCGCCGGCAAAACTTCTCACCGCGAGCGAGGACGATCTCATCGGACGCTACAATCAGCAGGCTCAATCCGTCACTTCACTGAACGCAACAGTGTCTATGAAACTCACCGCCGGCTCCGCGTACTCAGGCGTTATTGAGCAATATCATGAAGTAAACGGATTCATCCTGGCTGCCAAGCCCGCGAACATTCGGGTAATCGGCCAGGCGCCAGTCGTCAGCAAGAACGTATTCGATATGGTGAGTGACGGCGACACATTTCACATTTACATTCCATCAAAGAGTGAATTCATCGAAGGCCCGGACAACTTGGAGCGGCAAGCATCAAAGCCCATCGAAAATCTTCGCCCGCAACATTTGGTTGACGCTCTGTTATGGGAACCGGTTCCGGCCGGGGCGCCGGTGTTGTTCGAAGAAGCCAGCGAAGGTACCAGTCGCTATTACGTCCTCACCGCGATCCGCGCCCCATCCGGAGAAAACGCAACAAATGGCGGTGCTGCGGGTTCATCCGGATGGGAAATGGCGCGCAAAATTTGGTTCGACCGCACCACCTTGCAGATAGCTAGAGTGAAAGACTTTGCTTCCGGCGGAAAAGTGGTGTCAGACATTCACTATTCGAATTGGCTCTCGGTCGCCGCCACGCCCAACGCTTCGCAAGCGTCCAATACCGCGACATCCGCGGATTCGGCGACGGCCACCTTAACTTATCCGCACGAAATTGCGATCAGCCGCCCCAGCGATGATTATCAACTGCAGATCGATGTCAAGAAACTCACCGTCAATGAGCCGATCGCAGCCGACCGCTTCGTACTCAAGCAACCGCCCGGAACTAAACTGATCCACCCGGGTGAAGACGCTAAGGAGCCGCAAAAGCCGTGATCCGCTACATGATCCTGCAAAACGTGCTCCACCGTCCCCTTCGCACTTTCATTACGGCCATCGCCGTTGCTGTCGAAGTCACTCTGGTGATCATGGTGGTCGGTCTAACCACTGGCTTGCTGCAGGACTACGCCAAGCGCACGGAAGGCATCGGCGCAGACGTTATGGTTCAGCCCCCCTCCTCGTCTCTGTTTATGAACTTTGGCGGCGCGCCCATGCCCGTCAGCATAGCCGACAAGTTGCAGCGACTCGATTACGTCCAGGCCGTTTCTCCCGTGCTAATTTCGCTTAATTCGGTCGCCGCGCTGGAAAACATTTTCGGGATTGACCCGGAAAGCTTCCGCGCTGTATCCGGCGGATTTGTCTTTTACTCGGGCCACGAACTTCAGGGGCCGAATGACATTTTGGTGGACGACATTTACGCTAAAGGGAAAAACGTGAAGGTGGGGCAGACGCTGCACATCCTTGGGCACGATTTTCATGTGGCTGGAATCGTCGAGCACGGCAAATCCGCACGGCTATTTGTTCTCCTCTCCACACTGCAGGAAATGACCGGCGCGCACGACAAGGCGTCGATCTTTTTGATTAAGTGCGACCGTTCCAATCATGCAGCCGCAGTGGCAGAGGAAGCCAAACAGCTTCTGCCGGGGTACGAAGTCCGCCAGCCCAAAGACCTGATGGCATTGATGACCTCGTCGAACGTGCCTTATCTAGGCACCTTCATAAACGTAATGATCAGTATTGCTGTCATTGTCGGATTTTTGGTCACTTTCTTGTCCATGTACACCACCGTCATCGAGCGCACGCGCGAAATCGGCGTGTTGAAGTCGCTGGGAGCCTCCAAGAGTTACATCGTAAGAATCATTCTCAGTGAGACAACCCTGCTGTGTTTGGTGGGATCGGCTGCTGGAGTAGGTCTGAGCTTTGCCCTACGCGCCATCATCCACAATCTTCACCCCTCATTGCCGATCCAGATTACTTACGGTTGGACTGTGCGCGCCGGCTTGATCGCCATCGCCGGCGGCCTTTTGGGCTCGTGCTACCCTGCTTGGATTGCCAGCCGCAAGGACCCGGTCGAAGCCCTCGCTTACGAATAAAATGCCACATTTGACCCTCCCTCAACCCACATACCCGCTAGGAAGAAATGGCGAACGCGACTAGAATATTTCCATCCTCGGAAGTGTTGACACTCGCACGGGAGCGGGCGTTGGAGCCGATACTTAAAACCGAAAATCTGTGGAAAGTCTATCGTTCCGGCAAGCTGGAAGTAGCGGCGCTCCGCGGCGTCAACATGGAAGTCTTCCCCGGCGAGTTCGTCTCCATCATGGGGCCCTCCGGCTGCGGCAAATCCACCATGTTGCATGTGATTGGCGGATTGGCCCAGGCTACCCGCGGCCGTGTCCTGCTGGACGGAAACGATCTTACGACCATGACCGACGCCGCCAGAACGCTCTTGCGGCGGCATAAAGTCGGATTCGTTTTTCAGAAGTTCAATTTGCTGCCTACGCTCGACGCTTATCACAATATCGCGCTCGCGCAGCACATTCACGGAAACGGCTTCGACCCACACCGTTTTGAAGTTGTAGCCAATCTTCTGGGACTCACCGGGCGGCTAACGCACAAACCCTCGGAACTTTCAGGCGGCGAGCAGCAGCGCGTGGCGCTCGCTCGCGCTATCGTCAGCGAGCCGAAAATCGTTCTCGCCGATGAGCCTACCGGAAACCTCGACACGAAAAGCTCGGAAGCAGTCCTGGACTTGCTTCGCCAGCTCAATAAAGATTTGGGGCAGACGATTGTGATGATTACTCACAACCCGGACGCCGCTGCCTATGGAAACCGAGTGCTGCACATGCGCGACGGCCAGGTTGTTGACGGCTCTACAGTCCACTAACATGCGCAAGGTATGGCAAGGAATCGTTCGAACAATTTTTTGGTCCTTCGAGCGCGGAAGCTGGCCCTACGATTTGATGGTCGTAGCCATCGTATTATTCGTGTTGCTCACCCCACGCACCCTGTTCCACGACCAACCGCAAAGCATCGCTCTGGCGAGCTCCGATGTTCAGCTTTTGTCCGAAGACGGGGAGAATCAGACGCGCACCTACCGGTTGGACGCCAAAATTTTAAAGCCCGAAAAACGCGCCAAGGAACCCACCCCCGAGCTCGAACGCGAAACACACGACATTCTGAGCCGCGCCGTGGACGATTTGAAGGAACGCACGTTCCAAGTCACGCGCATCGACCCGCTGCGCGCCCCTGACGGCTCCGTTGTGTATTACGATGTTACCGTCCACCTCCTAACGGAGAGATTCGCATCTTCCCCATCCACTTTTACGCAACAGGGAACCCCCCAATCGGCCGATGCATCCAATCCTCTGTGTTATCATGGCCCGCTGTTTCCAGCACGATCCTAAGGTGAGTCTCGGGGGCCGTTTTGATACTCAATCGGATCAGCTTAATGCCGCGGCTTTGCTTGGTTCTTTGCGCGATTTGCGCGGGTAGCTGGACCGCTGCGTCACAGAGCCGAAGCTCATGGACTCTGGAATCGGTTCTCCGCCAGCTCGACGCTCAAGACAAGACCTTTCGCAGCCTCTCGGCGGATGTGGAGCGAACCAAGGTCACCGTCGTGGTCAACGACCACTCCACGGAAACCGGCACCCTGCTCGTGCGCGGCGACAAGATGCTTCTGCAAATGAAGTCACCGGACGCGCGCACGGTCCTGCGCACCGGCGACAACCTTTATGTTTATACTCCCGGTTTGAATCGCGTCGAGGATTACAATCTGGGCAAGAACCGTACCGTGGTGGATCAATTTCTGCTGCTTGGTTTCGGCACGTCCGGCAAGGAGCTTCAGAAAAGTTATCTGGTCACGCTGTTGGGCGAACCGCTGGTGGATGATAAGAAGACCATTGAGCTGGAGTTAACTCCAAAGTCCGCGGAGGCACGGAATCAGATTTCGAAGATTCAGATCTGGTTCGATGAATCGTCCTGGCTTCCCGTCCAGCAGCAATTCAACGAAACCGGTTCAGGAGATTATTTCACCATCCGCTATTCCAAGATCGTTCGCAATCCCGCGATCGGCGAGTCCGAGTTCAAGCCCCATTGGCCCAAGGGTACGGAAAAGGTACATCCTCAAGGCTGATCTTCGCAGAACTAAGAAGCTCGACGTCGGTCAAGCCTTCGCAGTTCTGACTTTTTCCACGTTCCGGGCCGCTGATTCGTGTTCGAGCAGCGCGCGCTTGCGGTTGAGGCCCCAGCGGTATCCAGCCAGGTTTCCGTCGGCACGCACGACGCGATGGCAAGGAATTACCACGGAAACAGGGTTGGTGGCACAAGCGCGCGCCACAGCGCGGATTGCCGCAGGACGCCCAATCGCTCGTGCAACTTCGCTATAGGTCCGAGTCGCCCCGTAGGGAATTTGCTTGAGCTCCTCCCAGACACGCCGCCGAAACGCGGTAGCTTGCACATCAATCGGCAAATCGAGATGCGGCTCTTTGCCCCGAAGATGTGCCAGGACTTTGCTCACCCATCCTCCAAGATTTTTCGATGCGCTGCTATCGCTGTCGATTTCCGCGCGCGGATATTCCTTTTGCAGCGCGGCCTTTAGCGGGGCATCCTTTTCTCCCAGATAGAGCGCGCTGATTCCGCGATCGGTCGCAGCCACCAGCAGACGCCCCAGCGGAGAATCGACTATCGTGTAGTGAATCTGCATTCCAGCGCCTCCCTCCCGATACGTTCCGGGCGTCATGCCGAGTTGCGAAGGGGCGCGTTCATACAAGCCTCTGCTTGAACCGAATCCTGCGTCGTAAAGTGCGGTAGTCACATTCTCTCCTTTTTGCAAATTGGATTTCAGGCGGCGCATCCGCTGCGCGTCGGCATATTGCCGCGGTGTGATGCCCATCACACGACGGAACGCGCGTTCGAGTTGATTCGGGGCCATACCAACGGCTTTACTCAGACTTGAGAGCGTCAAACGCGTTTCGTTGTCTCCGCCTTCCTCGGCCCGGACTCGAGCGTCGATTTCGCGGCAAACGCTCGCCACGGATGCCGTACGCGGATCGCGCAGATTTATAGCGCGCGGCCTGCAGCGTTGGCACGCTCGAAAGCCCTGTTGCTCGGCGGCTTCCGGTAGCGGGAAAAAGACTACTTGCTCGCGGCGAGGTTTGCGAGAAGGACATGACGGCCGGCAGTAGATCCCCGTCGAGCGAACGGCATAAACAAAAATGCCGTCCGACGCGCGGTCGCGTGACTGCACCGCATTCCACCGCGCCTCGGCTGCGGGCCGGTGGTCACGTCCTAGCGTTTTATTGGAAGTGCGCGACATCTCTTGAATCACCCTGTCTTCAGTTACAAGTCGAAATTATAGAGTTCCGGAGGGAATCGCTATCCGTTTTTCGCGCTCAAACTGTTTCCGCTTTCGCCTTAATCGGGAAAAAGCCTTCGACACGGCCCCAAGCGCCTCGCCTTCCAAGGGTTACATCATACGGCACCTTCGCCTGTGCTACTGTTGACGTCGCGCCGGACCACGCGCATATTCGGATTCCACAGGGGTGGGGTCAGGCAATACTTGGGGGAGAAGCTATGGGGGCTGCTCCGCAACGGAACAGACAGGCAGCAGTATCGCCGCTGCGTGTAGTAAAAGTTCAGGATCCAACGAAGTCGGTATCCGCCGTAGCTAAACCGGGGCCGCTGCATTTTGCTCGTATTCCCACGCACGCCATTGGCGTAGCCACCGAGCGCCGCTGCAATCCTCGCGCTTCACTTTCGCTGCCGCTACGCTTGCTTCGAGTCGGCGAAGTGGCCGAACCTATTCCGGTCACTCTCGTAACGCGGAACATCAGCTCCAGCGGCGTCTATTTCCTGGCACCGCGCAAGTTCGAACCCGGCACCGCGATCGAGCTGGAAGTTGCGCTGGTCGAGCGTCCGTTGGGTCAGGGGCGAGTGCAAATGTGCACCGCCGCCCACATCGTTCGCGCGGAAGAATTGGACACGCCCGGCTGGCACGGCTACGCCGCGACGTTTGACGACTTCGCGCTTCGCCGCGATGACGTGCTCCCGCTTCGCTACCAAGCCAGCTAGACAGCCCTCAGCCCGATACGATTCCTCAGTCCGGAGCTGGGAAACGCTCCACTCTATTTTGACTGCATTCATTCCATCTCAAGTTGTGCGATTGCCTGCATTGAAGCGCTAGCGTACAATTCACGGCCTGTGGCGGATACTCCCTCGATTATTGGCCGCGCGATTTCCCACTACTCCGTTCTCGATAAGCTGGGTGGCGGAGGAATGGGCGTGGTTTACAAGGCCAAGGACACACGTCTTGGCCGGAACGTTGCTCTGAAATTTCTTCCCGACGATATTTCTCAGGACCCTCAGGCCATCGAACGATTTCGCCGCGAAGCGCGCGCCGCATCCGCGCTCAATCACGCCAACATCTGCACTATTCACGATATTGGAGAATTCGAAGGCCGTCCGTTTATCGCCATGGAACTGCTCGAAGGCAAGACTTTGAAGCACCGTATAGCAGGGAAGCCTATCGAACTGTCAGAACTCTTGGAACTCGGGATCCAGATTGCCAGCGGACTCGATGCGGCGCACTCGAAGGGAATCGTGCATCGCGACATCAAACCCGCGAACATCTTCCTCGTCGAGCGCGGGCAGGCAAAAATCTTGGATTTTGGTTTGGCCAAGCTGACGCCCACGGTCGCGCATGCCGCTGAATCGGTGGGCGCTACGTCCATGCGCACGCAGACGCATATGCTCGATCGAGAGCAATTGACCAGTCCGGGTAGTTCGATGGGCACAATCGCGTATATGTCACCGGAACAGGCCCGCGGCGAAGAGTTGGACGCGCGGTCGGATTTGTTTTCGCTAGGCGTGGTGCTCTATGAAATGGCAACTGGGACGGTTCCGTTTTCCGGCCCAACCTCGGCGGTGGTTTTCGACGGAATTTTGCATTCCACGCCCGCGCCTGCGAAGCAATTGAATCCTCGCCTGCCGCTGGTGATGGAAAGTATCCTCGGCAAGACGCTCGAGAAAGACCCCGACCTGCGCTACCAGCATGCTTCCGATATCCGCGCGGACTTGAAGCGCCTCAGCCGCGACATTGAATCCAGCCGCCGCCCCGCCGCTGATAAGAGCGCTCCGGGTTCCGCAGTCCAGGCCGTGGCACCCAAACACAAATCGGTTGCGGTGCTCTATTTCGAAAACCAGAGCGGCGCGAAGGAAGACGAATATTTCCGCGACGGAATCACGGAAGATATTGTCACCGAGCTTTTGAAGATCAAACAGCTGGAAATCTTTCCCCGCTCGGAGATGCTCGCATTCCGCGACAAGCCGGTTACCGCGCTACAAGCGGGCCAACAGCTTGGCGCCGCGTATGTGCTCGAAGGTTCCATTCGCCGCTCCGGGACCCGCGTGCGCATCACCGCGCAACTTGTGGAAGCCTCGACTAGGCATTCCGTTTGGGCCGAGCGCTTCGACCGCCAGCTGGAAGACGTGTTCGCCATCCAGGAGGAAATCGCGCGAAGCATCGCGCAGGCACTGCGGATCACGCTCTCACCGCAGGAAGAAAAAACCATCGCACGCAAGCCCACGGAAAACCCGCAGGCCTACGATTTTCACCTGCGCGGGAGAAGCTATACGCGCCGGTATAACATGGACTACGGCTTGCAAATGTACGAACAGGCTATTCAGTTGGACCCGAATTTTGCTCTGGCGCACGCCGGCATCGCGCACTTGTGCGGCCTCATCTATGAGCTTCGCGAGCAGAGTCCGAAGTGGATTGAAAGAGGACTGGCTGCCTGCGACCGCGCCACTGCGCTCGCGCCCGACTTGCCGGAAGTACTGGTAGCGCACGCACGCATCTGTTACGCGCAGAAGAAATACGAAGAATCCGCTCTGCTGGCCCAGCGCGCCATCGAGCGTAAACCTGACTGTGACGGCTCCTGGGACATTCTCGGCCGGGCATATTTTGCATCAGGGCGTTTTGAAGAGGCCGCGGTACTGACGGATCGCGCTGTCGAAGCCAACGGTGACGACTATAATACTTATATCCCATATACTCGGGTGCTCAGACGACTCGGACGGACGAATGAAGTAGAGCGGCTTACCGAGAAGTTCATAAGAGCCCTCCACCAACAACTCGAGCTGGTGCCCGAAGATGTGCGGGCCCGCATTTTGCTGGCTGTTAGTCTGGCAGCCGATCCAAAAGACGCGGACGAAGCCGTTCGCCATTTGCAGACCGCCGTCGCCCTTCGTCCCGGCGATCCCAGCACCCTCTACAATGCCGCTTGCACCTACGGCGTTCTTGGAAAAAAGGCAGAGGCGCTCGAAACGCTCAAGAAGTGTTTTGCAGCCGGATACAGCAACCAAGACTGGGCGGCCAGAGATACCGATCTTGATCTGCTGCACGATGACCCCGAATTTCAAAAACTAGTCGGCCACAGCGCACGACCCGCGTCTTAAGAATTATTTCTTCGCTTACCTTTGGCGTTCCAGGGCCGGATAAGAACTAATCGCGTTCCAACTAGGCGAGGGTGGTCTTAGGATTGAGCCATGAGAGCTTGAAATCGGGGATGGTCGCGCAGAGAATTCAGGTCTGCATCGTTTTGCGCCCAGCGCTTATACCAGAAAGCGTGTGTCATGGCTTTATCTAGACAATCGATCGCCTCATCGCGTTTCCCTTGCAGGGCGTAGACGCAGGCGATGTTGTAGAGAATTCCGCAGTCCTCGGGGTCAATGGCCAGGGCGCGTTGGGCCCAATCTAAACTTCGCGCCCGCTCGCCTAATTGGCAGAGCGCATTGGCTCCCAAATAGAGTGCGCGTGCATCATCGGGGTGAAGTTCCAGATGTTTCTCAGCCCGCTGCCAGGCACGCCGGTATGATTCCTCCGCATCCTGCTTGCGGTCAAGCGCCGTATAGACCATGGCAAGCAACTGTGGAGCTTGATAATCCTCAGGCTTAGCCTCAGAGGCCTGTTCGAACTGACGTGCCGCGTCTTTCAACTTGCCCTGCTGAAAGCACGCGCGTGCGTAGAAGTAATAGGCCTCGAAGAGCCTGGGATCCAGCCGAATAGCAGTCTGGAATTCAATCTCGGCCTCGTCGTAGCGCTTGCTGAGCGAAATCGCAAGTCCCCGCGCTACGTGGGCCTCGGCTAACCCCGGGTCAAGGAGTAAGGCCTTGCGGCTGGCATCGTCCGCCGCCTGCAGATTTGTCTCGCTGGCTTCCCAATACATGTACAGATAAGAATGGCAATCGGCCACGCCGGCATATGCGCGCGCATACCCAGGGTCGATCTCGATAGCGCGAGTGAACATCTGCCGCGCAAAATCGTAGCCTCGGCGCCGAAACTGATAGAAAAATTGCCGCCCGCGCAGGTAGTAGTCATAAGCCTTGACGTCCGCCGTCGGCGGTTTGGCGATGGCTTCTTTTTCGCTCGCCGTTAGCATCACTTTCAAGGCGCCGGCAATGCTCTGCGCAATTTCATCCTGGATCGCGAAGACGTCTTCCATCTCGCGGTCGTAGCGTTCTGCCCAGACCGAGTGGCGCGTCCGCGTCTCCACCAACTGTGCGGTGATTCGCAAACGGTTTTTGGCCCGGCGCAGGCTTCCGCCCAATACGTAGGCGGCGTTAAGTTCCTGACCGACTTGAGGCGCCGTGACCGGCTTGTCTCTATACACCAGCATTTCAGCGCGTGGGAAAACTCGAAGCTTACCGATTTTCGATAGCTCGGTGATGATGTCTTCCGTCATGCCATCGCGGAAGTACTCGTCATCCTTCGCTCCGCTTAAATTTTCGAAATAAAGCACTGCAACCGATTTTTCGACTTCTGCCGCGGTTGCGGCTGCGATTCGCCCTGAGCCGGAATCGCGCTTCAACTGCTGAAGGTCGGTGCGCAACTTTTCCGCGTTGGAGTACCGCTGCTCCGGGGCCTTCTCCAATAATTTATTTACGATCCTCTCCAGCTCGACTGGGATTTTCGGATTCAATCGCACAGGTGAGACAGGCGCGCGATTGAGAATCGCGTCGAAGATGACGGCCGAAGTGCTGCCTGAAAACGGCAGGCGTCCCGTTCCCATTTCGTAGAGCACCACGCCGAAAGAAAACAGATCGCTGCGCGCATCCACGTCTTCGCCGCGTGCTTGTTCGGGGGACATATACGCCACGGTGCCCATGGCTGTGCCCGGGCTGGTGAGGTATTCGGGGCTTGCGCCCGCAGTATCCTCAGCTAAAACTGCGACGGTTTCGCCGACCCTCCGCCGTTTCGATCCTATTTTCGCCAACCCGAAATCGAGAACCTTGGCGCTTCCGCTTTGCGAGATGAAGATGTTTGCCGGCTTTATGTCACGATGCACGATGCCCTTCGCATGCGCGCTGGCCAGCGCATCGGCAATCTGGATGCCGAGTTCTAGAATCTCCTCGATTTCCATCGGCCGGCCTTCGATGCGATGCTTCAGCGTTTGGCCCTCTAGATACTCCATGACGATAAATGGGCGGCCTTCGCGCTCATCGATATCGTAGATCGTACAGATGTGGGGGTGGTTCAGCGCCGAAGCCGCCCGTGCTTCGCGCTGGAACCGTTCGAGTGCCTGCCGGTCCTTGGAGGAATCTTCCGGCAAGAATTTCAGGGCCACGCTGCGGCCCAGCCTCGTATCCTCGCCGCGGTACACCACGCCCATGCCACCGCCGCCGAGTTTTTCGAGTATGCGGTAGTGGGAAAATGTCTGGCCAACCATAAAGGCTAGGATCCTTTGCGAACGCGAATGCTATCGTCTGCTGTTCAACAAGTCAACGAGCGTCCGTATGGTGCACTGCGATACTCTGGATTGAATGGCGATCGGACCTATTTCCCATCAGCCTGCAATTGGGGAGCGGATCTCACCTGAATCACTGGCCGGGATGCACTCCCAGACGATCGTTTCGTTCGCCTGCCTGTAATTCCCGGATGCATAATTCGGTAAACGATGGGGTGCACTGATAGATTTGAAACGCAGGTAGGTCTTCAGGTTTCACGATGTAAACACCTCGCTGCATCGCTCCGCCGTCGAATGGGCTCACCGTCACAATCCCGTTCCCCGGCAGGGCCCGGATGCGGAACTGACCCGAAGAGGGCTCATAGTTGCCGTACGAAAAGCATCTTTCAATGCACGCTCGATCCACCATATGCGCGGGAAAGTAGATCGGCGTGTGAAGCGGTTTAAATATCGAGGCCATGACTCGGGTACCTGACGGCAACGTGCTGACCATTCTTTCTACTTGCTCTTCCATGCCATTTAGTACGGCCGTGTCCTGATAAAGGAAGATGAAGAAAACACAAGCACACGCACCGAATCCGACCGCATGCCACGGCCGTTGTTTGAACACTCCGAGGAGGCCGAGCAGAAGGATCGCGGATACCAGGGATAGCCGCTCCACAAGCAATGCCAACGCTCCCGGATATTTCGGCAGGAAAACAAGGCTCGGAAGCAGCAGCACTCCCAACTCCACTGCGATGTAGAGCTGGAGCAGAATGCTCAGCCGCGACCAATACTCTTTTTCATTTCTCCGCTGCATCACGTCTACGACGAGAATCGCCATTACGATCAAGAGGAGGGCCCCAGCCAATAACCAATAACGGTATCCGTACAACACCAATTGATCTATTCCGACGATCGTATAAATACGTTTGGCCGGGCCGGCAACCTTGAAGTGACTCCACATGTACTTGTGCACCAACCACAGCAGCAAGCCCGAGATAGCCAGCAAAAAAAACTGCCCGCGAGGCGGAAGTCTCTCTGCAAGGAGAATGTAAAGAGCCGCGGCAAAAAACCACAACAGTCCCAGCGGGTGCGCCAAGAAGATTAGCGGAACTAACGTTAACGAGAAGAGCCGCCTATACCCGCGCTCGGCCCAGACAACAGACAAAGCTAGAAACGACAGTGCAATGGCAATGTAATAATTGAAAAACCCAACTTGAAACGTCCATCCGTAGGCAAGCATGGCGAATACCGGGATCAAAGTCCAAGGAGCCTCGCCAGACACTGCGGACACGAATGCGAACAGACTCCAGAAAAACAACAGTACTGCCAGAGCTACGGCAACTTTTTCCGCTAGGCCGAGCCCAAAAAGAGCAGCGAGATGTGTTAACAAAGAATCAAAAAAAACATTCTGCCAAATGTTCTCGACCCATAATCCTGGAGCTCGCCCTTGGTGAATCAATTGAACCAACCACGCGTTGTACACATGGCTAGCCAAATCACCCGCTTCGATATGCTTGTGCCAAATGCAAGGTAGCAAAACGACTGCGGAAATCAGCAAAAGAAGGAGCCATCGACTCCGCACGAAATAAACAGACGCGAGGAGTGCCGAACCGGCAGTTGTACGATCAGCGTTGGAATTCACGACGGCAGCTTAGCATTTGTAAGCCGCCAGAAGATTAACCGATGCTTTACGAGCATCTGTCTCACAGTGAAGCTCGCGACAACTCCGAGGAAGCGCCCCTGGAGCGAACAGGTGAGCACGCTAAGACGCCTTGCTCACGCTCAGGCTACTTTGAGCACGAGCTTTCCGATATTTTCGCCCTTGAAGAGCTTCAGCAGAGTGTCTGGAAATGTTTCGAAGCCCTCCACAATGTGCTCGCGCGATTTCAGCTTGCCGGCAGCCATCCAGCCGGCCATTTCGCGCCCAGCCTCGGCATAACGATCGGTGTAGTCAAACACCACCATACCTTTCATGCTGGCGCGATTGACCAGCAGCGAAAGATAATTCGAAGGCCCTTTGATTGGCGTGGTGTTGTTGTACTGCGAGATCGCACCGCATATGACAATTCGCGCACCCCGCGCAAGCTGTGACAGAGCAGCTTCCAGGATGTCGCCGCCGACGTTGTCAAAATAAACGTCAATGCCCTTGGGGCAATGCTGCTGGAGTGCTTTGCGTACATCCTCCGACTTGTAGTCAATGGCCGCGTCGAAGCCGAGATCTTTCACAATGTAGTTGCACTTTTCCGCGCCGCCGGCGATGCCAACCACAGTGCATCCCTTTATCTTTGCGATCTGCCCGACGACGGTCCCCACCGCTCCGGCCGCGCCCGAGACGACTACCGTTTGGCCGGGCTTCGGCTGGCCGATATCCAACAGGCCAAAATAGGCGGTCATCCCCGGCATTCCAAGCGTGCCGAGAAAGACCGGCAGAGGAATCGCGCCGGCGTTCACCTTCGTGATGCCGGTCCCGTTCGATATGGCGAATTCCTGAACGCCGAAGGCGCCGTAAACGTGATCGCCCACCGCGAACTTGGGATTTTTCGACGCGGTCACGCGACCCAGCGCCCCCGCGCGCATCACTTCACCGATCCCTACCGGAGCAATGTACGATTTCCCTTCGTTCATCCACCCGCGCATGGCCGGATCGAGCGAGATATACAAAATCCTTACGAGGAATTCGCCTTCACCGGGGTCGCGAACCGGCTCTTCCTTATAGTTCCAATCGGTTCGCTTCGGCATACCCACGGGACGCGCTGCAAGTTCGAATTTGTGATTCGCATTGCTCATGGCCATTCCTCCACAAAGAACGATTGGACCGAAGCATCAGCCCCAACTGTTGATAGTTGCTTACAGATGACAGTGACTAACGCGGCGGGCATTGTATATAATCGCGGGTACTGTGCCAAGGCAGGACATTCTCTGCCCACGGGAGGGCTAAATGGCCGGAGCACCAGCAAATGTATTGAACATGCCGCGACCACCGGTGTTTGCCAACGCCGCGGAGGAGCGCCTCCATCGCAAACAGATGTTGGCCGCCGCATTCCGCCTTTTTTCGAAGTTCGGATTCGATGAAGGAGTGGCGGGACACATCACCGCGCGCGATCCGGAGCGGCTCGATCATTTCTGGGTGAACCCGTTCGGGATGCACTTCGGCCAAATACGCGCGTCCGACCTGATTCTGGTGAATCATCACGGCGAAGTGGTGGAGGGAAAATATCCGGTCAATGGCGCGGCATTTGCCATCCATTCGCAGGTGCACGCCGCGCGTCCCGATGTGATCGCGGCCGCGCACGCACATTCGCTGAACGGAAAATCCTGGGCCTCGCTCGGTCGGCTGCTGGATCCAATTACGCAGGATGCCTGCGCGTTTTACGAGGACCACGGATTGTTCGCGGAGTTTACCGGCGTGGTCTATGAAACGTCTGAAGGCGAGCGAATCGCGAAGGCTCTCGGTCAGCACAAAGCCGCGATCCTGCGGAATCACGGATTGATCACCGTGGGCCAGTGCGTCGAAGAAGCCGCCTGGTGGTTCATCACCATGGACCGAAGTTGCCAGGCGCAATTACTCGCGGAGGGAGCGGGCAAGCCGGTGAAGATCGATCACGCGACAGCGGTTGGCACCAGGGAACAAGTCGGAAGCCATCTCGCCGGATGGTTTCAGTTTCAGCCGCTGCTCGCGCGTATAACCCGCGAACAGCCCGATCTGCTCGAATAATCCACCGAAGCACAGTTCCTTCTGGTGTCCAGCGCTGCGCTTGCCTGATTTGGGGGCTGCTGCTACACTGTCGCGGCAAGAGCTAGTGCTGCTCCTGCCATACTTCCTGTAAAAGGTTTATTCATGTCCGGACATTCAAAATGGGCCACAATTAAACACAAGAAGGCTGCCACGGACGCCCGTCGTGGCAAGGTTTTCACCAAGCTAATCCGTGAATTGACCATTGCCACGCGCACCGCCGGAGCCGATCCCGTGACCAACCCGCGCCTGCGTACGGCTATTCTCACCGCCAAGAGCGAGAACATGCCCAATGACAATATCGAGCGCGCGATCCAGCGCGGCTCCGGCACTCTCGAGGGCGAGACGCTGGATGAAGTAACCTTCGAAGGCTACGGCCCAGGCGGCGTTGGCCTGCTGGTTCAGGTGGTGACTAACAACCGCAACCGCATTGTCAGCGAGATTCGCCATATGCTTTCGAAGAATGGCGGCAACATGGCTGAAACCGGCGCGGTAGGCTGGATGTTTGACCGCAAGGGCGACATCTTGGTTCCAAAGGACGCCGCCGACGAAGACAAGATGATGAGCATCGTGCTCGACGCTGGCGCCGAAGACTTGCGCGACGATGGTTCGGCCTGGGAGGTTACTACTCCCCCGGAAGCCATGGAAAAAGTTCGTGAAGCTCTGACCGCCGCGGGCATCAAGCCTTCTTCGGCTGAGGTTGGATTCATCCCGAAGAATTACGTGAAGCTCACCGGCGCGCAAGCCCAGCAGATGGTTCGCATGATGGAAACGCTGGAAGATCACGACGACGTACAACACGTCTACGCGAACTTCGATATCGACGAAAAGGAAATCCAGGCTGCCGTAGCCGGATAGTTCCCTTCGCGTCGCTCACGACGAAAAAATACTAGCCATCATTTCAGGCCCGCACGTACACTTGTGCGGGCCATGCCTTCACTTCACACCGCGAGACTGAATACCAAAGCGCGCGGGCTGCGCGTGCTTGGCGTGGATCCGGCACTGGCCGGCGCCACCGGTTACGGCATCATCGAATTCGTCGGCTCCACGCCGCGTCTGGTGCGCTTCGGATCCTTTAAACTTCCCGCTCGTGCAACACTTGCTGCGCGCCTGTACGAAATCCACTCGCTGATTGCGCAACTAGTGGCTGAATTCACGCCCGATGCGGTGGCGGTGGAATCCGTATTCACAGCACTGAATATCAGGACCGCGCTGAAACTTGCGGAAGTACGCGGCGTCGTTCTGCTGGCTGCGGCCCAAGCTTCGATCCCCGCTCACAGCTATTCGCCGCGCGAAGTGAAATCCAGCGTCGCGGGATACGGCGCCGCATCGAAACAGCAAATGCAACAAATGGTAAGTTCCGCGCTGGGCTTGACGGAAATTCCGGAGCCCGCTGACGCGGCCGACGCGCTCGCCGTGGCCTTGTGCCACGCGCACTTGGCGCGGGCGCATCAGAGAATGGACGCCGCAATGTCCGCAACGCCTGTGGTTATGGTATCCCGCAGCGCAATTCGCAGTACACAAGCTCCGCGCAACCGCATCTTGGAATCGTGATAGCCTCGTTGACCGTGATGGCTTCGTTGACCATGATCCGGTTCGGGAACAATCGCGTTGCCTTAAGTTTTCGCAGGATTTCTCCCGCGCTTTTCGTGGCCGCTTTTGCGTTCGTAGCTTCTTGCGTCGCCGGCGAGGCCTCAGGCAGGGGCCTGGCCATAACCGGCCTTCCGTCTTCCGATAGCCCCACAATCACCTACCGCAAAATCTTTAAATCCAGCTATCCGGAATTCGTCGAAATTAAGCTGAACGAAGGCGGGCACGGAACGTTCGATATCCGACAGCTGGACGAAGCTGCCAACCCTCAACCTTTCGAAATCGGCGCTGCCGTGTCCGGGAGGATTTTTGCACTGGCGGCAAGATTGCATAATTTTCAAGGCGTGGATTTGGACGTGCACCGCCGCATCGCGAACTTGGGTGAGAAGACTTTGCGCTACGATAAGGGCGGCGAAACCCACGAGGTCAAGTTCAACTACACGCTCGACGATTCCGCCAGCCAATTGACCGTAATCTTCGAAGGCTTGTCCCGGCAGGTGACGGACCTATCTGACCTGGAACGCACCATGCGCTACGACCGCCTTGGAGTCAACGATGTCCTGCTGCAGATTGAGCAGGATTACAGTAACAAGCTGTTCCCGGAGCCCGAACGGCTGCTTCCCGCGCTCGATCATCTCGCTGCGGACGACAAATTCATCGACATCGCCCGCCAGCGTGCCCGCTCGCTCGCCAGCAGGATCCGCGGCTCTCATTCGCCGGTATCCCCGAGTTAGCAGTAGCAGGCATTGCTAACTCCTTCTCCAACTTTAGGTTGCAGTCCTCTTATTTTCTCGCCTCTGGAAAGAGTTTTAGAACTGGCCATGCGTCCGGGTTGACATTTTTTGCGAATTACCGCTATGCTTGAACCATCCGTATGCGACCAATCTGCATCTGAATTAAACACGCCAATGACACCCAAAAAACTACTTACCATCCAGTTCGTCGCGCTGTTTACCTTACTTTCAATTCCCGCGCAGCAGGCTTCGGCGCAAAACACTTTCGTGCAGCCGCGCATCACGCAGGCGGTGGACGAGAGCCAGCTCACCGTGCTGAAGCACAACACCTATCCGCTCGCGCGCGCGGAATTTGACCGCGGACCGGCGCCCGCCAGTCTCCCCATGGAGAACATGCTGCTGGTGCTGAAGCGCAGCCCGGAGCAGGAGGCCGCGCTCGATAAGCTAATGGCCGAGCAACTCGATAAATCCTCGCCCAATTATCACAAGTGGCTCACTCCCGTGCAGTTTGGCCAACAATTCGGCCCCGCGGACCAGGACATCCAAACCATCACGTCGTGGCTCGGATCGCACGGATTCCAGGTGGTCAACGTTTCAAACGGCCGCACGGTAATCAACTTTTCCGGCAACGCCGCACAAGTGCAACAAGCTTTCCACACCGCGATTCACAGCTACGTTGTCAAGGGTGAACAGCACTGGGCGAACTCGAGCGATCCTCAGATTCCCACGGCGCTTACCCCGGTCATTGCAGGCGTGAACACGCTTCACAACTTCCGCTGGAAGCCTGCAAACGTGCATGCCGGCGAGTTCATTAAATCGAAAGAGACAGGAAAAGTCACGCCGCTGAATTCGAATTTCACGTTCGCCGGCTGCGGGAGCTCTTGCTTCGCATTAGGGCCAACCGATTTCGCCACGATCTATAACGTCCTGCCGCTGTGGACTGCGAACAACGACGGCACCGGCGTGACCATCGCGGTGGTGGGGCAGACGGATATCCACGGGGCAGACGATACCCAATTTCGGACGAT
Organism: Candidatus Acidiferrales bacterium; assembly: GCA_049693595.1. GTDB lineage: Bacteria > Acidobacteriota > Terriglobia > Acidiferrales > UBA7541 > Palsa-295. The sequence continues at coordinate 566 of JBAVQA010000133.1, read as the reverse complement.
CTTTGGCCTTCCGGTTCCGGGTCCGATACGTGCTGACGGCACTTCCTTGCTCTTGAATATCATTCAAAATCCCAACGCCGGCGATCCAGGGATAATTGGCCCGACAACACAAAACGACGACGAAGCCGAAGCGGATATTGACACTCAATGGTCGGGCGCGGTCGCTAAGGGTGCCACGATCGATTACGTAAAGTCGGCATCCACCAACGCCAGCAACGGAGTGGATCTTTCTTCTACCTTCATTGTGGACCAAAATCTGGCTCCCATCCTGACCGAAAGCTACGGTGCGTGTGAATTGGACCTCGGCTCCGCGGGCAATTTGTTTTATTACAACATGTGGCGGCAAGCAGCCGGAGAGGGTATGTCCGTTTTCCTCGCTTCGGGAGACCAGGGTTCTGCGGGCTGCGATTTTGGCCCAAACGTTACTGTCGCGACCATGGGTTTGCAGGTGAGCGGATTTGCTTCCACGCCGTTCAACGTCGCTGTCGGTGGCACGGATTTCAACGACATCAACTCTAGCGGGCAGGTGATCACTACATTCTGGGGTCCCAACAATTCAACGACGC
>JBAVQA010000132.1:0-10715 GCA_049693595.1 Candidatus Acidiferrales bacterium | reverse complement strand
GCCTGGTACTGCTCCGGTCGTCCTGCTCAGTTACGCGCTCTGGCAATCCCATTTGGGGGCCGATCCCGACGCCGTGGGGAAAAACGTCACACTCGACGGACGTAGTTTCACCATTATCGGCGTGCTTCCTCCCAACTTTCGCCTCGATGACAAAACCGACGCCATTGCCCCCATTGGTGTCTGGGCCGCCGACATGATGGACCGCGGAGACCGCGGCGACATGGAAGTCCTTGGCCGTCTCGCGCCCGGCTCAACTTTTCAGCAGGCTCGCGCGGAGTTGGACACCATTGCGGTCAACCTGCAAAAATCATATCCAATTCAGAATGCCGATATCGGAATCAATATCACAACGCTACGCAACCAATTGGTCGGCGACGCTCGTCCAGCCATCCTCGTGCTTTTCGGAGCAGTCATCTTCGTGCTGCTAATCGCTTGCGTCAACATCGCCAATTTATTTCTCGTGCGCGGCGCAGCCAGGTCCAAGGAGATTGCTGTTAGGCAGGCGTGCGGTGCTGACCGCAATCGCATAATCCGCCAAATGTTGACCGAGAGTTTCCTGCTCGCCGCAATTGGCGGAGCATTCGGCATCCTTGTGGGAGCGTTGGGAATTGTCGGCCTGAAGCATCTGGTTTCGACGGACATGTTTCGGGGCTTAACCATTGCCATCGATCGCAGCGTTATGCTGTTCAGTGCGGCGGTGATCGTCCTCGTCGCAATTGCATTCGGACTCGTTCCCGCCTGGCAAGCGTCGCAAACTCAGGTCCAGGAAACTTTGAAGGAAGGGGGGCGAAGTGCAACCTCCAGCGTTGCCCAACATCGTTTGCGCGGCGTCCTCGCCATGGCTGAAACCGCGCTCGCGCTCGTGCTCCTCGTGGGCGCGGGACTGATGATGAAAAGTATGTACCGCTTGCTTCAAGTGGATCCGGGTTTCAGGCCCGAACGTGTGCTGACTATGGAAATAAATCTGCGCAGTGCACAATATTCCAAACCGGGAGCGGCCTTGAATTTCTGGCAGCAAACGCTCGATCGCGTTCGCGCCGTGCCTGGTGTCGAGACAGCGGCGCTCGGAACCGTCCTGCCTCTGTCGGGCAATCACAACCGCTCAGACCTCACCATCGAAGGCATGCCGACCCCCAATCCCGGACAATTTCCGCATCCTGACTATCATATCGTGAGCGCAGATTACACCAGCGTCCTTGGCATTCCGCTGATGCGCGGCCGAAATTTCACCGACGCAGATACCGACACCTCCCCGCAAGTCGCTTTGATAAACGCCACCATGGCGCGCCGCTTTTGGCCCAACGACGACGCCATCGGCAAGCGCTTTCACTGGGGCCACCCGGACGACAAACAGCCGTGGTTCACTATTGTCGGCATCGTCGGCGACACGAAGCTTTATGGTCTGGCCAATCCGTCGCGGCTCGAGGTTTATGTCCCGGACCAACAGGATCGAGCGACCGATATGAGCTTGGTGCTGCGCTCTGTGACTGACCCAGCGAGCCTTACTTCATCCATTCGGGAAGCAGTCGCCGGCGTTGACAAGGATCAGCCCGTATTCAACGTCCATACCATGAATGAATTGGTTGACGATTCCGTTTCCACGCCGCACATCACCCTCGTACTGCTCGGCCTTTTCAGCGCTCTCGCGCTCGTCCTCGCCGCCATTGGGATTTACGGCGTAATCTCTTACAGCGTTCAACAGCGCACTCACGAAATCGGCATTCGTAGGGCTCTCGGCGCGCAACGCAGCGACGTCCTTCGCCTCATCGTGGGTCATGGTGTAAGACTCGCCGCCATTGGCATCGTCATCGGCGTCGCCGTAGCGCTCGGCCTGATGCGTCTGTTGACCACTCTGCTTTTTGGCGTCGGTGCAAACGACCCAATCACATTCGCCGCCGCCTCCGTAGTCCTGCTTTTCGTCGCTCTCGCCGCGTGCTACATCCCTGCTCGGCGCGCCATCGCCGTGGACCCCATGGTCGCCCTGCGCTACGAATGAAGCCGATCCCTTCAACAACGGAGGTCGCGACATGCCCATGCTCCCGCGCATGACCAGCTTCTTGCGCAACACCTTCGGCAAGCGCCGAAGTGACCGCGAGCTTGACGACGAAGTGCATTCATACGTTGATCTGCTTGCTGCGGAAAAGATGCGAGAAGGAATGAACCCGGAAGAGGCACGCCGCGCCGCTCGCCTTGAGCTCGGCGGCGTCGAGCAAGTAAAAGAACAAGTCCGCGAAGTCCGCGCCGGCGCCTCGCTCGATTCCCTGCTCCAGGATTTGCGCTACGGCGCCCGCATGCTCCGCAAAAATCCCGGCTTCACCGCCGTCGCCGTCCTCACCCTCGCTCTCGGCATCGGCATGAACACCGCCATCTTCAGCGTAGTGGACACAATTCTTTTTAAGTCTCTGCCCTATCCGCATTCCAACCGGATCGTAATGATCTGGGACAATTCGCAACAATCACGTCTTGACGTTACCTTCCATACGTTTCGGGAACTGACTGCGCGTAGCCGCTCCTTCGAGGCTGCCGCAGTCCTGCAGACATGGCAGCCCAACTTGACCAGCAACGCTCAGCCCGAGCGGCTCGACGGCCAAAGCGTGAGCGCTGATTACTTCCGCGTCCTCGGAATAGGCCCGGCTTTCGGACGCGATTTCCAACCCTCCGATGACGCTTCCGGCAGCCCTAAAGTAGTCATTATTAGTTACGGTCTGTGGCGCAGCCATTTCGGCGCAGATGCTGCAATCTTTGGCCGCCAGATCACGCTCGACGGCGAACTCTACACCGTCATCGGCGTGATGCCGCCACAACTCGAAACCGTCCTGGCTCCCTCTGCACAGGTGTGGACACCTCTGCGCTACGACACCCGAACCATTACCACGCCCGACGCAGCGGAGTGGGGCCACCACCTGCGCATGGTAGCCCTCCTTCGCTCGGATACTCCCTCGAAAAAAGCCGCGCGCGAGCTCAACGGAATCGCCGCTGCCCCCGTGTCGGAATTCCCACGACTTCGCTGGGCTTCCCTCGAAAATGGATTGATCGTCGATTCACTGCAAGCAGACCTCACTCGCGGCGTCCGGCCGGCATTGCTCGCCCTTCTCGGCGCCGTCATGCTCGTTTTGCTGATCGCGTGCGTGAACGTAACGAATCTTCTACTCGCTCGCGGAGCCCAGCGTCGCGGCGAATTCGTCATGCGTTCTGCACTCGGCGCGGGACGAGCGCGCATGATCCGCCAACTGCTCACTGAAAGCCTGCTGCTTTCCACTCTCGGCGGAGCTCTCGGAATCCTTGTCGCGGAAATGAGCGTCAAAGGTTTGGTAGCGCTCAGCCCGTCAGAGCTCCCACGAACGAGCGCGATCAGCGTCGACGGCACGGTATTTGCCTTCGCGCTCGGTATCACCGCCGTTATCGGCTTGCTGGCCGGTGTCATTCCCGCGATTGTCGCCTCGCGCGAAGACTTGCACGTTGGACTTCAGGAGGCTTCCTCTCGCACTTCAAGTGGTCACCAGCTTACTCGCAACGTACTCGTCGTAGCCGAGGTCGCCTTAGCTCTTGTGCTGCTCGTGAGCGCGGGCCTGCTTCTACATAGCCTCGATCGTCTGTTCGCTGTCGCGCCGGGATTCAATTCGTCGCACCTTGTCACCCTTCAAGTTCAAACGTCCGGCCACCGGTACGACGATCCCGATGCCACCCGTCTTTTTTTCGCGCAGGCTCTCGCAGAAGTGCGTCGCGTCCCCGGTGTCGCAGCGGCCGGTTTTACGAGTCTCTTGCCCCTCAGTGCCGATCAGTTTGGCGCCTACGGCGCCCAGTTTGAGAACGACAGCCCGGGAACCACTGCTGAAGTATTTCGATACGCAGTGAGTCCCGGTTATTTGGAAACCATGGAGATCCCGCTCCGCCGCGGTCGCCTACTCGATGAACGCGACATAGCCAGTGCACCGCCGGCCGCACTCGTCAGCGAGTCGTTGGCAAGACGCAAATTCCCTGATCAAGACCCCGTCGGCAAGCGGCTCCACATTGGCCCCACCGATAAGCCGTGGTACACCATCGTTGGAATCGTAGGTAATGTGAAACAGTCCTCGCTCGCTGCTGGCGATTCAGATGCCGCGTACATCACTCCGGCTCAGTCTTGGTTCGCGGACGACGCAATGTCCCTGGTGGTTCGCGCGCGAGGGAACGCAGCATCGCTGGCTCCCGCAATTCGCAACGCAATTTGGTCCATCGACAAGGGTCAACCCATCACGCGAGTCGCCACCATGGACGACTTGGTCGCTGCATCGGCGGCCCAGCGCCGCTTCGCCCTTATTCTTTTTGAAGCTTTCGGTATCGTCGCGTTGATTCTTGCTGGCTGCGGAATCTACGGCGTCCTGTCCGGCAGCGTCACCGAGCGAACCCGCGAAATCGGAATACGGTCGGCTCTCGGCGCTTCCCAGCGCAACATCATGGCGCTCGTCATTCGCCGCGGACTCTCGCTCACCGCGCTCGGTGTGGTCATCGGTCTCTTTGGAGCGGCGGCGGCCAGCCACGCCATCGTCACGTTGCTTTTCGGAATATCCCGCCTCGATCCCATTACGTACCTCGCGGTGATTGCTCTGCTCGCGCTTGTGTCGGGCCTCGCGTGTTGGATACCGGCGTGGCGTGCCTCTCGAATCGACCCGGCCGTCACCTTGCGTCCTGAATAGGAAATGCGCGGTCGAAAAATCCTGTGCCAATCGACCTGATCGAATTCGCCGCGATCCGGTACTGAGCCTTTCAGCCGTACCAGTACACAAGAAGTCACCACTTGCGCAGGATCTCAATTTACAGTTGCTACCTGCGCGTGTAACATTCCTCCTACTTCTGTGAGGTTATCTATGCACACTCGCTCGCGTCGCCTTCGCGCCAGCCGCATCCTGTTGCCAGCTGGCCTGATTTGCGCGCTCGCAATTCCGGCCTTTGCAGGTGACGGGACGGACAAGGACAAGGCCGCTTCTGCCACCGCTGCGAGCGCCAACACGCCGCAACCGAGCCAGACGCGCGCGAAGAAGGTTTACACAGATGACGACGTCGATTCCCTGAGGAAAAACTACGGTGCTTCCACCGTTGGGAACGCGTCGACTGACGTCCCTGCGAATCCCTCTACCCAACTGCGCAGCGCGCCGAGAATTCTCGTGCCGCAAGCCTTGACCACGCCGCTTTCTCCGGACCAGGACCCGATGTGGTACGCGCAGCAGTACGGTTCGGTCAGTTCGCAAATCGCGAACATCGACGAGCAAGTGCAGCACCTGCGGAACTTCCGCGCATCCGACGTCGCGCCCGGCCCGTCAACTCCGAGCCTCACCGTAGGCCTGGACATTTACGCGCCCGCCGAAGGCATCACCACCGACTACCAGATCCAGCAGCTTTTGCAGCAGCGCGCCGATCTCGACGCGCAACTTGCCGACCTCCAGGATCGCGCGCGCGCCAACGCCATCGACCCGGGCGTGTTGCGCCGCGCGGCGGACAATTCGCAGAGCGCCGAGAATGCTTCGTCGCTCACTCCGCAAGAGCGCATAGCCGCGACTCGCGATACCCTGAACGACTTGCAATCCGACCTCGCCGCCACGCGCGACACCGAAGCCGCCATGCATCAACAGGCCGCCGCGCAGAACGCGAAGATAATTCCGGAAACGAGGTTCGGCGGAGGTTTCACCGCCGACTTCTTGAAGCAGCTCAGCCTTCACCAAGTCTTGGTCCAGGACCAAATCAGCACCACCGAGGACACCGCCCGCAAGCAAGGCATCCCCTCGGGCTCCTTGCCGTAACCCGTCGCAACCACAATTCTGCATCATCGCGTTCGCTCAATCATCGACGCTCGCTCTTCGCTCAGATTTCGTACCATGTCTGGGTTTCAGTCGGCGTTGTCGATTTGGGCGCGCTGGAGGCGGTCGGAGTAGTCGATGTAGATGGTCTTCCACTCGGAGTAGAAATCCAGCGCAGCTTCGCCGGATTCGCGGTGGCCGTTGCCTGTGTTTTTAATTCCGCCGAAGGGGAGATGCGTTTCGGCGCCAATCGTGGGCGCGTTGACGTACACAATTCCTGTTTGCAGGTCGCGTTGCGCGCGAAACGCGTTGTTCACGTTGCGCGTGTAAATCGCAGCGGACAACCCATATTGCACGCCATTCGCAATCGCCAGCGCATCGTCCAGCGTTTCAAACGGAATCACGCTGACCACCGGCCCGAAAATCTCTTCCTGACAAATCCGCATCTTCGCGTCGCAATCGCTGAAAATGGTCGGCTCGTGGAACCAGCCGCGCACGCGATCGCCGTCTTGCAGACGGTGCCCGCCCGCCGCGAGCTTCGCGCCTTCATTCTTCCCTATCTCGACGTAGCTCATCACCGTCTTCAGTTGCTGCTCGTTGATGCACGGCCCCATATCGGTCGCCGCATTCAGCCCGTTGCCGACGCGCAACGATTTCGCGCGCTCCGCAAATTTCGTCACAAACTCGCCGTAAACTTTTTTCTGCACCGCGACGCGGCTCGCCGCCGTACACCTCTGCCCGCTGGTTCCAAACCCGCCCCAAATCGCGCCGTCCACCGCGAGATCCAGGTTCGCGTCGTCCATCACGATGATGATGTTCTTCCCGCCCATTTCCAGATGGCACTTCTTAAAAGTCGGCGCGCAAGCCTCGCTGATGATGCGCCCCACTTCCGTTGACCCGGTAAAGCTGATCAGTTGCGTCCCTTTGCTTTCCAGAATCGCTTTGCCCACCACCGTTCCCTCCCCGGCGACGATGTTCAACACGCCCGGCGGCAGCCCCGCTTCCGCCATCACGTGAATCAAGTTGTAGGTCGAAAGCGGAGTGTCTTCCGCCGGCTTGATCACCACCGTGTTGCCGCAAATCAGCGCAGGCATAATTTTCCACGACGGAATGGCCATGGGAAAATTCCACGGCGTAATAAACCCGTTCACGCCCACCGGCGTGCGCACCGACATCGCAAATTTGTTCGGCAGCTCCGAAGGAGTGGTCTGCCCAAACTGCCGCCGCCCTTCCCCCGCCATCAAGTACGTCATGTCGATGGCTTCCTGCACGTCGCCGCGCGTTTCCGCCAACACTTTGCCCATTTCGCGCGTCATGTCCTGCGCGAAGTCTTCCTTGCGCTCGGTCAGAATTTCCGCCGCGCGATAGAGAATTTCGCCGCGCTTCGGAGCAGGCGTCAGCCGCCATTTCTCAAACGCATTCGCCGCCGCGTCAATCGCAGCATCCGCGTCTTCCGCGGACGACGCCGGAAACATCCCCACCAGCTCGTTGGTGTCCGCCGGGTTGCGATTCTCGATCGCCTTCCCGCTGCGCGCCTCCACCCATTCCCCATTAATGTAATTCTTAAAAACCTTCGGCATTACAGCCGTAGCCATGCGCGTTCCTCCGATAATTTCTCATTCGAACTTGTTGACGTTGCCGTTGCTTTTCGTAGCGCCGGCATCCTGCCGGCTCTGTTGCTTTTTCCTGTGACGTCCTTATCCTTGCATTACTTCCCGCCTTTTCCTCCATCTTCATCCCGAACCGCCGCCTTCGCGGGCGTTTTGAGGGACCTGCTGTTGCGGTTTTACCCTTGCTTTACTTCCGCGTAGTGATTGGATTCACCACCCAAATCGAAGATTCAGGGTAACAATCTCCGCTCAACCCCGTCAATGCGGTCATCTCATCTGGTTGTGCTGAGTCTGCAGGATCTCGTCATATGGGACAATCCGAACATCCGGAACGTAGGCCATGCGCCGCTCTAGAATTTCCCGTTCAGAGGTCGTCGCCGGAGCTCGACCTATTATTACTGCCATTTTGAAGTTCTCCGGCATATAGCCAAATGTATCCAGCACCCTCTTCATGTTCGCTGGATGACGTTCGCGAAGCACTCGCTCATAGTCCCTAACCTGGTCAATCGCTCTTACTACGTCATGTGACAGTCCTCGGTGCATTGCCCCAGAGAGCACCGGCACGTGAACTCCTTTCAGTTCGGTCAATTGGACAAAGCGTCGCGAATCCGCCGTCGCGGCCACGGACGGCACGACAAAATCCGGAGTCCAATCTCTTGGAGTGACGAATCTCGGACTGTGCGAAATAGGCACACCCTGCATAGCGTCTTTGAGGAAAGCGGGTTGCTGTTCGAAAAACCTTTGCAGATCCCTTTCTCGAGTTTTTGGATCGTTTATTAATTCTTCAAATAGGCATGCCTCGTAAGCGATGCCTGCTTTGTCGCGGTGGACTGTAACGTAATCCTTGAGTCTTCGACGGTCGGCCGGGGAGTGGTAGTATTCGGCCTCGCCGAACGGGTCTTTCTTCTGATAAGCCCACTTAACTCGACACCGTCCGTGCTCGCAGTCTACTAAAATGCCAACTTTTCGATAATCAGCGAGCACTTGCTCATAATATTTATCTACGACTTTCTGTAACTGGTAAGCGGTAGGATCGAAACTGAAACGCGTCGAGTACTGTACGATGCTCACGCCCGCCTCAACCAAGAGGTGCCAGTAAGGCATGAAGCGGCTTTCCGATAACGCTACACAGGGAATCTTTTTCCATTTTCGTCCGTCACGCATACAGCAGCTTTCAGGTAATTTGCGGACATCCTCGACGACCACGAGAGTTTGCATCGCATAATCGTCCATAATTTCGTCGGGAAGGAATACAATCACGTCCACCATGGCGTGTTTCGCCGCAAGATCAAGAAGCAAGTAACTCGTCAACGACCATACTTTTGTCGTGGCTACAATGCACTGGCTTTTCCATCTCTCAACATAAGCTGCGGCCATGTAGCTATCAAAACCGGCCACCAAAAGGACCGACAGCATTTAGCCTTACCCTCCAGTAACTGACGTCGCGCAACCTTCAGCACGCGACCACGACACCTTCAACTGTAACGTTAACTACCTCAATGGTATCATTTGGTCTTACATCGTAAGAACCTGAGCCAAACAAATGTCCAGTCCGACCCGCGCCAACCCCGCAGTAGTCCCTGCTGAAGGCGTCACCAAGGCGGAGAGGTATCTCGCAAAGCTGTGTAGACATTCATTCCTGTCAATGTGGAGCTACCCTGGCGTATTCAAAGATCAAGGGCGACACAACGGTAAGGGTGATGGAAAGGAAGTCTGCGACCTGCTCGTCGTTTTTGAAAATCACATCATAATTTTCAGTGACAAAGACTGCCACTTCGACGACGCGGGCGATTTGCTAGAGAAGTGGGCCCGCTGGTTTAAGCGGGCGGTAATCGATTCCGCTAAACAGATTTGGGGTGCTGAGCGCTCCATCAGGCGGTTCCCAGATCGCCTTTTCATAGATCGGAAGTGCACGATCCCCTTCCCAATTAAGCTGCCCGATCCCGCCAAAGCGATATTCCACCGGATTGTAGTTGCGCATGACGCGTCCCGCGCTTGCCGAGAAAGGCTCGGGGGTAGCGGAAGCTTGATGCTCGACAGCAGTTTAACGAGCGACGCACACTTCAAAATGCCGTTTGCTATCGGCCAACTCAATCCTGACAAGGGATACGTCCATGTATTCGATGACACAACCCTGAATATCGTGATGAGCACTCTCGATACGATTACCGATTTCACTGCATATCTCGCAAAGAAGGAGCAATTCCTAACAGGAAAAACGGTCGTGCACGCTGCAGGCGAAGAGGAATTGCTTGCCGTTTACTTGCGGAAACTGAATGCGTCAGGAGAGCACGATTTCGTTATCGACGGGAATTACAACGTATTGTCGTTTGAAGAAGGATTCTGGGAAGCCTTCATACGCAGCCCAGAGAGGAAAGCTCAAATCGAAGCGGACCGGATTAGCTATTCCTGGGACAAACTGATCGAAAAGTTTTCCTTCTACGCCATGACGGGAACGCAATATTTCACAAGTGGCCAGCCGTTGCGTGAGCAAGAGGTCGCGTTCCGATTTTTAGCCCGCGAGCCTAGGACCCGCCGACGACTATTGGCCACCAGCATCCATGAGGTCCTGGAGCGAAGCATTCATTCCAGCACGCCGCTCGATGCCCGCGTGAACAAGCCGGTTGAGACTGGTTCTCCCTGGTACGTCTTTTTGGTTCTGAAGCGCGACGCGGGAATTTCCGACGGCAAATATAGAAAGGTGCGGAAGACTCTCTTGGCGAACTACTGTCAAGTTACGAAACTGAAGTTCCCAGACGCCATAGATATCATCGGCATCGCTACCGAGTCCGGTGTAGATACAAGGCGGTCCGAGGATCTCATTTACGTCAACACCTCGAAGTGGTCTGCGGCAGACGAAGCCAGGGCAAAGGAAGTTCAGAATCGACTGGGACTCCTTAAGAAGGTGACCGCAACGAGCGCACGGGAATATGAGTATCCCGTAAATCATGAGAGCAGACCCCGCGGCCCCAGACCATCTCGAAATTCGCCATGCCCATGCGGCACTCGAAAAAGGTACAAGAACTGCCACGGAAAGGAAGTTCTTAGCACGAAACGCGCGCGGAAGACCCGCCGACAGAAATAATCGGTGCTTCCCACCGCTTTCATGCAAAAGCTCCCAGGGTTCAATTGCACAGTTACTTCGCCTCCGGCCCTCCCGCCGTGTAAATATTACCCTTGACTTATGTTTACTACTATGATATCATGCCTTGGGGCGTTATTGAGGCCCCACGAGGAAGCTATATGGCCAAGGCCACGAGCAGTCGAGGAGGCAGTAGCAGGACGCAAGTACAAGTGTCGTCTTCACCCGGAGAACTCCACAGTGCGGAGT
>JBAVQA010000131.1:0-4936 GCA_049693595.1 Candidatus Acidiferrales bacterium | reverse complement strand
AGAAAACCGTCCAGCCATGTTCCGGTGCGACTGGCGGGAATGGCGAGGGTTAGAAGGAAGAAGCGCGGGGTGGCGCCCATCGCGGCGAGGTCGCTTGTGGCGCGGACCAGGGATTTGAAGCCTACCGAATCGGGCGGATGAGTTTTCGCGAGAAAATGAACGCCTTCGAGGAACGCGTCGCAGCTCAACACCCCGTCGTGGTTGGCCCGAGAGGCAATCACCGCGGCGTCGTCGCCTATTCCCAGACGTAAGGCGGCATCGCGTCTTCCTCCAGCGCGCGAGGGAAACGCCCGAGCAATTTTTGCTACCAGTTTACTTTCCCTGTCCATCCTGACCTTTCGTACAGTTGTGGCGCATACTCCCTGTAGGGTAAGGTGTCCTGAAGGCGAATACTAAATTAAAAGCGAATTTATATCTGGGCGAATAGCTTGCGGTCTTAGGCGCACCTATGCAAAATGGAAGATTGGGGTTGACCTGCACCCCGCGGGTCACTACAATTCACGCGCCTTCGAAAAAATGTGTCCAATTCGCTAACAGCGCTGGCGGACCGCGAACGGGGACTCGCGATCTGAATCCGGCAAAAACAAACTAACTAGGAAAACTTAAAGGTGAAAGGCAAGTACTACACGTTTTTTATTGCTTCGAGCGCCTCTGGCGGCATGCGGCGCGTGCGCATTCCTTTCTACGTCCTTCATTTCTTGGCTATTCTAGCTGCTGTGGGCGGTATTACGGTGATTGCCGCGACGGGCTCCTACTCCCGAATGCTGTGGAAGGCAACGAACTACAACACGCTTCGCCGGAACCAGGATGCGTTGAAGCAGCAGTATATTCAGCTTCAAACGCAGGTGAAAGACACCAACCAGCGGCTGGACTCCTTGCAATCGCTGGCCAGCGAAGTAGCGATGGCTTACGGAATCACGCGGTTCAGGCAGACTCCTTTTGGTTTTGCCGAGGGGCCGGATGAGCCCCAAGCTCAATTCGAGGAATCGGTGGACGAATTCAGCTACCTGGAGAAAAACGCTACGGCGGTGGCCATGTCGAGCAGCGGGATGCGTTTGCTGCCTGCGGCGCAGTTGAGCAGTCTGGGAGTGGTGCCGACGCTCTGGCCGGTGAAAGGCGAAATTACCGGACATTTCGGCGAGCGGCTGGATCCGTTCAGTGGGGAAGGCGCTTTCCACGCGGGGATGGATATCGCGTCGCATTATGGCGATCAGGTTCGCGCGACGGCGGATGGAGTGGTTAGCGTGGTGGATCAGCGCGCGGGATACGGCCGACTGGTGGTGATAGACCATGGTTTCGGCGTGACGACGTGGTATGGGCACCTTTCGGGGTTCAACACGCAGAACGGAATGCACGTGAAGCGTGGAGATGTGATCGGATATGAAGGTGCGAGCGGGCGGTCGACTGGCCCGCACCTGCATTACGAAGTTCGGATTTACAACACGCCGGTTAATCCTTGGCGTTACCTCAGTACTGCCGGCACTGCCGGCGGTTCCGCAGATTAAAACCTACCTATCTACCACTCTTGATTTGAGAGCTTCAGGGGCTGAAGCCCCTTCTCCTGGATTGGGTTATGTCGCCCCTAAAGGGGCGACCCACAAAGATGACCCACAAAGTCGAATCACAAAGATGTTCGAGATTGAGATTCGGGCCGCACAAAGAGATAGCCTCAGGGGTTAAAACCCCTTCGGGTGCGACGGCATTGCGGCGGGGCTGAAGCCCCGCCCTTCGAACGCGGCTGACCCACACCAGCCAGCGGAAACTTCGCAGACAGCAAGTCACATCATAATCCGACTCGTTAGGGCACGACTTGAACCCGCTGACTTATCGTTTATCGCGGGGGTTATTGGGGCGGGGGAGAAACTAGAGCGGCGGGTCTTGGTTTGGGGGCGCCTAGCATTTCGGGCGTGATTTGGAGTGAAAGGCGGACATATTTGTCCTGGTGCGCGACCTTCGTTTGAGCAAGAAGTGCGGCGAGAAAGGCGGCTTGCTGCCTGGTCATCTGGCTGCGCATCTTGGGATCGTGGAGGGCCATGGAGCCGACCATGCGGAAGGTATCGAGCAGGGTGGAAATCTCGAAGGCGTTTTTCATCGAATCACACTCAGCGTCTAAGGCCAGAATCAAGTTATTGCCGGAAGGCTGCCCGGCAAGGGTCAAGGAACGAATGCTGCGTGCTAGGTGATCGAGCTGAGGCGAGTTCTTGAAGCTGTCATACAAACCGGGCGGAAGGTGGTCCGTGCGGGCGAGCGCGAATATGGGAGCACCGGCAACGCGTTTGATGCGGGATTGGATGGCGGAATCGCGCGGAGGCGTGCCGGAGGATGTTACCGAGCCAAGTAGATCCGTGGCATTTCTTCCGCCAGCCAGAGCGATTCTAGTGGGCGATAGAAACTCCAACGAAATGGGCGGGTTGCCGGGAATTTCATAAACCGATTGAGTTCCACGGACGATTACTTTTCCGGTACGCAGGGCATACGCTTCAATTTTTTGTTTGTCGAAGCGGCCGTCGGCAATTGCCAGGACGCGGTCTTCACCAAACGGGTTGTTAGGATCGCTGAAGCTCGCGGGCCAGAAAGCCAGTGCGGCGCGATCCAGGTCGCGCGTGTAATCGAACCCGGTGTCGCGCACGAATTCGGCGTATTCGCGGTCGGCATCAGGGCCGGGTGAAGTGAGACCTAGAACGGCGGCGAGCGGAGAATTCTGCAACTTACGGAGAGCTGCCGCGTCTATATAGCCGATGACGGGAGCGTCCGCGGGAAGCTGGCTGAGGATGTCCGGCGGCGGGCCAGGATTATTTGTTACGCCGGGCAGCGCCGGCAGGGGCCCGTGCTGACGATAAAAATAGACACCGAGCACGGCGGCGATGAGTAGAAACAATATTGCGACGATAATCCATGAGCGTTTTGTTGAGGATGTCGGCACGCTAAAATTATGTCTGTTTCGTCAGATTTAGTGTAATGTTTATTCTCCCTCCCGCGTACTAGAAATTAGAGGGCGCAGGTGCGCGAACTTCACGCGCAGGCGTGCAGCCGCTGGTGGATTCCAAGATTGCAGCGAACAGGCTCCCTCAGAGGAAGGTTCCAAGATGAGGTTCAATAGGATGAGGGTTACCGGCATTGGAATCGCGATTCTGGCACTGAGTTTTGCGACGTTTGCTCAGGCCCCGGCCCCGGCGACAACAACGCAAGCTCCAGCGGCATCTACACCTGCTGCGGCTTTGCCGAGCGCCGACCAGATTCTGGATAAGTATGTGGCTGCGATCGGCGGAGAGGCCGCTTGGCATAAATTGAACTCGCGCGTTTCCAAGGGGACAATCGACATTCCAGCGATGAGTCTTAGCGGACCGGTGGATATTCTAGAGAAGGCTCCTAATTTCTCCTTGGCTACAGTGAATATTGGCGGCGCGGTTTTCAAGCGAGGGTTTGACGGCACTGCTGCTTGGTCGGATGATCCACAAAACGGACTGCGAACGTTGAGCGGTGCGGAAGCTGAGGACTCGAAGCAGCAGGCGGATTTTTATCATCAGGTGAGCATGCGCAAGTACTATTCGAAGTGGAACGTCAGTGGCACACTAAAAATCGGCGATCACGATGCCTATGCGGTGGAAGCCACTTCGATTGCCGGCGACCTGGATAAGATGTATTTCGACGCGCAGAGCGGCTTACTGGTGAGAGCGATTAAGACCGTGCATAGTCCTCAGGGAGACCAGGTGATACAGGCCGATTTGACCGATTACCGGGACACGGACGGAATTAAGTTGCCATTTAGCGTGCATCAATCGAGCGTGCAGGCGGAATACACAATCACGTTCACTGAAGTTCACCACAACGTGGATCTGACGGATGGGCAGTTTGCAAAGCCGACAACACCGCCTGATGCTAAATAGGGCACGGGATGGTTTTGAACGTACTGTAACTGCTGGCTTGGCAACAGGTTTGCCGGGGGCAGGAACTTGCTTGCAATCTGATTGCCTCTATGATACTTTTGTTCGGTTTGAGCAACGCTGGCGTAGCTCAGTTGGTAGAGCATCTGATTTGTAATCAGAGGGTCGGGGGTTCAACTCCCTCCGCCAGCTGACTTTGACGGCACGGCGAAATTCATTGCAAGGTTGCGGACAGAATTCCTCGCGACATAAGCGCTAGGGTTGGTGTCTTCGGACACGAGCCCTTTCTGCATTGCGGAGTGCCCCGTAAACAGGAGTCCGGTACAGTTCTGGTTGGAAGCGCGGGACAATGAAGTTGTGTCCCGAAGGATTCACGGGACGCCGGAGCCTGCGTCCCAAATGAATTTGCGGGACGGGTGGGTGAGTGGCTAAAACCAGCAGACTGTAAATCTGCCGCTCCTTGCGGGCTACGGAGGTTCGAATCCTCCCCCGTCCACCAGTTTTTGACCGCCCGCGATACGGTTCAGGCTTGGTGAGAATTCAGCAAGGGCTCGATAGCGAGCTTGATAAAGTTCAGCGATAGAGTTCGGAAGCGCAGATTTTTTTGCTGCGGTTCTGATGTAGGGGAAGCGAGTACGGGAAGCCGGTAGCGCCTGGGTAGCTCAGCTGGTAGAGCGCGTCCTTGGTAAGGACGAGGTCACCGGTTCAATCCCGGTCCCAGGCTCCAGCAATCCGGAGCGCGATCAGTAGGGACGACGTTAGCTGGAAATGAGCGGGGGTAACTCAGTGGTAGAGTCTCTGCCTTCCAAGCAGATGGTCGCGGGTTCAAGTCCCGTCCCCCGCTCCATTGTGCGGTTTCTGAATCGGTAGATCGGGCAGTTGGGAAATGAAGAGTTTCAGGCGCGGCGTCTCTGGATAAGAGAAAGGTCGCGAAGTCCTTCTAAAGAGCGAGGCGAGATGGCGAAGGAGAAATTCGAACGCAATAAGCCGCACGTGAATATTGGGACGATTGGGCACATCGACCACGGCAAGACGACTTTGACGGCGGCGAT
>JBAVQA010000130.1:0-3670 GCA_049693595.1 Candidatus Acidiferrales bacterium | reverse complement strand
ACGAAGACCTATACCTTGTCCCGCGCGGAGTGGAAGGCAACACCGAACTGTTGACCGGTGTAGTCGCATCCGAAAAGGGCGGCAGTGGTTTTTTTAATGTCGCGGTTGATGCAGATACCGTTGTGCGCCGGCTGCCGCTGGCGATTCCGTACGGACGCGATGCGGATCGCGCCAATTGGGACATGTACGCGTCCATCGACGTGCAGGCTCTGCGGCTTTATCTGGGCCTGACGAACGAGCAAACAGTTTTGAATTACGGCGGCGCGGGCGTAACCAGCATAGAATTCGGTCCCAAACTGGCGGTGCACCCCGATGACCTGAGCCGAATGATGGTGAATTATCGCGGGCCGACGCGGACCTATCCGTACGTCTCTTTCGCGGACGCAGCGGAAAAGAAATTCGCCCCCGGAACTTTCAAGGACAAGATCGTTCTGGTAGGCGCGTCGGCGACCGGAATAGGCGATTTGCGAGCAACTCCTTTTGGCGCTATCGATTTTCCCGGAGTCGAGATTCACGCGAACTTGATCGACAACATTCTGAACCAGAAATTTCTGATGCATGGCGGGCCGCAGGTTCTCACCGACCTTGCTTTCATATTCCTGTTTGGAATTCCGCTCGGGATGTGGCTGGCGCTCGTTCAGCCGCGTTGGATGGCGTTTGGCCTGCTGCTGTTGGTTCCGTTTGCCGGGATTGTTTATTGGGGGTTTCTACACGGCTGGTGGCTGAACTTCATCGTGCCGTCGCTCTTCACCCTCGTTCCGAACGTGGGTCTGGTGGCGCTTTATCGCGTGCTGATTGAAGAGCAGGAAAAGCGCAAAGTGCGCGGCGCGTTCCAGCAATACGTGAGCCCGGAAGTCATTCGTCGCGTCCTGAGCGACCCGGAATTGGTGCAGCCGCGCAAGTCGGAAATCACCGTGCTTTTCAGCGACGTGCGCGGGTTTACGACCATCTCGGAAAAGCTGGATGCGCAAGAGCTGGCGCGATTGTTGAACGGCTACCTAACGGAAATGACTCGCATTATCTTTCGCCATCAAGGAACGCTCGACAAATATATCGGCGATGCGGTGATGGCCATTTGGGGAGCGCCTTTCACCGAGCCGAAACACGGTGAGCGTTGCTGCGTGGCTGCCCTGAGCATGCTTTCGCGGCTTTCGGAGTTGCAACAAGGATGGGTGTCGGAAGGTTTTCCGGCGATGGAAATTGGAATCGGAATCAACACGGGAATCGCTTCGGTTGGAAACATGGGTTCCTCGTTACGTTACGGATATACGGCGATGGGCGACACGGTGAACCTCGCTTCGCGCCTGGAAGGCCTGAATAAGGAATACGGAACGAGCATTTTGATCAGCGAATCCACGCGTGCGGACGTTACCGACGAGCGAATCGTTCTTCGCGAGATCGATTTCATCCGCGTGAAGGGAAAAAATCAGCCGGTGACGATTTTCGAAATACTTAGCGAACGAGCCGCCGCGAATGGTGGAAAGGAATTGGTCGAGATGTTCGGGCGGGGCCGTGAAGCGTACAAGGCTCGCAATTGGAGTGCGGCGAAATCGGCGTTTGAAGGAGTGCTGCGCCGGTGGCCGAGCGACGGCCCGTCGCTAGTATTCCTCGGACGTTGCGACGAATATCTGGTGGAAGGACCCGGAGCGGACTGGGACGGCGTCCACGTAATGAAATACAAATAAATTCGAGAGGCGAGGAATTATTCGTCGAGGCGCACGACGAAGGTGGTCAACTGGCCGGTTGCGCGCAATTGGCCGGCAAGTTGATTCGCATCCGCCTCCGTGGGCACACGGCCCACGCGCACGCGATAAAACAAGCCGCTCGGCGAATCGTAGGTGACGATGCTGACGGGCAAATTGCGGGATTCCATTTCAACTTTCAGCCGCTGAGCGTTTTCCTGCTCTCGAAACGCGCCTATCTGCACGGCGAAAAACCCTGTCATCGAACTCGGTCCAGCGATAACTTCCAGGCGCACCTGCGCTGTCCCAGGCCCGACCATCTCGATTGCTTCCGCGGCGGAAAGGGACAAGTCGATCACGCGATCGGCCACAAAAGGGCCGCGATCGTTAATGCGAACTTGCGTCTGCTTTCCGTTGCGCAGATTCGTCACTCGGACCACGGCGTTGAAAGGGAGCGTGCGGTGCGCCGCGGTGAATTCGTGCATGTCGTAAATTTCGCCGTTGGATGTGCGGCGACCGTTAAACGGCACGCCATACCAGGAAGCTACGCCTTCTTCTACATATTCCCCCGGCACGACGGGGCGCCGTTCGGTGGCCGGAGGCGGACCTGAGCGCGGAGATGATCCCGGCGGACCGAGCTTGGTTTGCGGCTGCGGTGCGGATGATGAAGCCGGAGCTTGTGCAGGCGGATGACTTGCAGGCCGGCGTTTCGCGCATCCCACGAGAATCGCGGGCAACAACATAGCGGCGATGAGCAGCAACAACGATCCAACGCGCTCAGGACAAGTCCGCCAAATATTCTTCAAAGGGGAATGAAATTGCGCCGACCGGCAGCCGAGCCTCACGCAGTTTCCCGGTTCACTAGTTTGGACCCATCTTAGGTATTATAGGAACGCAACCATATTCTCGCAAGGAAGCCTATTGGCCCTTTCTCCACGACTGCGTTATAAATTCGACCGAATCCGGGAACAATTCAGCGGCATTTTCGGCGGCCAGCGCGAAGCGCCGCGGCCGAAGCTGTGTCCTTCGTGCGGCACGCTCGTTGGAGCGAGTGCGACGAAGTGCCATCAGTGCGGCGCGAGCATGAATTTCGGCATGGCGGCCGCGAGCCGGTCGTTGAGCCGGCTCTTGCCGACAACTTCGCCCGCAACCTACGGAATTCTCAGCCTGAGTTGCTTGCTCTACGGCGCGAGCCTGTTGGCGACAGTTCGCACCAGCGGCTTTCAAGCGCCGGGCGGCGGCTTTTTCGGCATTTTTAATTTTGGAGCAATCAACGGCATGGTCTTGCAAAAGCTGGGCGCGTCACTTCCTTGGCAGATTGATGTGCAACAGCCATGGCGTTTCGTGATGGCAAGCTTCCTTCACGGAAGCCTGATGCACATCGGCTTCAATATGTGGGTGCTGATGGATATCGGGCCGCAGATAGAGGAACTATACGGTTCAGCACGATTTTTTTTCATCTACGTGTTGACGGGCATTGGCGGCTACGTTCTTAGTGCCCTGGTTGGCCACTTCAGCGTGGGAGGATCGGCATCGTTACTCGGGCTGATCGGTCTGCTACTTGCTGTCACGACGAAGCGGAGCGGAGCTTCGATGCAGATGCTCCGAAGCCAGCTGATCAAATGGCTGATCTATATCGCAATCATGGGAATCGTAATGTCCGGAATCGATAACTTTGCGCACCTCGGGGGGTTGATCAGCGGATTTTTAATCGGCAAGGTGATGGCCGATCATCCGCCGATGTCGCAACAAGAACGCACGCGCGCGGATCTGCTCGGTTGGACGACGGCGATCGTGGTGATCGCGAGCATCGGAGTGGTAGCGTACGGATTGTTCCAGGCGAGCTGAAAACGAGGGAGCGGATGCGCGTAGTTCAGCCGCCTGCATGAAGCCGGCGCGACACCACAATGCTGTAATTCAGTCCTGAAATACATACGAAGACGGCTACGCAGTATTTGCAAACCTCTCGCACTACATCCAGCGTATGG
>JBAVQA010000129.1:0-4643 GCA_049693595.1 Candidatus Acidiferrales bacterium | reverse complement strand
AGGAAAGAGCGAACGAAATGGCAGTCAACGGCATACTCGGAATAAAACTTGGCATGACGCAGGTCTTCGCCGAAGACGGTACCGCGGTTCCCTGCACGGTTCTGCAAGCGGGCCCGTGCGTGGTGGTCCAGCGGCGAACGAAGGACAAAGATGGCTACGACGCGGTGCAGTTAGGCCTGGTCGAGTTCATCAAGCCGCAGCGCGTGAACAAAGCTCTAACCGGCCACTTCAAGAAGGCTGGCGTGGCGCCGCTGCGATACGTCGGAGAATTTCGAATCGACGATTCGAAGGATGAAGCCAAGCCGGGTGACCGCGTTCTGGTGGATCACTTCAAAATCGGCGAGTTCGTGGATGTTACCGGCGTCAGCAAAGGCAAGGGATTTCAAGGCGGCGTGAAACGCTGGCATTTCCGCGGCGGCGACGCGTCGCACGGTTCGATGTTTCATCGCGCTCCCGGCGGCATTGGCGCCAGTTCGTTTCCGTCGCGCGTTTGGCCCGGCCAGCATTTTCCGGGACACATGGGAAATGAGCGCAAGACTTCCAAGAATTTGCGCGTTGTAAGAATCGATTCAGAAGAAAACTTGCTGCTCGTTTGCGGCGCCGTTCCCGGCCCGGCGGGCAGATACATTTTCATTCGCAAGGCCAAAGCGGCCCTGTAGAGAGACGACGACGATGCCTGTAGCGGACGTAAAAAATCTTGAAGGCAAGAAGATCGGCACGGTTGACTTGGCCGATGACGTGTTTGGCGTGAAGGTAAACGCGCACCTGCTGCACGAAGCGGTGCGGCATTATCTCGCGGGTAAGCACGCCGGAACGCATAAGACCAAGGACAAGAGCGAGGTCAGCGGTTCGGGCAAGAAGCTCTGGAAGCAGAAGGGAACCGGCCGCGCGCGCGTTGGCTCGATTCGTTCCCCGCTCTGGCGCCACGGCGGCACGGTACACGGTCCCACGCCTCGCAGCTATTCGTATGCGCTGCCGAAAAAAATGATTATCGGCGCGTTGCGTTCAGCGCTTTCGTCAAAGCTGGCTGAACAGAAAATGACGATTGTGGATGCGTGGGAGCTCGAAACGCACAAGACGAAATCATTTCGAGAGACGCTGACGCGGCTCGATAAAGAAACGCCTTCGATCCTGCTCGTGGACAACAGCTCGAATGTGAATCTGGAGCGTGCCAGCCGGAATATCGATGGCCTGACGCTGGTCCCGACGAGCGCTCTCGAAGCGTACGATTTGTTGCGGCACGATCATTTGATGATGTCACGCGAAGCAGCCGTTAAGCTCAGCCGAGCGCTTTCCACCACACCGCTGGAAGAGCCGATACAGATTCAGCTGGCGCCGTCTGCGCCGGCCAAACACGCAGCTGCCGAAAAAAGCGAGCACGCCAAAACTCCGGCGAAGGTGCATGCGAAACCCCATGCCGCGCCGAAAGCCGCCAAGAAGCACGCGGCTGAAAAGAAAGAAAAGCCCAAGGCAAAAGCCAAGCATAGGCCCAAGGCGAAAAAGGAATAGGCGATGGATACCAGGCTTTATCAAGTTATCAAGCGGCCCATCATCACCGAGAAGGGTCTCGGCGTGAAGGAGACGCAGCACACTGTAGTGTTCGAAGTCGCATCGGATGCTACCAAGACCGAAATTAAGGAAGCAGTGCAACGCGTTTTTAAAGTGAAAGTGGATCACGTTCGCACCGCGAATTTCCATGGCAAGTTTCGGCGCCGCGGGCGCGCGGAAGGGTTTCGCAGTGATTGGAAGAAAGCGTACGTGCGGCTGGCTGAAGGCGAAAAAATGATCGAGTACGCCGACAACATTTAGTTTCGGCGAGGTTTGGGAGCGAACCCGCTCCGGAGCAGGCAAGAGGCAACGATGGCACTGAAGACATTTAAACCGTACACACCGTCAAGACGTTTTCTCACCATGCTCGATAAGAGCGAGGTGACCAAGCAAACGCCGGAAAAATCGCTGGTGGAATCGAAGAAGCGCTCCGGCGGCCGCAATGCACAGGGCGAAATTACTTCCTGGCACCGCGGCGGCGGGCACGCGCGGAAGTATCGAAACATCGATTTCCGCCGCGACAAGACGGGCATCCCGGCGAAGGTTGCCTCGATTGAATACGACCCGAACCGGTCATCGCGAATTGCATTGCTGCATTACGCGGACGGCGAGAAGCGTTACATTTTGCAGCCGGTGGGACTGGAAGTCGGCATGACGGTGCAAAACGGTGAAGGCGCGGACATCCTTCCCGGCAACGCCATGAAGTTCCGCAACATTCCGCCTGGCACGATGGTCCACAATCTTGAGCTTTTTCCTGGCAAGGGCGGCCAGGTGGTTCGCGCCGCCGGCGGAGCAGCGCAGCTTTTGAGCAAAGAAGGCGACCTCGCGCTGGTGAAGCTGCCTTCGGGCGAAGTCAGGCGATTCAGCGTCGAGTGCATGGCCACCATCGGCCAGCTCGGAAATCTGGATCACGAAAACGTGACGTACGGAAAAGCGGGCCGCACGCGTTGGCACGGCAAGCGTCCCACGGTGCGCGGAGTGGCGATGAACCCGGTGGATCACCCGCACGGCGGTGGTGAAGGCCGTGTGAAGGGAAATCATCCACAGACTCCGTGGGGCTTTCCGACTCTTGGCGCGAAGACGCGCAAGAAGCGCAAGAGCAGCAGGATGATCGAACAACGGCGTAAGCCGTAGTTTTCGAAACAGAGAGCAATCTAATGACAGCAACTCGAACATCTCGACGGTCAGCACGGCGGGCGCCACGGCGAACCGCGCGAGCGCGGAAATCTACTCCGCGGCGCGCAGTGAAGCCGGCGGCGAAAATAGTTTCGAAACTTACGCCCGCCCCGCAAGTGCAGCTCCGATTGTGCAAATCGGGCTGGGCCGTGATTGTGGAAAAGATTCAGAATGCGCAAGGGACCCGTTTCGTGTGCCCTTTCTGCCCGTTGTCGCACCGCGTAAGTGGCCCGGTGCGTGGATTCAAAAAAGTTCGCCGCGCGCAGTGGATTAAGCTGCGCCGTGTGGAGGAGTAAGAAGCCCGATGCCGCGCTCGCTCAAAAAGGGTCCCTTCATCGACGACCACCTACGTATCAAGGTGGAAGCGCTGAACACCAGAAACGAAAAGAAAGTTCTGAAGACGTGGTCGCGCCGGTCAACGATTCTGCCGGACATGATCGGCCACACCATCGCGGTTCACAACGGAAAGAAATTCATTCCGGTTTACATCACCGAGCAGATGGTGGGACACAAACTCGGCGAATTTTCGCCGACGCGCACCTTCAAGGGCCACGCCGTGAAAGCGGCGCTCGAAAGGGCCGCTGCGGCATCAGCTCCTGCTGGAGCACCTGCCGGTGCAGGCGCGGCTGGTAGCGGCGCAGCGGCGCCAAAGGCATAAATGATGGCAACGGCGATACAGGCTCCGACGCAAATTGAAGGCATAGCCAAAGCAAGGTACATCCGCGTCTCGCCGCAAAAGGCGCGTCTAGTAATTGATTTGATTCGCGGTGAGCGCGCGGAAGCAGCTTTGCACACTCTGCGATTCACGAAGAAGCGTGTTGCCAAGGAAATCGAGAAAACGCTGCGCAGCGCGATCGCCAATGCCGAGCGCAAAGCGGAAGACGCAGGCGAATCGCTGGACGTGGACGCGCTGTTCGTCACCCGCTGCTACGTGAATGAAGGCCCGCGCTGGAAGCGTATGCGTCCCGCACCGATGGGCCGCGGCTTTCGTTATCAGAAGCGCACCGCTCATATCGTTGTGGAAGTAGCGGAGCACCACCGCGCCGCAGCAGAACGAATGACTGCAGCCGCCGAGGAAGCGCAAGCATCCAAGGGCGTGCGCGGAGCAGTGCGTAAGGCTCGCAAAGCTTTCGAGAAGCGCGCAAAACAGCAAGGACCGAAAAAGAAGAAGTAGGAGGACAGTTTGGGGCAGAAAACACATCCGTACGGTTTTCGGCTGGGCTACAACAAAGTCTGGAAGTCGCGCTGGTTCGCCAAGCGCGATTATGCCGACTTGCTGCATGAAGACGTTCAGCTTCGCAAGGTGCTGAAGGAGAAGTTGAAATCGGCCGGCATCAGCGGGATTGACGTGGAGCGTGCTGCGAACAAGCTGGTCGTCCGGATATACACCGCGCGTCCTGGAATCATCATCGGGCGCAAGGGTTCGGAAATTGAGAAGTTGAAGAGCGACGTGCAGAAGCGCACCAAGCGCGAAGTGCACATCGACATTCAGGAAGTGCACCGCCCCGAGCTCGATGCGCAACTCGTTGCCGAGTCGATTGCGCTGCAACTCGAAAAGCGCGTCGCATTCAGACGGGCCATGCGCAAAGCGGTAGATTCCGCGCTGCGATTCGGGTGCAAAGGCATCAAGGTGCGCGTCGCGGGTCGCTTGAACGGCGCTGAAATCGCGCGCAAAGAATGGTATTTGCAAGGGCGCTTGCCGCTACAAACCTTGCGAGCGGACATTGATTACGGCACGGCTGAGGCGCACACAACCTACGGCGTGATCGGCGTTAAGTGCTGGGTTTATCAGGGCGAGAAAATCCCGCAACGCGGCGGGAAGACCGGAACAACCTCGGAAGTTTAGAAGTTTAAGGAAACGGGTCCAATACCATGTTGATGCCGAAAAAAGTTAAGTACCGCAAGCAACAGCGCGGGCG
>JBAVQA010000128.1:0-4668 GCA_049693595.1 Candidatus Acidiferrales bacterium | reverse complement strand
CCCTGCCGACCGATCACCTTCCCCAGATCGTCGGGATGGACGCGCAACTCCAGCACGGTGACTTGTTCACCCTCTACGGCGTTCACGGCAACATTTTCCGGATGATCGACAAGAGCTTTGGCAATCTCCTCAACAAGAGCCTTCATCGCGACCTCCACAGCATGTGAGCTCAGCGGAGAGATTCGCTGGAGCATGTACGAGCGGTAGATCTACTGTGGGTTGAGACGCCTTAGGCAGGTTTCCGGTTTCTTAGAAAACTGCGGACCGTGTCGCTGGGCTGTGCGCCCTTGCTGAGCCAGTAACTAACGCGGTCGTGGTCCAGCGTAACGGCAGCGGGCTTCTTGAGCGGGTCGTAGGTGCCCACAATCTCGACAAACCGGCCATTTCGCGGGCGGGTCTTTTCCGTCACGATCACGCGATAAAACGGGCGCTTCTTCTTGCCAATCCGAGCCAGCCGAATCATTAACACAGCGAAAATCCTCCTATGCCGAACCGAACCATTATAGCGAAGGCGGCTGCTTTCACCAATCGCTATCTCGCGCGAGTGGGGATTCGTTTCAAAGATCCACCTGGTACGGAAATGGCCAGCCACGATAGAACCACAAAGAGAGGAACCGCGTAGTAGGTCGTGTCTGTCGCAAGCGCGAGCCACACCGCTCTAGAAAGTGACTCTGAAAAACTACTTCCTCCCGACGACAAATGGAGACTCAACACGAATCCTGGAGCAATAAGGTACCGGGTGATGTTTGGAGTCCGTACGCTATCGGCAACAGCGAAAGATACAAACGCGAGTGGTATAGCAAGGACCAGCGACCAGACAATTCTGCGTGTCACGCTTGAAATCATACGGTGCCTCTTTTCTAGCACGCGGGAATCATCGTAGCAGCCATAGGGGCAAGGCGGCTTGAGCGCAGTGCTCGATCATTTGTTGGTCGCGCTCCGAGAATGCGTTGGCATGATCGCTTTCAACGTCCACCGTTCCAATCACGCGATCGCCTCCGGGAGCTAGAACCGGAACGATGATTTCGGACAGAGTGGTTCCAAACGCGGTGAGGTATCGCGGATCGTTTCGGACGTCGCCTACAATTACAGCTTTCTTTTGTTGAATTGCAGAGCCCGTGAGTCCTTTGCTCGCTGGAAACTCGGGGTATTCAGGAGCGCTGGGGCCACTCCAGCCTATAACGGAGACGAGGTCCGGATGAACGTCGTAAACGCCGACCCAGCGATAGTCGCCGAGTTTTCGGATCAGTTCGGCAAGGCGTTTCGCCTGCGCGACGCGGTCGCCGCCGCTCATTGCCAGGGAGCGAATCTCGTTGAGCGTGTTGTTGATGACTATCGGCACATTCGTTCCTATTTCAGGCCGGCGAACTTGCCAATGCCGCGCATTTTGGTTTTTGCATAGGTGCCGTACTGCTTCATCATTTTGCGCATGTCGGAGTATTGCTTCAGCACCTGATTCACTTCCTGGACGGAGGTGCCGCTGCCGAGGGCGATGCGTTTGCGGCGCTTGCCGTCGATCAAATTGGAATTTGCGCGCTCTTTGGCGGTCATGGAATTAATGATGGCCTCGACGGAGCCGAGGCGCTTCTCGTCGATCTCCGTGTTTTTTGGGAGATTGGCGAAAGGGCCGACTTTTGGCAGCATGCCAAGGATTGATTCGATGGAGCCCATCTTGCGGATTTGGCGCAACTGGTCGCGGAAATCTTCGAGCGTGAAGTCGTCTTCGCGCAATTTGCGTTCAAGTTCGCGCGCCTTTTTCTCGTCAACATTTTTTTCAACTTTTTCGATCAGGCCGAGGACGTCGCCCATACCCAGAATGCGGGACACGACGCGGTCGGGAAGGAAGGGCTCCAGCGCATCGTATTTTTCGCCGACGCCGACAAACTTTACCGGCGCGCCAGTCACTCTACGGATGGAAAGCGCCGCGCCGCCGCGCGCGTCTCCGTCCATTTTCGTAAGCACAACGCCGGTGATGCCCAACCGCTTGTGGAATTCACCGGCGGAACGTACTGCGTCCTGACCGATCATCGCGTCAGCGACGAAGAGCAGTTCGGACGGATTTAGTTCGCGCTTCAGCTCGGAAAGCTCGTTCATCAAGTCATCGTCGATATGCAAACGGCCTGCGGTGTCAACCAAGACCACGTCGCAAGCGGAGAGCTTTGCTTCGCGCAACGCGCCGCGAACAATTTCGAGTGGCTTATCGGTTCCGGTGCCGGGCCAGAGTGGAGTTCCGGTCGCTTTGGCAACCTGAGCGAGCTGTTCGCGCGCCGCGGGGCGATAGACGTCAGTGGAGACAACCAAAGGGCGATGCCCATGTTCGGCAAGCCACTTGCCCATTTTCCCGGTGGATGTGGTTTTGCCGGAGCCTTGGAGGCCGACAATCAGCCAGACGGAGGGAGGTTTCGAGCCGTATTGCGGCTTTGCTTCGCGGCCGAGCAATTCGCCCAATTCGTCGCGAACTATTTTTACTACTTGCTGATCGGGCGAAAGTTGCAGCAGAACTTCGGAGCCGAGCGCCTTTTCGCGAACGTGCTTAATGAACTCGTCCGCAACGCCGACGTTGACGTCGCCTTCGAGTAATGCTTCGCGAATTTCCACCAGGCCTGCATCGAGATGCTCTTCGGTGAGTTTGCCCTGGCCGCGCAGGCTCTTGAACGCGCGCTGGAGCTTGTCTGTGAGGGTTTCAAACATGGCGGCTCTTGTGCACCAAGTTGGTCAGCTTAGGTGATCCCATCGGCGGATTCTGTCCCGTCGGAGATCCGCAGGAGGCACGATTTGTGACTCTTTTTGAGGTGAAAATATGCGCCGATTTGATTGTCGCTAATGGTGAGTTCTGGCCCCGGGTAGACTGGTACGCTTCCCTTTGTTTTCTGTAAGTTACGTCGTTTTCTACTTGTGAGGCAGAACCGGGTAGGAATGACGGAATCTTGGCCGAGAATGACGTGACTACGGGGCAGTCCGGACGAGCTTGGACCACAACATTCGGGGTTGGAATTCCTGAAATCTCGAACGGTTTACCAGCGCTGAGATTCCCTTGTGCAAACTGTGGAGTAGTTCCTTCCAGAAGATCGGGAGATAAATTCGACTGCGGCGGCTCAAATGGATGGAGAAGTGGTGTCGCGGCCACGCGGATCGCAGCGCACGAGTCGCTTACGTCTCTGCCTTGCGTCCTAATTTTTTCAATTTTAATCACAAAAAACACTAGCACACTGCTGCACAAGAAATCCAGGACTTGGATGCTGTGGACGCGACAAGATTTAAGCGGGCGCGGTAGACGCGGGGGTCCTGGTACTTAAGTATCTTAAAGATCAATGTGCACGTAACCCACGCAGCGACTCTCCAGGGCATGAAAAGGCGCGCGCGGCCGCGACTAATCCATTACCCTGGGGTTGATTCTGGGAGCGAGCGTGTTCCGATGCGGCAGGCATCGGTCCCGAGGTCCCTGTGGGAGGGTCTCTCGGCCAGTCCTCTGCTCCGCCCATGAGCCGGGAGCAGGTCAATCGGGACGCAAACATTTTTAGAGGGCAAGGCTAGCCCGACCGAGAGTATTCTTACTATGTTCCCCATCAGGCCCAGTTCAAATCGAGAGGGGTTGGAATGCCGAGTATTAGGGGCCATTTCGAAGACCTATTTGGCGCTCTGCCGGAGAGGCCGGATCGTCGAGCCTACGGTCGGAGCAACTCGGCTCTGCTGACATACGTAGAGCTGGGCGATGGAAATGGCGGCATCGCTTTGAACGTCAGCGAGGGCGGGCTGGCTATCACGGCGGCCGGATTGCTGACGTCTGATTACTTCCCGAGCATACGGTTCCAATTGCCGAAGTCCGATGTATGGATAGAAACAAGCGGGCAAGTAGCATGGGCGAGCGATTCGAAGAAAGGCGCGGGGATCCAGTTTGTCGATGTCGCGGATAGCGACCGCGAGAAAATACGCGAGTGGATCGCGACCAAAGATTCTTCTAGCCGCCCAGTACAAGGAAGGAGCGAAACCGTTCGTGGAAGCGATATAAAGTTTCTGGGAATTCGAAGCGCAAGCAAGCTTCCCATGAAGCTGGAAGTTCTTAGCGAAGCTGACGAAGCTAAATTTGCGGGCATGTTTCCGTCAGAAAAAACTCTGCCCAACTCGCATCATGAGCGCGAGGGCCTGACGCCAGAGGCTGATCCGCAGATGGCGGAACAGAATTCGCGAAACGTTCTGAGATTTTTGGGACGAAACTTGGAGCGGGACGAACGCGGGGACGCGCCGGTGACCGCGCAGCCTGGCGACGACCAGTGGACGCAGCCTGAGACGGTTGCAGCGCTGCCGGGTGACGGTCATT
The DNA here is from genome assembly GCA_049693595.1 of Candidatus Acidiferrales bacterium. Classification (GTDB taxonomy): domain Bacteria; phylum Acidobacteriota; class Terriglobia; order Acidiferrales; family UBA7541; genus Palsa-295. The sequence goes on along the minus strand of JBAVQA010000128.1, from coordinate 350 downwards.
CGGTCGAGGAAGAAACGCCTCAACCCTCCAATTTCCCTGAAGAAAATCTACTCGTAGTTCCGCCCGTTGGTGATTCTTGCGAAGGGCAAGATCTACGTGCGGATGATCGCGCGCTCGAGCAAGCAGAAAATGCGATATCCGAGCTGAAGCGCGATCATTCTGTCGAAAATGAGTCGCTCGCGCCTTCTGATTTTCTCGACGAAAATCCGCTTGTCACAGCTAAGACAGGTGAATCTTCCGAGGTTCAAGAGAGAGCCGCCAGCGAGAAAGCGCAAGAACCGCCCGCTTACGTTTTCTCGCGAGAAGCGGATCTGATCCAACAACTTGAATTACACAGAAGAAATCGAGCG
>JBAVQA010000127.1:0-15450 GCA_049693595.1 Candidatus Acidiferrales bacterium | reverse complement strand
GGGCAGGGCTGTCTCGAAATCACGGCGAGGGTTAGAATGCTCGGGCGATGCAACTTTGGTTTGCACATGAGAGCGCGGTAACGCTGCGGGAACAGCTTGTAACGCAGATTATTCTGGGGATCCTCAGCGACGACTTGCGGCCGGGGCAGCGGCTGCCGAGCACGCGAGAGCTGGCGCGGCGATTTCATCTGCATCCGAACACGGTGAGCGCCGGATACCGGCAACTCGACCGCGAGGAGTGGGTTGCGTTTCGGCGCGGGAGCGGCGTGTACGTCCGGGATACGAAGCCGGAGAAAGCGCTCTCGCCTGAGTTCGCGCTCGATCAACTTGTGGGTGAGCTACTTCGTTCAGCGCGCAAGCTTGGCGTGCCTATGGCTACGGTGCGGTCGCGTTTGCGGCACTGGTTCGAATTGCAGCCTCCCGATCACTTTCTGCTGATAGAGCCGGACGAGGAATTGAGACGGATATTGGCGCTGGAGATGCAGCGTGCCGTAAAGCTTCCAGTTAAGAGCTGCGGTCTGGCTGGGTCCCAACTTTCGCAGGAAGTGGAAGGCGCGATTCCGGTAACCCTCGCGGGCAAAGAGAAGATTGTGCGGAAAGAGCTGCCGGAAGGAATCGAGTTGCTGGTGCTGCAAGTCAGCTCGGTGCCTGCTTCGCTGGCGAGCTGGATGCCCGCTCCTTCGGGCGTTCTTCTGGGCGTCGCGTCGAGATGGCCGGGGTTTTTGAAAATGGGACGCACGATTCTAGCCGCCGCGGGACTTCATCCAGAGAGCGTATTATTTCGCGATGCTCGCAAGGCGAATTGGCAGCGAGGTTTGAAGGAGACTGCGGCAGTGGTTTGCGATTCGGTGACTGCGTCCGAGCTGCCGAAGACGATTCGCGTGGTGCAATTTCCTCTGATTTCGGAAAGTACTTTGGCGGAACTTCGACGTTACGAGGAGTTTATCCGCAACCCGCTCGTCGCCTCCGTGTGACAGGGCGCTTCGTAAGTCCTTTGGCACTGCTCTTAAGCTGTACTTTCGTCCAGTTGTTCGGCGGTGGCGCGCACGCGCATCATTGGTGAAGGATTCGGCCCCCATTGGCATTTGTGTCGGCGCATCTAGATCGAAACACCTGGAGAAAACTTTTGCGACGCGTACCGCTGTGGCTCGTTTTGGCGCTGGTCGTCATCCATGCGGGCTGCGCTGGGAAGACGAAGACGACTGCACCGCCGCCGGCGCAGGTTGGCGTCAGCGTGATGCCTGGCGCTGCGAATGTGCGAGCTGGAGCGACGCAGAGTTTTGCGGCCAGCGTGACGGGCACAACAAATCAGAATGTGAGTTGGTCGGTGAATGGGGTTGCCGGGGGCAACGCTACGACGGGGACGATCAGCGCCTCCGGTGTTGGAGCTGCGGTTTACACTGCTCCGGCGAACCTGCCGAATTCAAACGCGATTACGGTCAGCGCTGCGTCCGCCGCGGATTCCAGCGCGAGCGCAACGAGCAACGTCACTTTGTGGAACGCCACGCCAGCGATCAGCAACGTGACTCCTGCGACTTTCACGGCCGGCGCTTACACGCTTACGGTAACTGGGAGCAATTTTGTGAGTGGAGCGCAAGTGCAGTTTGGCGGCGCGGCGGTGCCCACGACTTTTGTTTCAGCTACGAAACTCACGGCGACAGGCTCGGAATCGAGCGCGGGAATGTTTGGCGTGAGCGTCAGCAACCCGAATCCCGGGAGCAGCACTTCTTCAGCGATCAACGTGACGGTGACTTCACAATCGGGTGGCAATCCTCCGCCGCCCCCGGAGAGCGCTTGCAGCGTAATCAGCCTGGGGCAAGGCGGCAGCCTCAACGGGTTTCTTCCCTTCCCGGCCGATAATTTGTGGAATCAGAATATTGCGAACGCGACTGTGGATCCGAATTCGGCGGCGATCATTAATTTCATCGGAGCCAGCGATCCGGTGCACCCGGATTTCGGCTCCGGCGAATATCAAGGGTCGAGCATTGGAATTCCTTACATCGTGGTGGACTCGGACCAAGCGCCGGTGGCCATTAATTTCACGGCGTACGGAGACGAGAGCGATCCCGGGCCGATGCCGGTGCCGGCGAGCGCGCCGATTGAGGGATATCCGAATCCGGGGAACGGGGACCGGCACGTGCTGGTGGTCGACAATAGCAACTGCTGGCTGTACGAACTCTACAGCTCGTTTCCGCAGAGCGATGGGAGCTGGAACGCTGCCTCGGCGGCAGTTTGGGATTTGACGGCGGACGAGCAGAGGCCGCTGACGTGGACTTCCGCGGATGCGGCGGGGCTTTCGATTTTCGCGGGGCTTGCGCGCTACGACGAAGTGGCCAGCGGAGAAATAAAACACGCGCTGCGTTTCACGCTGCAAAACAGTCGCGCTGCGTTCGTGCCGCCCGCGTCACACTGGGCTGCGAATTCCACGAACGCGAATGCGGCTCCGATGGGAATGCGCATGCGGCTGAAAGCGAGCTTCGATATTTCGCAATTTTCGGCGACGAACCAGGTGATTCTGACGGCGCTGCAACAGTACGGCATGATCATGGCGGACAACGGGTCAAACATGTTCATCAGCGGCGCACCGGACGACCGCTGGGACAACGACGACCTGCACAATCTGGATCAAGTTACGGCGGCGGACTTCGAAGTGGTGACGATGAATCCGATCTACACGCAGGCCAATTTGCCCACAGGCCCCGCACCTGTTGTCAACGCGTTCACGGCAAGTTCCTCGACGGTTTCCGCAGGCACACAAGTGACGCTGCAATGGAATGCGACGGGAGCTTCGTATTTCGATGTGACACCGCAGGTGGGAGCGATTCGCGGGACGAGTGTGATCGTCACGCCGACGCAGACTACGACGTATACGCTGAACGCGACGAACGAATTCGGACGCACTACCGCCAGCGTCACTGTTACGGTGCAGTGAGCAACTCACCTCTGACACGCTGCTTCACTTCATTCCGATCAATTAGCCGCCAGCAGAATTGACAAGGGCGGACGCTATTGCGGCATGGTTATGGTTTCTTCGCGCGGGATGGCGTCGCGTAGGCCTGTTTGATTCTAACCTCCCGATTTTCTCCTCGGCTTCGCCACAACAATAATTTAGACTTCGGGTTGAACCGGCTGTGTATAGGCAATCTCCGGGCAGGTAGACCGAACGGTCGCAGATGGTTGTTGGCAAAAGGTGGGCAGCTCTTGGGATGGAGCTACAGGATTTCTAGTATGGACTAGGATTCTGGGGATGGAGTATAGTATCGGGCTAGCTATACTAGTCTCTCAATCTACGGATAAAGTAACTCGATGTTGGCCAGGTTTTTTGGGATTTATAGGGATTTCCGTGGGAAGTGTGCGCAGGGACGGTGTCGCGAGGTTTTTCGGCCGGCTCTACAGCCGGTTTGGCGCCGGGCTGGTGTGGCTGATCTGTCTCTTCGACCACGGAACGGTTTGGGGAGGCTGGGAAACGGAGGCAAATCCCATGTCGACTAGTGGGGTTGACAGCATCCAACATACATGCCCGCATTGTGGTAGCGCGACTGTGCGCAGGTCGCACCGGCGTGGAGTCGTGGACCGAATACTGCAGATAGTTCGATTCCGGCCCTATCGCTGCCAGGAGTGCTACAACCGATTTTTTAGGATTGCGGCGTAAAGACGTAGGCGATTAAATCCCCGATTAAACCATGTTGTAGGATGAACCATCTTCCTTAATTGGCTATTTCTGACTCGAAGTGTTGACTATCGTCTTTTAGAATCAGACACTTACAGGCAGGCCCCTAGTACCAGAGGCCCATTTTCACCGGCGATTCGCCCTGTTATTTTTCCTTTGACCGGAAAACTGTCATGGGGCTGCCTAAAATCTCGAAGTGTCTGCAGTGGCTGCGAGACTCGCGCAAGACGCCCGTGGTTTTGCGTCTGAGGACCAAGTTTCTCCTGTCGATCGTTTTGATCATCGCCGGCCTTACGTTCGCAACTTTGTTGGTCGTCCGCCATACGGCGGAAAAACAGGTTGAGCGGGGGATGGAGCAGGACACGCGCAACTCGATCTTAACGTTTCAGAATCTGCGGGCCGAACGCCAACTGGAAGAAAATCGCCAAGCGGATCTGCTGGCCACACTCCCCACCGTAAAAGCTCTACTGTCGCCGGAAGACGAATCGCCTGAGCTGAAAGAGGCTGCCGAAAGCCTGTGGCTTTCGGGTGGTTACGAACTTGTGGCGTTGGCGGACTGGAAGGGAAAGATTGTCACGCTGCACACTTCAGTTCCCGGATTTACGCTGGCCGATGCGGAGGAAATGCTGTCTCGTTCGCAGGGGATGAGTGGAACAGGCGGCTGGTGGTACGGCAACCGACGCCTGTATCAAGTTGCTGCCCGCCCAGTCCAGTTTGGGCCGGCCACGGCGAACATGCGTTTGGGTACGGTGATCGTGGGCCGCGAAATTGATTCGAGCGTGGCAAGCGAGGTGGGCCGGATCGCTTTCTGCCGAGTAGCGTTGCGCTATGGCGGCGAGCTGGTTGTGAGTTCCCTTCCCGCGATTGATGAACGGACGGTGGCGGACGAGCTTCGAAGATCTCCAGGCGCGAACAAGATTCAAATTGATAAGGAACCCTTTCTCGCCAGCACGGTGGATTTAACGCCCGGATTGTCTCCTGCCGTCACTCTGACGGTACTGAGGTCCTACGACGATGCGACGGCATTCATAATGCGTCTGAATCAGGCGCTGATCGGGCTGGGCTTATTTTCAGTTTGCGCGGGAGGAGGTTTGGTTTTTCTGATTTCCTACACGTTCACGAAACCGCTGGCGACGTTGGTAAACGCGGTTCGCGCGCTCGAACACGGCGACTTCAGTTATCCAGTGGATATTGGGAGCGGAGATGAAGTGGCGGAAGTGACCGCCGCTTTCGATCGTATGCGAAGCACGCTGCAACGAAATGAAGAGCAAAGCAAACGGTTGGGAGATCAGCTCCGGCAGGCGCAAAAAATGGAAGCGGTTGGCAGACTTGCGGGGGGCGTGGCACATGATTTCAACAATCTGCTTACGGTGATCAAGGGCCACAGCGATCTGCTGGAAGAAAAGATCACCACTTCCACTCCCATGTTTCACAGCATCACGCAGGTGAAGAAGGCGACGGATCGCGCCACGTCGCTGACACGCCAACTGCTTGCGTTCAGCCGCATGCAGGTATTGCAGCCGAAGATTCTCGATTTGAACTCGCTGATTACGGAGACCAGCAAAATGTTGCCGGTGCTGATCGGCGAGGATATTGACTTCAAGTTTTATGCCGGACGCTCGCTGGGATTGGTAAAGGCCGATCCGTCGCAGATCGAGCAAATCCTGATGAATCTAGCCGTGAATGCCCGAGATGCCATGGAAAAAAGAGGAGGCAACCTTACGATTCGGACTCGGAATGTGGTCCTCGATGAGGAGTATTCAAAGGCCCATCCTCCCATGGTGCCCGGACAGTATGTATTGCTGGAAGTAGAAGACACGGGAAAAGGAATGGACGCGCAAACCAAAGCGCGAGTTTTCGAGCCGTTCTTTACCACGAAAGAGCTGGGCAAAGGCACGGGGCTGGGTCTTTCGACGGTGTATGGCGTGGTGAAACAGAGCGGCGGCTACGTTTGGGTGGAAAGCGAGATTGGGAAAGGCACAAAGTTCCAGATTTTCCTGCCGCAAAGCGGAGAAAGCGTGGCGACGGCCGTGCAGGACAGCGGCTCGGCTTCTTCCGCTAGCGGTTTCGGCACGGTGCTGTTGGCCGAAGACGAAGAGGCAGTGCGAGAGCTAGCCTCTGAATTTCTGAAGGCGAGCGGCTATACGGTGCTGGTTGCAAAAGATGGAATGGACGCGCTGGAGACAGCCGAACAACACGGAGGTTCGATCCACGTGCTGGTAACCGACGTGGTGATGCCGCGAATGAGGGGCACGGAACTGGCGCGGAAGCTGAAGCGCGCCGATCCGGAGCTCAAGATCGTTTACATGTCCGGCTACCTGGAACACGACAGCCAGGATAACGATTACGAACCAGAGTCAGAATTTCTGCAGAAGCCATTTACGCGAGAGACCCTGTTGCGCAAAATACGGGAAGCTTTCGAGAGCAAGGAGCATGCATCGTCAGGATCCCTGGTAGTCCGATAAGCTCGTCGCACGCGATTCTGCACTAAGCCTTCAGACTTCCCGTGACGTCGATTTATTAAGCGCAGGAATACGGCTCTAAGCGGCTACAGCTTTGCGTCGCGAAGAAAACGGGCGGCTTCTTCGGGCGGAGTGGGATTGATGTAGAAACCGGTGCCCCATTCAAAGCCGGCAACTTTCGTCAACTTGGGCATCATTTCGATGTGCCAATGATAGTGGTCGTTGATTTCTTCGCCCATGGGAGAGGTGTGGATTACGTAGTTGTAGGAAGGAAAAGCCAGCACGGAATCGAGGCGCGCGAGAAAATCTCGCATAATTCTGGCAAGGCTTCGGTAATAAGGAGCGGGCATATTCTCAAATGCTGAGCTGTGCTGGCGGGGAAGAATCCAGGTCTCGAACGGAAAACGCGGAGCGTAAGGAGCGAGGGCGATGAAGTAATCGTTTTCCAGGATCATGCGCGTGCCGGTCTCGACCTCCTGGCGTATCATGTCGCAAAAAATGCAGCGCTCTTTTTCGTCGTAATAGCGCTTGGCGTTGTCCACTTCCTCGCGAACGCGCTTGGGCACAATGGGCAGCGCGATTAATTGAGAATGTGTGTGTTCGACGGTGGCGCCGGCGGCTTCTCCGTGGTTTTTAAAGAGGAGAATGTATCGAAAGCGGCGGTCGTTCTTCAAATCCAACATGCGGTCGCGGTAGGCCCAAAACATTTCCTCGACTGCTTTGTCACTGATGGTCGCGAGCGTGGAATTGTGATCCGGCGTTTCGATGATTACTTCGTGCGCGCCGACTCCGTTCATGCGGTCGAACAGGCCTTCGCCTTCGCGGTCCAGGCCGCCTTCGATACCGAGCGCCGGGAATTTGTTGGGCACCACACGCAGCGACCAGCCGGGCGTGTCTTTCCCGCTGCCGCTGCGGCCGTAGGCAAGAATTTCAGACGGAGTTTTTCCTTCGTTGCCGGGGCAGAAGGGACAGTTTGGATTGCCCTTGATCTGAACGCTTTCGCGGACAAAATCCATGGGGCGTTTCGCGCGGTCGGTTGAAATGATGACCCAACGCCCCGTAATCGGATCTTTGCGAAGCTCCGGCAACTTTTTCTCCTAAGGCTTAGTATCGCATCAAGCGTTGTCTTCGCCGAAGGCTGCTTTGTGGAGGCGTACGGTCGGTTTTTGACCGAGGCGTGTCTCGATGGCGAGCACGTCAAACCTCCACTCGGAATTATCCAGGTGGCGAGCGCGAAGAAATTGCCGAGCCATGCGCGTCAGATTGCGGCGCTTCTCGTGATTGATTGCGTCTTCCGGCCTCGACTGGCCTAGCTCGGTCGCGGTGCGCGTTTTGACTTCCACAAATGCGAGCATCGGGCCGTCGTAGCCGACGATGTCGAGTTCGCCCTTCATTCCCGGCACAGTGAAATTGCGCGCGATGACGACGTAACCGTGATGGCGGAGGTACCAGTAGGCGTAGGTTTCACCGCGAACTCCTGTTTTTCGAGCGCGTTGTGTCGCGGAAGCTTCCAGATGCGCCTCTGCCAGACCTTTACTGGCGGCGATATTCAGAATCGAATACATGAGCTGAGAAATCAATGTGAAACGTCCCGTTTATAAAATAACAGCTTGGGTCGAGCCGCGGCTGCCTGCACTTTCCCGGAGCAGCGGCAAGCGGACATGATTCTGCCAGAATTTGGAAGGAGTTCGTCGTAAAAAGTTCCGGGCCAGTGGGGGCGGAAAGCCCCGCAGGCTCGCATCGAGTACGAGGCTGGGCGTTTTCAAACCGGAGCGTTTTGCGAGCAATGATTATAAGGTTCGCTCGATTTCGCTGATGATTCCGTCGAGGGTGCGAACGGCAAACTCGGCTTGTTCCTCGTCGATCATGAGCGGCGGGCAAAGCCGCAGCGTAGTATCGCCTGAACCGAGAACGAGGAGTCCTTTATGAAACGCCATCTGGACGATGCGGTTGCGCAGGTCGGGCGCTCGCTCCTTGGTTTTTTGATCGCGCACAAACTCAATGCCGATCATCAAGCCGCGGCCGCGAACTTCACCGACGATTTTGTGGCGCTCGGTCCAGTCAGCCGTTTGCCGCTTGATAAATTCGCCCATGCGAGCGGCGTTGGCCATGTAACTCTTCTCGATTAAAGCCAGCGTTGCGAGCGAAGCGGCGATGCAGACGGGATTGCCGCCGAAAGTGGAAGCGTGCGCGCCGGGCGTCCAGTCCATCACCGAGGACTTCGTGATAATTGCGCTAAGCGGCATGCCCGACGCAATTCCTTTCGCAGTGCAGATAATGTCCGGCTCGACGCCGGCATAATCCACGGCCCACCACTTGCCGGTGCGGCCCATGCCCGATTGCACTTCATCGGCGACGAGCATGATTCCATACTTGTGGCAGATTTTTTCCAGGCCTTGCAGGAATTCCGCGGGCGCGGGCAAATAACCGCCTTCGCCCTGGATTGGCTCGATGAAGATTCCTGCTACTTCATCGGGGTCCACGCGGCGGCGGAAGAGTTCATTTTCGAGATACGAAAGGCAATCGGCGGACGCATTCTCCGGACGAATTCCGTAGGTGCCGCGATAGGTGTCCGGATAAGGCATGTGAAATACGCCGGAGAGGAGAGTGCCGAATCCTTTGCGCTGAACGGCCCTGCTGGCAGTGAGTGAAAGCGCGCCCATGGTGCGTCCATGGAATGCGCCGTGAAACGCAACGAGCTTGTCGCGCTTGGTATGGTATTTGGCGAGCTTGATTGCGGCTTCGACTGCTTCGGTGCCCGAATTACCGAAATAAACGCGCTTGGGTTCCTTGCCGGGCGCGATGGAAGCGAGCTTCTCGGCGAGCTCCACCATATTGGGATAATAAAAATCGGTGCCGGACATGTGAATTAGTTCGGCGGCCTGCTTTTGAATGGCGGCGACGACGTCAGGGTGGCAGTGGCCGGTGGAAACAACAGCGATGCCTGCCGCGAAATCGAGGAACGAGTTGCCGTCAACATCTTCGATCACAGCGCCGCGCCCACGTTTGGCGACGAGCGGATAATCACGCGTGTAAGACGGCGAAAGGACGTGCCGATCGCGCTCCACAATCCGCTTGGCTTTCGGGCCGGGCAGCGGAGTAATCAGGTGCGGCAGCTTGGTTTCAACAATTGTTTCCGTCGTTTGCATGTCTTCCTCCAGGAAGTAAACTTATGAAATCTTTACGTCGGTGCGCGCACAAGTGTCTGGGCGCGAACTAGTAACAAACAGATGGAGGAAGAGGACTTAATCGACGCCGAAAAGATTCGGGCGCTCGTGAGAGGGCTGGCTATGCAGCGGCAGGATGTATTTCGCGGAAATCTTCATTTGTACTTCCAACGGACACTTCCGTCTTTCGTGTCCTCCACTATGATACCAGAATCGGCGAGCTGTTGGCGTATATCATCGCTGCGCTTGAAGTCCCGGCGCTTCTTCGCTGCATTTCGTTCCTCGACCAGCGCTTCGACCTGTTCTGAAGAAATGCGGGGCTTGTCCGGGCCAAAGCCGAGCTTCGCCAGCTTTTCGTCGTCATCCTCCGCGAGCACGGCCAGGATGGCGTCTGCTTTCTCCATGGCGGCGATGACGCGCGGCGCGTCCTGCTGCAGGAATTCTCCGCGGTCCATTGCAGTGTTTATATCGCGCACCAGATCGAAAACCGCGGCTAAGGCAAGTGCCGTGTTCAGATCGCCCGCCAGGCCGGCGTCGAAATCTGTCTCGGCCTTCTCAGCGCGCTTGCGGATATCCGCGCTCGATCCGGCGGGAAATTGTTCGGCCTTCAATCGCGAGACAAAATTTCGAAGCCGCGCCACCGAGCTTTCCGCTTGCTTCAGACTATCGGAGGTAAAGTTAAGCTGGCGGCGATACGGAACGGAAAGCAGCAGAAAACGGATGGTGGAAGGCTTGTGGCCTTTGGTGAAAAGATCGCGCAGCGTATAGAAATTGCCGAGCGATTTAGACATTTTCTCGCCGTCGATAATTAAGTGTTCCGCGTGAAGCCAGAGCCGGACGAACGGATGGCCTGTTGCCGCTTCACTCTGCGCGATTTCGTTTTCATGATGCGGGAACGCAAGATCCACGCCTCCGGTATGGATGTCCAGGGTGTCACCCAAATACTTCATGGCCATCGCGGAGCACTCGATGTGCCACCCAGGACGGCCGGGGCCGATACGCGTCTCCCAGAAATGCTCACCGGACTTGGGCGCTTTCCAGAGCGCGAAGTCGCGAGCATTTTCCTTTTCATACTGGTCCACATCAACTCGTACGCCGGTCTTCATGCCGGCCAGATCGATCTTCGAGAGGCGTCCGTAGTGCGGGAATTTTGCGATGCTGTAATAGATCGAACCTTCGCTGGTATAGGTGAGGCCTTTTTTCTGAAGCCGTTCAATCAGCGCGACCATATCTTCGATGTGATCGGTGGCGCGAACGAGCTCTTCTGGAGCTTCCAGGTGCAGAGCATCCATGTCTTCCAGAAAGGCCTGGACGTATTTCTCGGTGTACTCGCGAATGCTGATTTTGGCGGCCGCAGCTTTCTGGATGATTCGATCGTCCACGTCCGTTAAGTTCATCACTTGGAGCACGCGGTATTTGCGAGATTGAAGGAACCGCCGCAGGACGTCCTGGAAGACGAAAGTGCGAAAATTCCCGATGTGGGCGAAGTCATACACCGTGGGTCCGCAGGTGTACATATGCACTTCGCCCTTGCGGACTGGGTCGAGAGGCTCCAAGCGGTTCGTGAGCGTGTTGTGGAGATGTATGGCAGTCATTTTCCAGAGCCGTGCAAAGGTGTAATTCTAGCTGAGGCATTGGTTTGCAGCAAAGCTCGGCGGCAAGGTGAAGTTCCTAGCCCGCGCTCGCGCTTTCCCCGTCGATCACCTAGCGGGTACTGGAGCTACTAAGGAAAAATGGGACTTCGAACAGTACCAATAGGTCGTCTGTACCATTTTTTGAAAAATGTGTTCAGTTAGTCTATAGCCAGATTCCGAGGCTCCTGCTGAATAATCGGCGCGGGTCCAAAGAGAAAACGATGAAAAAGTCAATTCTGCTGGCTGCAATAGCATTCCTCGCGGGTTCGGCGCAGGCGCAGACGAGAGTCTCCTCGGGGGGAGCTTCCGGGGGAACTTTGAGTTTTTCTCATTCCAGCCATGAAACACAGGCGCCTCTGCCGCAAAATGTGAGCGCTACAAATCCCGGCGAGTTCGTTCCGTCAACATTTGAAAGTTACAAGGAAGCGGTGGTTATCGGTCAGGAAGAGTTGGACGCGAGGCCAGTGACGGTGGCGGAGGCGGCGCGAAGCTTGCAGGCCTGGAAAAAATCTGAGATTCAAAAACCGGCGCTGATCGCGGAGCAGGACGGTGAGGGGAGAATCATCGTCTCCCGCGGAGAACAGTACGAAGCCGCCAAGAGCAATTAGCGGGACGATTAAGGATTGAGCTGGACTCGGCGGGTGAGGATGGTCACATCGCCTTGCTGATAGGACGTCGCCGTCAAGGGGCGAGATTTCACCACGAACATTCCCTCAAGGGGCAGAAGATAGCTTAGATCCAGCACATAAACTTCAACCTGTTTTCCTAAGGGCAACTGAAACTGTATCTCGATGCCTTTTGCAGGCATGGTCATGCAACGGTACAGATCCCAGCCATTGAAATAACGAAGGATGCGGGCGGATTTGTGCGGAATGGGCTCGTCTTGTATGCGAATCTGATCGATTCCTGAATCCGGCGGAAAAAAAACTGCAGCTTCGGGCGCGCCGCGTTCAGATCGCAAGAGGGCGCGATACCGCCGCTTTCCTCCCGACTCCGAAGACTCAAGGATAGTAAATGTGGGAGCGGCAATTTCGAGATGCGGCGCATCGGCAAGAAATGCGGGTAGCGTATCCCACGGCAATGAGCCTTTGTCTATACGGTGAAAATTTGTGGCTACCCGGATGGGCTCGGGCAGGCGGCCGGAATCTGTGTAGACCACCCACTGCGATTTGCCGGAATCGCCGTCCTGCCGGTATTGCAGATTGACGTGCTCCGGCGCCTTTGCTGAGTATGCCGGCGCGACAACCGCCGCGAAAACCGCGAGCACAGTGGCGGCAATAGCCGCTCCGGGAAGAGCAAATCGCATGAAGCCTTTCGGTTCGCGCAAACTGGCCAAAAGCGGCGCGAGCGGCGAAAGGAGTAGCGCGATTAGAAGTGCGATGCCTGCAAGTATGCGGATGCCTAGTCCATCGTAGAGCAGGATCACGTGGTCGAAACCCAGAATCCCCGCTGCAAATAAAGGCAAAGCCGCTGCCAGCCACACGCCATTTTGGGGTTCGCTACTCCGCAATGTGAATGGCAATCCCACCACTGCTGCGATACACGTCGGGACCAGCAGAACGTAGCCAATCCCGCCGGTCAACCAACAAACCAGGACTGAAAACAGAGCCCACCAAATCCATACACCCGCCCACAGGCCCCAAAATCCGGAACGATTCTCGAAGGCGAGCGACACGACGGTCACCACGGAAATTGCCAGACACCAGAACGCAGTCTGCAACGGAAGCGGGTGGGCCAGCCAGTTTGTGGGCGTAACTCCTGCAACATGCAGTACTTTCTGGAAGATTAATGCAAGAACCCCGGTGGTAACAAAAATGGCCAGCCAGTTTACAACTCCCCACAGGAGCGCGGAAGGCAGGAGGCGATTTTTCGCAATCAGCCATCCAACTTGAAATAGCAGAAGAATCAGCGCGACGATCGAGATGGGAAAGCTCCAACCCGCAGGCCAGAAAACAACGAGGCGTTCGAAGAGATCAAAGAAGACAGCTTCTTTCACGGGCGGGCTGGCAAGGTCGCTATTTGCGAGCGCCAGGATCATCGGCAGCGCGTTTTCTCCGTGATGTTGCAAGCTTCGAGGATCTGCGTTCTCGAAGTTATCCAACGGGGTGTGATAGTGGTTCACATCGCCGACGTAAGCGAAGTTGACGCCCTGATATCCGGAGGCCTTGAACACGGTGAAGTCTGTATCGTTCGGAAGCTGCTTGTAGACCTGGTAGAAAATCGAACTGGTGGCGGGACGCGAGGCATGCTCTGAATAAAGTTTTACCACCCAATAATTGGCGCTGCCGGTTTCGAACATCATGCTCGGACCGGAAGTGCCGCGGGCTTCCAAGTTGACGGCCGCGCGAACGTCTTTTGCCCAGGGGCTCTGCGTTACGAATGCATGTGCGCCGAGCAAACCAGCCTCTTCGCCGTCGTCAATCAGAATAATGATGGAGTGACGCGGCGCTGGAGCTGATTTCAGAGCGCGCGCGATCTCGATTACGGCAGCGACTCCCGCGCCATCGTCGGAAGCTCCGGGGCCAGCCGGAACGGAGTCATAGTGCGCAGCCAACAACACGGAAGCGCCAGGCTCGACGCCGTCCAGCCTCGCGAGGATATTTTTGACCGTCGCGCAGGTTCCGAAGTCGTCACACGAAAAACCGCTTTGCACTTCGGGCTGATAACCGAGCTTGGTCAACTCGTCAACGATGCGACCGCGAACGACGGCGTTTGCGACGCTTCCCGTAGGGTGCGGGATGCCGTCGCCCACCAGGCGGCGAAGAACTTCGCGAGCGCGATCGGCGGAAAATTCAGTCGCGCCGGCACTGGTGGGGAGGGGCGCAGGAGGGCGCAATCCAGCCACTGATAGAAAAAAAACTACGGCTAGGATGGCTACAGTAGGCAGTACTCGGCGTGCCCCAGGCGTTTCTTCAGGCTGCAAATACACCCCCTATGCGCGCCATCCTAGGATGCGATACGTTTCAAGTCAATGCGCAAGTGGGCTCAACCGGATGTTAACGCACTGTACTGAGCAGCAGTTAGCGGCACAACGGAGAGGCGCCCTTGGCGAACCAGAGGCGAATCGGCGAAGAGCTTGTTGGCCTTGATTTCCGCGAGCGAGACCGGCTTGGAAAGCGGTTTTCCGGCTTGAATTTTTATTTGCGGTTTTTTCGGGTCCGAGATATCCACAGAGACCACCTTGGCCGTTCCCACGGCGCTCTTTTGGTTTGCAGTCTCGTAGATGATGAGCTGCGCGCCGGGCTTCATTTCGCGCAGGTTTCTTAAAGCTACCGGATTCGATACGCCGTCCCAAACTGTGGCTTTGTCACGCTGCAAATCGGCAAAGGAGTACTCGGAGGGCTCAGTTTTCAGCAGGTAGTAGTCAGCCATGGTGCTCCACTTTAAGACAAAAATGCGAGGAAGGAAACGGGGATAGGGTCATTTTCGGATAAGTGCGTTTATCAGGTGCTTGGATTTCGTGACAGAGAACGCTCAATTTTCGGCCAAGTTCTCGAGCCCAGCCTTATTGCGGACGATGAGCGTCGAGCCTTTGATTTGCAGTAGTTCTTTCCTTTTGAAGTCAGCGAACAGTCTAGTAACCGTCTCGCGAGACGCTCCGATCATTTGGGCGATTTCCTCGTGGGTCAATGTCAACTTGGCTCGGATCTCTTCGTTTCCCTCTCCGTGGTTGGCGCACCAGTCGAGAAGAAACCGCGCCAGTTTCTCTCCGGCCGAATGCGATAGCCCGATGGACCGCATTTCAGCGATAGCAGCATGGTACGTTTCGCCCAATTGCTGGGCCACACGCAACGAAACTTCGCCGTGTTCGCGGAGAAAGTTTAGAAAATCCGTCCGCGAGATAAAATTCGCCTGCGCAGGCTCGATTACATCCGCCGTGAGCTCATAAGGCGTTCCCGTAACAGTGGCCGGCAATCCCAATACTTCGCCGGGGTCCCCAATTCTCACTATTAAAGTTTTTCCATCGATCGCAGACGTGGAGAGCTTCACGCGCCCGGCGCACAGGATAAAGACGCCTCTGGGAGCCTGTCCTTCCACAAAGAGCGTGGCCCCTTTTGGATAGGAAGCTGGCGATGTGATCAGCGAAAGACGCTGCACGGCCGTGGGCGAAAGATTGCAAAAAAACCGATCCTCGCGATGCGGGCAAGTCACGCAGTTCTCAATTATTTCGAGACCGTAAGGGGCGCGCATAGGTAGACCGGCCTGTATTCTATCCCTTTTCCCGTACGAAACAATTCTGAAGCCGCTGGTCATTTTCCACTTTTAGGCAAGCCATTTTTGCCTACTAGCGAGTCTCTTACGAATCCTCAAAGTGGCAAGTGATAGGCGTCACGTTTGTGTGTGACGGCTGTCACAGCGGCCCAGTTGCGGAACATGGATAGTGGAGGAAGAGAAAGGAGGATCCCATGCAAAAGGATGAGCGAGACCTGTTGGATGTCCTAAAATTTGAGCTTAGCTTCTTGGAGAAGGGCGGATATGGCCGATCGCCGAGAGAGGCCTGGCGACCGGTGTATATC
>JBAVQA010000126.1:0-23380 GCA_049693595.1 Candidatus Acidiferrales bacterium | reverse complement strand
GCCATGACCGCCGCCACCGTGTCCACCGCGCGGACCTCCGCCACCGCCGGAGCCTCCACCTTCGCGTTGAGGACGGGCTTCATTTACAACCAACGCGCGTCCGAGAAAATCCTTGCCGTTGAGAGCCGCGATTGCCTTTTCAGCTTCCGCATCATTCCCGATTTCTGCGAAGCCGAATCCGCGGGGTTGCCCTGTAAAACGGTCGCGCAACAGTGTAAGTGAATCCGGAGTCACGCTAATTTCGGCAAACAGCGCCGCCACCTGCTCTTCCGTAGCTTTGAACGACAGATTGCCCACGTACAATTTCTTCACGGTCGTTCTCCTTGTGCCCCTGACCATCGCCAAGGCGCGTAATGCGAAGCTGAAGAGACAGGATCTCGGCGCGGGCGGCCAGGTCCGGCCACACCCGGCTGAAGCGAGCGCTCCAGCAACTCAGAGCATCTTGCTGCAACTACCCTCGGCAGTCAACCACCTCGTCCGGAAAGTCCGGCCCAGCGCGGGAGCCCGGCGAAATACGGAAAAGTGATAGGATGCGCCCAGAGTCCGTTTGGGACAAAAGTACGGCCGGAGGATGCGTGCGCGGCACGATGATGGATTTCCCGCTGACGGTTCAGCCGATTCTTGAGCGCGCTGGAAAATTGTTCTCCGCCGTGGAAGTTGTATCGCGCCAGCCGGACCGTTCGCTGAAACGTACCACATACGGAGAGATTTACCGGCGTTCGCGGCGCCTGGCGCGCGCGCTTGAGCTTGCCGGAATAGCGCGTGGCGATCGTGTGGCAACATTAATGTGGAACCATTCTGTACATCTCGAGGCTTACCTCGGAGTGCCCGTTTCTAGCGGCGTTTTGCACACTTTGAATGTGCGCCTTCATCTCGACGAGCTTGCTTACATCGTCAATCACGCGCGCGACCGCTATTTGATCGTTGACGACGTTTTGCTCCCGGTCTATGAGTCCTTTCGCGGCAAGGCGAATTTCGAACGCGTCTTCGTGGTGCCCTTCAGCGGCGGAAAGATCCCGCGCGCGCACGAAAGCTACGAGGATTTTCTTTCTGCTGCGGACGATGAATTCGTGTATCCGCTTCTGGAAGAAAACGAAGCGGCGGCCATGTGTTTTACCTCCGGCACCACGGGAAAGCCCAAAGGCGTGGTCTATTCTCATCGAGCGCTGGTGCTACACAGCTTGACTCAAGGTCTTACGGACTGCTTTGGCATCAGCCACAACGACGTTTTGCTGCCGGCATCGTCCATGTTTCACGCCAATGGATGGGGCTTGCCCTTCACGGCTGCCATGGCTGGCGCGAAGTTGGTTTTGCCCGGCCCTCACGTGGACGCGGAAAGTTTGCTGGGTCTGATTGAAGGCGAAAAAGTCACGCTTGCCTGCGCCGTGCCGACGGTTTGGTTTGGCGTGCTCGACGCGCTCGAGAAAAATCCTGGCCGGTGGAAAATCTCGCAACTCGTGCGAATCATATGCGGGGGTTCCGCGGTGCCCGAATCGCTTCTGCGTGGCCTCGACCGCTTCGGTTTTCACATCACGCATCTTTGGGGCATGACCGAAACTGCCCCTCTCGCTACCACAGGGCTGATCAAGTCCACGCTCGCCGACAGCACGGACGACGAGAAATATAAAATCCGTTCGAAACAGGGTATCCCTGCACCGTTCATCGAACTGCGGGTTATGGGAGCGCAAGGCGAAGCGGTCTGGGACGGCGCCGCGTCCGGAGAGCTGGAAGTTCGCGGCCCGTGGGTCGCGGCGAGTTATTTTGAAGCGCCGGAAACCGCTGACCGCTGGACAACCGACGGATGGTTCCGCACTGGCGATGTCGCGACGATCGATGAAGAGGGTTACGTCAAGATTCTTGACCGCAGCAAGGACCTCATCAAATCCGGCGGCGAATGGATTAGCTCCGTCGATCTTGAAAATGCTCTGATGTGCCACCCAGGCGTGCGTGAAGCTGCCGTCATCGGCGTGCCGCACCCGAAATGGCAGGAACGGCCTCTGGCGGTGGTGGTCGCAAAAGAGGGCGTGTCTTTGCAGCCGGAAGAGTTGCGTGGATTTCTGGCCGCGAAGTTTGCGAAATGGCAGTTGCCGGATGCATTTGTGTTCGCTGCGGAAATTCCGCGCACGTCGGTCGGTAAATTCCTTAAGGCGAAATTGCGCGAACAGTTCGCGGATTGGACCTGGGACTCGTAGGTATCCGCATGTTTTTGCTCGGGCCACGCATCCGGTTCTACGTGCGGTAACTTGCGTTGATGCGGACATATTCCGCAGTGAAATCGCAGGTCCATACACGGGCCGCGCCTCTGCCGGCATGCAGATCCACGATTACCGGCACATATTTTGCCAGCATTTTGCGATGCGCAACGCGCTCATCAAAGAAGTGTTCGCGGCCGCGCCGGCACACGCACATGCCCGCGATATGAATATCGACGGTGTTCGGCTCGAACGAAACGCCTGAGCGGCCTGCGGCGGCGAGGATGCGGCCCCAGTTGGGGTCGGCGCCCGCGAAGGCGGTCTTCACCAGAGGCGAATTAGCGATTGTGCGAGAGATTTTATCCGCAGCTCGGTCCGAGGTCGCCCCTCGCACTTCGATTTCGATCACGCGTTCAGCGCCTTCGCCGTCCGATACGATAGCGAGTGCGAGAGATTTGCACACAACTTCCAGCGCCGCGCAAAAGTTGCGGTAGTCACCATTCTCGCTCGAAATCTTCCTCGCACCGCTTTCACTGTTCGCGAGCAACGTGACGGTATCGTTCGTGGAGGTATCTCCGTCCACGGTGATCGCATTAAATGTGCGTGACACGGCGGTTCTTAGTCCTTTCGAAAGTAGGGCCGGAGAAATAGCCGCGTCCGTGGCGAGAAATCCCAACATGGTAGCCATATTCGGTTCGATCATCCCGGAGCCTTTCGCGCATCCGAGAATGCGAACCTTCTTTCTCCCGACGCGGCATTTTGCCGCGGCCCATTTCGGCCGCGTGTCCGTGGTCATGATAGCGTGCGTGAATTGTTCGAAAGCGGCTGCGTCCGAGCTTCGGCTTTGCGCGAGCTTCGGAATCGCGTGCAGAATTTTCTCTACGCGCAACGGAAGGCCAATTACGCCCGTAGAGCACACCAGTATCTCGTCCGGCCTGCAGCGGAGCGAGCGCGCGAGTTCCACTGCCGTTTTGCGTGAAGCCGCGATTCCTTGCGGCCCGGTGCAGCAATTTGCATTTCCGGAGTTGACGATTACGCCGCGGATTTTGTGCCCTGATTTCTGCAAGTGTTCGCGCGAGAGACGAACCGGCGCGGCCTGCACGCGATTTGTGGTGAAAACGGCGGCGGCGGTCGCGACGGTATCGCTCGTAAGCAAGGCCAGATCGAGACGAGCCTTTTTGAGACCACACGCTGTGGCTGCGAATGTGAAGCCACGCGGAATGTCAGCACGCGAAGGACGTGGCTTCATGCGGACATGGGCGTCGCGGACTCACCGAAGATTGGTAGCATGATGCGCTCTGGTAGCACGGTCGCAATCACCGCGACTAGTTTGCAGGACTGGCGTTTTACACAGGCGCAGCAGTCGCGCTCGATTTTCTCAGTGAGCAGCTTTCTTGAGGAAGCGACGAATCCCTGTCGCTCGAAGAATTGCGGCGCATGCGTTACGGCAAAAACGCGAGCGATCTCGCTTTTGCGCGCTTCCTCTAATGCAAACGCAATCAGCTTGGTGCCGATTCCGCATCCTCGAATCTGCGTATCCACGGCCACGGAGCGAATCTCCGCGAGGTCCGCACTATATTTTTCGAGCGAGAGGCAGCCGACCACACGCCGAGAGTCTGTCTGAACCAGAAAGTGACCGATGTTCCGCCGGATTTCTTCCTGAGTGCGAGCCAGCAACAACCCTTCCTCGGAGTAGTGTGCGATAAGCCCAAAGATAGCGGGCGCATCGGAAATCTTAGCGCGCCGCGCTCTCATAGACCCGCCTCCAACTTCGCCAGACGAGTCTTGAATTCTTGAAGAGCAGCTCGAACCGCCCCAGGAGCCGTTCCGCCGTGCGACGAGCGGCGCGCCAACGCGGATTCCAGAGTCAGCGCAGTGGCCAAATTTCGGTCAAAGACTGAGGAAAATTCTTTCAGGCGCTCGATCGGCATTTCGCGGATCGATTTCCCTTCCTTTTCCGCCGCTTGAAAGACTTTTCCTGCGATTTCGTGCGCTTCGCGGAAAGGAACCCCAAAAGTAACCAGATAGTCCGCGAGTTCGGTGGCAACAAGCGCCGGATCCTGCGCCGCCTGCCGCAAACGATCTTCGCGGAACTGCGTGGCCGCCAGTGTAGCCCCGGCAATTTGCAGCATCGCAAGAACCTGGTCGTGCGCCTGGAAGAGGGTTTCTTTGTCCTCCTGCAAGTCGCGCTGATAGCTGGATGGCAATCCCTTCATCGTAGTAAGCATTGCGAATAGGCTTCCATAGATTCGCCCAGTCTTGCCGCGAATCAGCTCCCACGCGTCGGGATTTTTCTTCTGCGGCATCAGGCTGCTGCCAGTGGAAAATTCGTCCGGCAACTCGACGAACCCGAACTCGGGCGAAGCGAACAGCACAAAATCTTCCGCGAGCCTGGATAAATGCATCGCCAGGGTCGAAAGCGCAAAGAGATATTCGAGCGCGAAGTCGCGGTCGCTGACCGCGTCCAGACTATTGGCGGAAATAGTAGAAAAGCCGAGGTCCTGAGCGAGCGCTTTACGGTCGAGCGGAAATGCACAGCCGGAAAGGGCGCCCGAGCCGAGCGGGCAGACATCGGCACGCGCCGCAGCCGCGGCGATTCGTTCAGCGTCACGATGAAAGGCCTCGCCATGCGCCAGAAGCCAGTGCGAAAGAAGCAGCGGCTGGGCGTGTTGCATGTGCGTGTTACCCGGCATCGGGATTTTCAGATTGCGCTCAGCGAGCGTGGCAATGGCGTGTTCCAGTGAAGCGATGGCGCGCCAGATTTCTCGCGCGGCGTCTTTCACATACATGCGAAATTCGGTGGCCACCATGTCGTTGCGGCTCCGGCCGGTGTGTAGCTTGGCGCCGAGCGCGCCGAGTTTTTCGATCAGCGCGGTTTCAACGAAATGATGGACGTCTTCCGCCTTCGAATTATCGAGCCACGCAGTATCGGATTTTGCGCGGGTCTCTAGAGCATCGAGGGCGGCGACCAACTGCTGGCCTTCTTCGTTTGTGAGAATTCCCGCGCGTGCGATGGCGCGGGCCCAAGCTCGGTCGAGCGCGAATTCCTGCGGCAAGAGCCGCCGGTCAAATTTCCAGGAGCGCTCAAATTCGTAGAACGAAGCATCGGGGCCACGCTCGAAGCGGCCTCCCCACATTTTCCGCTGGCTCGCGGCGTCACTCATCGAGCTTTGGCCTCGTGATGTGCGGCCTGCGCTTTGGGTTGGGGTTCTTCCTGCGGCACGGTGATAGGCAGCGCGAAAAGATTGATGAAACCTTCCGCGTCTTTCGGGTTGTAGCCGGTCATGGTGAAGCTGGCGAGATTCGTGCGATACAGCGAATAGGGTGATTGACGCGACGTCACGGACACGTTGCCCCTGCAAAGTGCCAGTGAAACTGTACCAGTGACGCGCCGCTGCGAACTGGTGAAAAATGCGTCGAGCGCTTCGCGAAGCGGAGTGAACCACATGCCGTAATAAACCATCTCCGCGTAGCGCAGCGAAAGAATCTGCTGGTAGTGCGCGGTTTCGCGGTCGAGTGCGAGTGATTCGAGTTCGCGGTGCGCGGTCACGAGCACCGTTCCGCCCGGCGTTTCGTACGCTCCGCGCGATTTAATTCCAACCAGCCGGTTTTCGACGATGTCCATGCGCCCCACACCGTTGGCCGCAGCGATTTCATTCAGCAGCGTGAGCAACGGAATCGCGTCGAGTTTCTTGCCGTTCACTGATACAGGAGTTCCGCCGTCGAACCCGATTTCCACCGTGGTGAGCTTCTCGGGCGCTGCCGCAGGCGCTACCACCCATTGCCACATACTTTCATCCGGCGCATTGGCGGGGTCTTCCAACACTCCGCCTTCATGGCTCAAATGCCAAATGTTGCGGTCGCGGCTATAAATATTTTTTGTAGTCTGCTCGACGGGGACGTTATGCGCGCGAGCGTAGGCGATGGCTTCCTCCCGCGAGGCTATCTTCCATTCGCGCCACGGCGCAATGATTTGCAATTCAGGCGCGAGCGCTTTGGCCGCCAGCTCAAAACGCACTTGGTCGTTGCCCTTGCCGGTGCAACCATGGGCCACGGCGTCGGCGCCTAGCTTTTTCGCGATCTCAACCTGGCGCTTCGCAAGCAACGGCCGCGCGAAAGAAGTTCCCAGCAGATATTTGTGTTCGTAAACTGCTCCGGCGCGCAAGGTAGGCCAGATGTAGCCGGTAATGAATTCCTCGCGCAAGTCTTCCACGAAAACGGAGCTGGCGCCGGTGGCGAGAGCCTTCTTGCGCGCTGCTTCCAGATCCTCCTGCTGGCCCAGATCGCCAATCATGGCAATCACTTCGCAGCTATAATTTTCCTTAAGCCAGGGAATGATGATGGAGGTGTCCAGACCTCCGGAGTACGCCAGCACAACTTTTTTCGGCAATTCGTTCTCCTCGATTAATTAATTCAGCAGAGTGAGCAGGATGGCTTTCTGCACGTGCAGGCGATTTCCCGCCTGGTCGAACACGATCGAACGGGGCGAATCGATCACTTCTTTGCTGACTTCCGAACCGCGATGGGCGGGAAGACAGTGCATGAAAACGGCGTCCGGCGCGGCTTGCGCGAACAGCGCTTCGTTCACTTGATAGGCCCAGAAGGCAGCTTCGCGCGCCGCCACTTCTTCTTCCTGACCCATGCTGGTCCACACGTCCGTGTAAATCGCCTGCGCATCCGCGACGGCTTCCTCGGGCGAGCTGCAAAGTTCAATCTTGCCGCGCGTTTCGCGCGACGTGCGCTTGGCTTCCGATACCACAGCGGGATCAGGATTGTAGCCCGCCGGCGTGGCAATGCGGACATGTGCACCGGCGCGTGCGCCAATGCTCAGCAGCGAATGGCAGACATTATTGCCGTCGCCGACGTAGGCCAGCTTCAGTCCGCGCAGACTGCCGAAACGTTCCTCCAGCGTGAGGAAATCGGAGAGCGCCTGGCACGGATGATAACGGTCGGAAAGCGCGTTGATCACCGGGATGGACGCGTTTTCGGCGAGAGCATCGATCGATTCCTGCGCGAACGTGCGCGCTACGATTCCTTGAACCCAGCGCTCGAGATTTTTCGCCACGTCGGGAATGGATTCGCGCTGGCCCAGTTTTGTTTCCGTATGGTCGAGAAAGACCGTCGCGCCGCCGAGGCTCGATATTCCGACCTCGAAAGTTACCCGCGTGCGCAAGGAAGGTTTCTCGAAAATTAGCGCGAGGAAACGGCCGGCTAGCGCTCCGCGATAGCGGTCGGGATGGGCTTTCACGTCCGCGGCGAGATGGAATAGCTCGCGTACCTGCGCGGGGCTCCATTCCATTCCGGTCAGAAGATCTTTCGTTAACGTCAGAGGAGCGACGGCGGCGTTCATAGTTGCCTCGAAGCAGCCATGGCCTTCGGCTGCGCTTGAATTGGTGTCTTCAATTTGAGCTCTTTGGCGGATGCATTGGCCGCCGCCTTTGAGGTTGCGACCAGTACAGCTTCCAATTTGGCGAGAAATTCGGCGATGTCGCGCTTGCGGATGATAAACGGCGGAAGCAACCGCAAGATGTGATCGTGCGTGCAGTTGATCAGTACTCCTCGCCGCAGCGCCTTTTGAACGATGGGCGCGCCGTCGCATGACAGATCGACACCCAGCATCAATCCTTGGCCGCGCACTTCGCGGATAAAATCAAACCGTGCGGCAAGTTTTTCGAGGCCGGCACGCAATTCAGCGCCGCGCTCTCGAACCTGCGCGAGCAGCTTTTCCTCTTCCACAATGGTAAGAAATTCAAGCGCGGCGGCGCAGACGAGCGGTCCGCCGCCAAATGTGGTTCCGTGGGTGCCCGGTGTGAACGCGGAGGCAAACTTCTCGTTCGCGATAATCGCGCCAAGCGGAAGCCCTGCTGCAAGCGGCTTCGCGACAACAGTAATATCCGGCAACGAATCAAATTGCTGATAGGCGAAATACCGTCCCGCGCGGCCCAAGCCGCACTGTATCTCGTCAGCGACCAGCGCAGCGTCGTGCTGCGTGGCAAGCTCGCGCGCGCGTTTCCAGAAGCGCTCGTCCACCGCGAAAATGCCACCCTCGCCTTGAATCGTCTCGATCACCAGAGCACAAACCGAATCGTCAAATTTGGATTCAAGGTCAGCCATATCGTTGAAGCGCACGAATTCGACGCCGGGAACCAGCGGCTCGAACGGCTCGCGATATTTTGCCGTGTGCGTAATGGACACGGCGCCGAATGTTCGGCCGTGGAACGAGTTCTCCAGAGCAAGAATTCGTGTTTTTCTTCCGGCGGACTCTGAACCGCCGTTCTTCTGCTTTGCGTGCGAATAGGCGCGCGCCAGCTTCAACGCGCCGTCGATCGCTTCGGTCCCGCTATTGGTGAAAAAAACGCGATCGAGCCCGGACCAATCCGCGAGCTTCCGCGCAAGCGGCCCTTGATATGCATTGTGAAAAAGATTTGAAAGATGAATGGCGCGGCCGGCCTCTCGCCGAATCACGCGCACCAGCCGCGGATGCGCATGTCCCAGCGCGTTGACCGCGATGCCGCCCAAAAAATCGAGATACTCGCGTCCCTCCGAATCGTAAAGCCGACAGCCGCGCCCACGAGCGAATACAATCGCTGGGCGCTTGTACGTGTTCATCAAATGCCGCGCTTCATCCGCTCGAATCCTGGCCGCAGAAATAGATTTTTTCGCCGCGATTTGTCCTTTTGCCATTTCTAGCGCGCCGCTCCTTGAGTCATTCTCGCAGCGGAATGAACGGCGGGAAGCACGCGCGTGCCGAAACGGCGCGAGCCATTCGCTGCAGTGAACAAGGAACGTGGAAGCGTTCCGCCCACGATGTGAACTTCGCTAACGCCTCCGGCCAACGCGCGCTTTGCGGCTTCGAGTTTCAAAACCATTCCACCCGATACTTTATTTCGCCGGATAAGATCTTCAATTTCCGCGCCGCGAACCACGCGCAGCACTTTTTCTCCGTCGAGCACGCCCGCTACGTCGGTGAGAAAAATCAAACGGTCGGCCTGAACGAATTCCGCTGCCGCGGCGGCCATGTGATCGGCATTGATGTTGTAAAGCTCGCCATCGGAGCCCAGTCCCAGGCAAGAAGCGACGGGAACGATTCCCGCGCTCCAAAGCGACCGCAGGAACTCCACATTCACCTCGGTGAGGTAGCCGACGTATCCCAGGCTCCCTTCACTTTCTCCAACTTGCATTGGCTCCGCCAGAAAACATGCGGCGTCGGAAGCGCTGATGCCTACCGCCGCTTGGCCCGCCAGCGAGATAGCACCCGCGAGACGCTTGTTCAGCAATCCGCCAAAAACCATCACGGCAGCGTCCCGCGTTTCGCGGTCGGTAACCCGCAACCCGTTCACAAAGCGGCTGGACATTCCCATGCGCTCGAGCGTGCTGGTGAATATCTTTCCGCCGCCGTGAATTACAAGCAGCTCGTGTCCGCCGCGCGCGAGCTCGCTCACTTGCCGCGCGATCGTTTGCACCGTTTCTTTGCGCTCCAGGAGCGCGCCCGCAACTTTTATCACCAGTCTCATAGCAACCCCGCAGTTTCCGGATAACCGAACATCTCGTTCATGTTTTGAACCGCCTGCCCCGCCGCGCCTTTACCCAAATTGTCCAGGCACGAAAGGATTACCAGCCGTTCGCCCGAGGAATCCAACGCAAACCCGATATCGCAGAAATTCGTGTGCGTCACGTGCTGCAGTTCCGGCAAGCGTCCGCCGGGCAGAATGCGTACCATTCGCCGCTCGGCATAAAAACGGCGGTAGAGACTTTCGATCTCGTCCGAGCGACGCGGCTGCGCCAGCCACACGTGCAGCGTGGAGAGAATTCCCCGCTCCACGGGAAGCAAGTGGGTAGTGAAAATAAAATCGTCCAAGGCGATTCCGGCATGTTCCGCAATCTCGGGAATGTGGCGATGCGTGAACAGGCCGTAAGCGCAGAAATTTTCGTTCACTTCGACGAAATGAGTTTCGCGCTTCGGCTCTTTTCCCGCGCCGCTCACGCCGGACTTGCAATCGCATACCACCCCGCGAGATGAGTTGATCCAGCCTGCTTCCACAAGCGGCCGCAAGCCGAGGATCACGGAAGTTGCATAGCAACCCGGATTCGCCACCAGCCGTGCTTTCGGCAAGGCATCGGCGTAGAGTTCGGGCAAGCCATAGACCGCTTCGGAAAGCGTTTCCGGACTAGCGGGCGCAAGCTTGTACCAATCCGCAAAAGTTTGCGGCTCCCGAAAACGGAGCGCGCCGCTCAAATCGACCAAGCGCAGCTTGGGATTCTCCGCCAGAAGCTCGGGCACGAGCTCGAGCGAAGCCTCGTGCGGTGTCGACAGAAAAACAACATTGGCTCCGCTGTTTGCAATAGCGCCTGCCGAAAGCGGCACGCAGCGCGCTTCGCCCCAGCCGCGAAGCTGCGGAAAAATTTCCGTCAGGCAGCGAACGTTTGCATGTTCCCCGCGGACGAAAAATATCGGCTTCTCGATCTGCGGATGCCGCAGAAGCAGCCGCGCCAGTTCGAATCCCGCGTAGCCCGTAGCCCCGACGACGGCAACTTTTGTCTTGTCGCTCATCCCAACATTTCCTCGATTCGTTTCTGAACCACGGCGCGCGCAGCCCGTGACGGCGCGATGATCAGAACCGTGTCATCGCCCGCCAGCGTGCCGGCCACTTCTTTCCAGCGCTCGGCGTCGAGAGCCGCGGCAATCGGCTGAGCTCCCCCCGGGGGCGTTTTCAGAATGAGCATGTTCTGCGCCGGGCGTACATCCAGCAAAAATTCCTTCACGGCGCGGGCCAGCGCGGGAATCGAAACTGTTTCTTCGGCTGTCGCAGCGGAAAGAGGCCGGTAGCCCTCGGCGGTTTTCACCAGACGCAGTTCGCGAAGATCGCGCGAGAGCGTGGCTTGCGTAACCCGCACACCCAGGTGCACCAGTTGCCGCCGCAGCTCATCCTGGCTGCCGACCGGCGGCCCCGCCAGCACCTTCAAAATCTGCCCTTGCCGAAATCTCTTATGCGCGCCCATATAACCTTATGCGTGATTATTCATCTCTCTGCATAATAATACATTATCGAGAGCACCTGTCAACAGTGCAAGCCGAAGAATTATGGAAGTGGGTGCTTTTAGAATTAAGGAGGACCGCGGAACGTTTTCTCAAGGTTAAGTCCGGGACGCATGAAAAAAGCTCAGAGATAATTTCGGCGGTAGAGATACAATCCCCCTCGCAACGCTGCCATACCCGAAAACCGGTAGCGCGCGTGTGGAATTGTCTTAGGGAGGACTTAGATGAAGCGTTTGGGATTGTTCTGTTTCTTTGTTTTGATTTTGACCGGAGTGTGCGCCGCTCAGACTCCGAAAGTCTCCGCTCCCGCTGAAATTGCAATCCATGCGGGAAAGGTGCTGGATGTTCGCACCGGAAATTATCTTACGGATCAAATCATTTGGATCGAAGGCGATCGCATTAAAGCCATCGGAAAGGCCGCCGACGTTTCGAGCCAGATCCCAGCAGGCGCGAAGATAATCGACCTTTCCAACGCGACCGTGCTTCCTGGTTTGATTGATTGCCACACGCACCTCACTTACAGCCCCTACCTTTTGGGCCCGGCGGGCCTCCACATTTCCTATCCGCGGCAGGCGCTCATCGGTGCACGCAATGCTCGCGTCACTCTCGAAGCAGGTTTCACAACCGTGCGCAATGTGGGTGCGAATGGATATTCAGACATTGCTTTGCGCGACGCCATTAAGGCAGGGGATGTTCCGGGCCCGCGAATACTCGCTTCCGGCCCCGCGCTCAGCATCACCGGAGGCCACGCCGACGAGAACTTCCTCGCGCCTCAGTTTAATTTTTCGAGCGACGGAGTCGCCGACGGCATAGCCGGCGTGACCGCGAAAGTGCGGGAAAATATAAAATATGGCGCCGACGTAATCAAATTTATGGCTACCGGCGGCGTGCTCTCCGAAGGAGATAACCCCGCGCTCGAACAATACAGTCCCGAGGAAATGAAAGCGATCATCGACACAGCGCATGGCTTGGGCCGCAAAGTGGCGGCGCACGCTCACGGCGCTCTCGGAATCAAAAACGCAGTGCTCGCAGGTGTGGATTCCATCGAGCACGGCAGCTACATAAACGAGGAAGACATTCAGCTGATGAAGCAGCATGGCACGTATTTGGTTCCCACGCTTTATCTGGGAGATTGGCTGACGGAAAATATGATGACGCTTGGCCTCACGCCCAACATGATCGAAAAGGCCAAGATCGTCCTGCCGATCGCGCGCCAGAATATCGGCGCTGCTTTCAAGGAAGGCGTGAAGGTTGCGTTCGGCACCGATGCCGCGGTCTATCCTCACGGTTTGAACGCGCGAGAATTTGCGGTGATGGTCAAACTCGGTCTTTCGCCATTGCAGTCAATTCAAGCTGCAACCGTAAATGCGGCCGATTTGCTCGGCTGGACGGACCGCGTTGGCACACTCGAACCGGGAAAGTTTGCGGACATCATCGCTATTGACGGCGATCCGCTCGCCGACGTCCACTTGCTGGAAAACGTCCGATTCGTGATGAAGGGCGGCGAGGTGGTCAAGAACCAGTAGAAGGTACACGCATCGCGACGGAGTTCAGCGCGAACTGTTAAGAATTACTGCCCCTGAGCAAAGCTCTTTGCAAGGCTTTGGCCACCGACAACAAACCTGGACTTTTACTGAGGTGGTTATCTCTCAGTTCCGAGAGCCTGCGGCGGAAGAAAGCTTTGGCCTTCCACGGAACTCGGCGGTTCGCATCGGATAAACCGAAATTATTCGCGTAAATAACCGAGAATTCGTGCGATCCTCCAGCAGGCACGTCAAAGGAAAGCCGAATGCCTTTATCATCTGTTCGCGCATCACGCCAAGGCGTCCCGTCCAGAAGAACTTTTTCCACCGGAATTTCACCGCTTCGGGCCCATTCGACAGAGCATCGCAGGATATCCTTTGAAGTGTTTACAATCTTGCCCGCATTCGCATACGCGCGGATTTCGAGAGTTCCGTCCGTCGTCCACTGCCGAAGGTAGGAGTTCTCAACAGCGGTCTGCACATTAGTCCATCGTATTTCGGGCGCCAGAGCGTTAATGCGCGACACCAACTGGATGAGAGACTCCGGGTCTTTGAAAATTTCGTGGTGCTCGACAATCAAAACAGGCTTCCCGAAGAAAAGATTGAATGCAATATCCTGCAATGCAATTTCCCGCGGGTATTTCCTGAGGAACAGAGGGAATCCGCCATATTTAAGTATGGCAGGTTCCATAAGCTCCAAGAGGCTGAGGCCGGAATTTTCTCCGCGCGGGTAAGGACCTGAGTTCACCGCTGCGGAAAAGTTGTGTGCCTTGAGCGCAATTATGGCCTCCCGCGAAAAATTTCCTTGAGGGAATACCATCACATGGTCGCACTGAATTCCAGTCTCCTTCTGATGCGCGTCCATGCGTTCTTCCGCCACGGTTAACATGGCATTCAGCAGGCCGGAATCTTTCGACGCAAACTCGGCAGCCGTGTGGTCGTTTCCGTGGAAACAAATCGAGAGACGGTCAGGCCGCTCCCGGAACATGCGAGCAATCCCAGGCGAATTTCGGCGGTAATTGAAAGGTATGAACGCGATGCTGGTATGGAAGTTGTATTGGTCCATGAGCGCAAGCAGACGCTCGTAATTCAGAAACCCATAGTCTTTTCTAAGCAGTGGATCGTCGATAACGAGCGTTGCATGATGCTGATTCGTGTGCCAGCATTGCTCGCGAAACGCATATCGGATAAACATGGCCGCAGGCATCAATTGTGAAAAATATTTCGCCAAAGGCTGGGCGCCTACGTCGGCACTGAGGTCCGCCACGTTCGCGCCGGCAAGAAAGAAAACCTCCGCCCGCTCGCGCTGAATACTTGCAAAGAAAGGCCGGCCTCCGATCGATATATGCGTTTGGACCGTGCCTGCTTTGGCATTTTCGATAAAAACCCGGTCATTGGTCTGATTGACCGGACCAAAAGTCAGACCCGAGAAAGCCCCGCATACTTCTTTGTGCCCTGAACTGATCTCATAGCTCAAGCCTGCTCCATCAATCGGTTGCAGTGAGTGCAGAGATCCCTGCGAAAATGTGCTGACGATGCCGGCTGCGAAAGGATCGAGCGATAAATTGTGAAAGAGTACGAAGGAAAACTGCGAAGCCAGGTAGGAGGCTAGGCCGAGCGGAAAAGACTCACTCTGCAAACACTCTTGAATCGCGGCAGGATTTACTACAAAACAGGAATTCTTGTCCGCAACGTGCTTCTCTATAAACTCCGGCGAGAGTGTAGCTCCTTTTCCTATGCGCAGCAATTCACGTTGACCGCCCAGGCATTCCGTAAGACGAACGAGTCGGACGTCGGCTGGGTTCAATTCACCTGAATAAGGAACGACTAGTTTCACCAACTCTCCCCGTGCCTCGGACGGTGACCCGTAAGCCGTTTAGGTCTTGCCGCCGGGGGTGGACTTTGCAGAAGTTGAAGTTAGCGATGTAAGCCGTCGCGAAAACGCTTTCAGCGACGTGGCAGGCGTGAGGGGAACCCCACACTTTGCTATGGCGACCGCAGGATTACCCTGCACCACGGTCATTGGCGGCACGGACTTCGTGACCACACTCCCAGCAGTGACCACCGCGCCACGGCCGATCACCACGTTCGGCAGGATTATCACCCCGGGTCCGACGAACGCATCTTCTTCGATTGTCACACCCTGGGTTTCCTTGAAATGGGCAATCACCGTCGCACGTATGCCGACCGACGCGCGATCGCCAATCGTAATAAGATGCGGACGCGAAGTGTCGAGTATCACGTCATAACCGATCCACACATCTTTTCCAATATGAACTCCGCGCGCTCGGTGCAACTTAACTCTCAGTGTCGTGGCGCCCGGGACAATTCTTGCGAGATTCTGAAAGAGGCGGTTCATGAGGCCTCGGACTGTGCTCTCTTTCACGTGTTTTCTCGTTTGTGTTTCAAGTCGCGGCGCTCAATCAGCTAACGGCTCTGTGCTTGCGAACATAGTTTTGTACCGCAACAAAAGACACTAACTCCGGCAGGTCCATGAGATTGATCTGCAACCCAAACTCTTCCTGAAGGACTGCTACGAGCGTGACAGCGGCCAACGAATCCCATGCCGGCACCGAATCCATGCTGGCGCCACGAATCTGTTCCGCAGTCAGTTCCGGAAATACGGACGAAAAACAGCGGGCCAGACGAGTCTCCATCTCATCCATTCACAGCCTCCTCCACGCGGTGGAATAAAGACGGAGACTTCTCCGAAAAGGCGGCTCTTGAAAGCCGCATGCCAGCGGTCAGAGGAAAGCCTAGCAATTCGGTAAAGAACTCCTGCAGCGGTCCATTCCGGGGTGTCGCCTGATAATCAAAACCAATTTCTTCTGCATCAAACTTCTCGAAGAGTTGTTTTAGTGATTGATATTCGATGCGCCGCGAAAACGCTCGGCAACTCATCACCCAGGAATCGATTCGGAGCGACTTTCCCTGAATCCTGCCCAGTAGAACTGCAATCTTTCCCAGTGGCCCAAACTTGTCCTCGTAGCTTGCAGCCATCACAAAAGTCGACGGATCGTTCAGATAAGTTTTCCAGGCTGCGTCGGTCAATCGCTTGCCGTTCAGGTTAAATTGGTTGGTTTTATTAATCAACTCGAAAGCCCGATTATCTGCAGCTTGTTTCCCGAAAGTGAATCGAATCGAGGCGTCCGCGCTCTGAAGGAAATCATCCAACGAACCCCCGGTAGCATCCAAGGACTCGCGCAAGACACCTGCGCCGCGTATGCTTTTCAACCGAATCGAATCCTCTTCGGAAGTCACACTTTTCCCAAAAAGATCCCGCATACGTTTCAACAAATCCCAGATTCCCTGGTAATCATTAGTCGGGAAAACGATGCATTCCATTTCGGGGAATGCGGCTTTCACCTCTGCAACTTCCATCGGGCTATCGTCAATGAAAACGACGGCTTCAGCGCCGATGTTCCACGCCTTCAAAATGCGCTGGACGGACTCCGATTTTCGCGACCAATGCACTTCAAACGGATACACACTCTCTTCGGAGAGAATTAGATCTTCTCGTTCGAAGGCCTTAGCGACCAGTGCAGCATCATTCTTGCTGGCGACGGCGATCAATACTCCCGCACTCGCCAGCGAGCCCAAAAATTGCTGATAGAGGCCATGCATATGTGTGTGCTGATCGAGGTCCCAAGAAATCCCATCCGTGCCAACCTCACCCAGAATTCCCGCCCAGAGCGTGTCGTCCAAATCTGTGATCAATCCCTTCTTGGGAGTGGGATTCTCTATTAAGGCAGCCAGTAGCTCGGCAATGGCGGAGGCATGAGGCAGTTTGTACGGAAAGCCCGCCATCAAATCCGATTGCACATCGAGGCGCGCCTGCGCAGG
Source organism: Candidatus Acidiferrales bacterium (assembly GCA_049693595.1). Lineage (GTDB taxonomy): Bacteria > Acidobacteriota > Terriglobia > Acidiferrales > UBA7541 > Palsa-295. Next base: position 6,785 of record JBAVQA010000126.1, on the reverse strand, counting down.
AGAGAGTTCATCGAGCCGCTGGCTATTAAGGACGCGTAGGGAAGAGTCGCTGGAGATTGACGCGGCAAACGACGCGACCAGTTTCCGCAGTTGAAGTTCGTAGTCGCCAGCCTGTCCGGTCGGCGTTGTAAAAAGTGGAGGCAGCGGAAGAGTTGGCAAGCAAACGCACGCTGGGACGAAAGCCGACGTTCGCCTCAGCGCCTGCTCCAGACGCGCCGCAACCCGGCTTGCCGACTTAACGATGTCCGGCAAGTCTGTAGTTTGCCAACCGCCCAAGCTTCGAATCCCAAGGCGCGGGTCAAAGTCTTGCCATTCGATTACAACGGCCAGAATGTCGCATTCTGACGGCTGAAGGCGCTCAAGATTTCCCGCAAGATCCCCAAACAGACCGGTTTTCACTTCGATGCGTTGCTTCGGTAAACGCTTTCGCAAATGAGCCGCTAGGAAGGTCTGGAGGTGCAACGGAGTAAAACCGCAGGCCAAAAACGTCCGAAGCGGATGCGCGTCCTCCGGAAGGGCTTGTTTGAAAATCTCTAGTGCTTCGACTAGGTTCACGGCATCCACACCAATAAATTGTCAGCATCCAGCGCACTGGCTTCGAGCTAGCGGGAACAGTATAGAAAGCCGACTGACTCGGCCCTCAAAAGTCTAACATAGCGGCGTTTGGCAAAAAGCCTGCCCTCGTGGAAGGAAACTACTTAGAAAACATCCAGATACATGGCGGAAACAGGCTCGGGAGGCGGGTCTCCTTTAAATACCGTAAGATATGCCTGCAATACGCGCGGCGATCGGCGGAATCGCGCTGCACTAAAGGGCTCCATATCGGCGTATCCCAAAGAGGGGACGATCGCCATCTGTGCTCCTGCCGCGATAGCCTGATCGAGCATCTGCCGAACGAGCGCCATCCGTTCCGGCTGTTCAAGCGTTCCCCACAGCACATCTTCGATAATCAAGCACTTCGTCCGCTGCGGGTTGGCGATCGCCACCACGTGTCCCGTGAGAACCCCTTGCCTGTGCCCCGAGACGTGTCGCGCAACAACGCCGCCGTAGCGACGACATTGCCATTCGGCTTCTTTCCCACTCCAGATCCGGGCCAGTGGCGCATCCTTTTCGACCAGCGCAGCCGTTCGCAACAAAGCTTCCACATCATCCGATTCCATTTTCAATTCCAACTGAGAGACCGGCTTCGATTGGAGTATCCGCATTTGATAGCCAACGGAGAAAATACGTTCGGTGGGAAGCTTCATTGCACGGCAGCACCCGAGGATCATTCCGTTCATGGGCTCCCCATCGACGCAATAGTTCACCATGCCGTCAAAGCCTGCCGCTTGAGCCCTTTTTACCAGCTCGTTCCAGAGGACCACTCCGTATCCTTTCTTCTTATAAGCGCCGGAGACCGACAGAAAGCTGCTGAGTATGACGTTCAACTCGCGTCCCTTGACCTTCAACCGACGGGGAAAGCCCGCTATGAAAGCGAGGGGTTTATTACCACCGTACAGTGTGGGTGCCAACGCAAAGCTGGATCCGGGATATTCGAAATAAGAGGCCACAAAGTCCGGGGTATACATTAATGACTGATTGCTGTTCTCCATCCACGACCGCTGGACTAGAGCCGCAACCTCGTCAAAATCCCCCCGAAAATCCTCAATCGAGAGACCTTGTAGACTTCCTAATCTGGTAGCATCCGGCAATTGAAACCCCTGAACCTTAATGATAGATAATTGTAGCTATGACGCTGCGGGTGTCCAAATGGAAAAACGGTGCCTCGCGGCGGCGATGGCGCGATCAAATACGTGCGCAGAATCTGGCCAGGTTTGACCTGGGTTGCCGCTGAAGAACGGTGGTACTAGAATCAGCTCAGAACAATCGACGCCTTGTCTCCGAATAGGGAGTTGTGAGTGACTGAAAGCTCGCATTTGGATCCACGTTTGCATCATGTTGGCTTTGCTATCCATAGCATTGAAAAGGAAATTGCCGCTTTCGGAAGCTCAATTCTGGCAAGCTGGGACGGAAAGATATTCCACGATCCTCTGCAAAAAGTCAGAGTGACTTTCCTGCAAACACCTAGTCCCACTGACGCGATGGTCGAACTTGTCGAGCCAGCGGCGGACGATTCACCTGTGGGACAATTTCTGAAAAGGGGCGGGGGGTTGCACCATCTCTGCTACGAAGTCGCCAAGCTCGATGCCCACCTCGAAAAGATGCAGGCCGGCGGTGGAATCATTGTGAAACCCCCGCTTCCCGCCGTCGCATTCGAAAACCGGCGCATCGCGTGGGTGGTGACGAGGCAGAAGTTATTGTTGGAATTCCTCGAAAGGAAAAGAGCCCGGTAAGCGATTTCGCGTATTTGACGCTCCGAATAATCAGATTCACATCTTGATGACTTCAGAGGGTTGCCGACCGCGGAGAATCATTCCGAGCCTCTGGGTAAGTGCAGCAAGAGCCATTGTCCCGCCATACGCAAGAAACTTGGTCCCCTCCCAATACATACCAACCCTGAACGCATCCCGTCCCCAGAAGAGCACCAAGCCGCCGATCATCGCTTTCCGCTCAAAACTACGATGTTTACCCCCGGGGTATTTTCCGGAGCGCTCGTTAGCAACCATCGTGCGTATCGCAAGAAATATTGGCGTCAAGCGATTGCGTCTGAGATTGTTCTCCGGATGGCGGCGGTAGAAAATGGTCAGAGGCGACTGGATCAGAATTGTCCGGCCGCAGGCGGAGAGCCTGATTAAGAAATCCAAATCCTCCAATATCTTATAATCGGTTGGCCATCCGTTCACATTCTCGAATGCTTGGCGATCAACCACTTTGCAAATAGCTTTGCCGAAGGGACGGTCTCTTCGCAAGTAGTCCTGATAGTCGAAGATGCGTATTTCGTTAGGAATATCTGCCGGCTGCAGCGCCGGCGGCGTTCCATCGAACCACCAGAAACCACCGAGGACCAGTTTCGGGCTTTTGGCCTGGATCACCCGTTCAAACACATCCAGAGTCCAGGGCAGAAACAGGTCGTCACCATCGTGGAACAGTAAATAATTACCGGTCGCCAGCGAAGCGCCACTATTGCGAGCCGCCCCCACTCCTTGATTAGTTTTGTGGCAAACCAGGCGGATTGCGTCGCCGTAGCCCTTCAGAATCTCCTGGCTCCCGTCGCTGGAACAGTCGTCCACAACGATGACTTCAAATTCCGCTTTTCGCTGCGATAGCGCGGAATCCAGCGCATCCTTTATGAACCCTCGCTGATTGTAAAACGTGATGATGATGCTGAATCGCGTGGACATCTTCTCGCGCTCTCCCAATCAGTTCTTCATCGTGATCTTTTCGCTTGGTTGGCGCCCTTTTAGAACCACGGCAATCCTGCGGCTCACGGCCGCTAAAATCATTGGCCAGCCGCGGGCCAGCAGCGTAAAGGCATTGCCGTACATCCCGCTCTTCGCAGCCCTCCTCGTCCAATGGATCGCGACACCTCCGATCAGCGCGCGCCGTTCAAGCCTGCGCCGCGCACCTCCAGGATAAACGCCCTGCCGTTCCTTTCGGTGCAGGTCGTCCACAGCACTAATGCAAGCCAATGCGTTTTTCACTGTATAACTGCCATGCGCTCGATGTAAAACGGTCGGAGGTCCGAGAATCTGGATCGTACGGCCGGCGACGCCCAACCGGAGCGCTAGATCCTGATCCTCCAGTGGAAAGAAATCCGTCTGCCATCCACGTACATCCTCAAATGATTCGCGCGCGATCACGAGCGCGCTGGCGCTGTTTCCAAACGGCCGATCTCTTCGCAGGTAATCGCTATAGTCCACCATTGTGATTTCCTGCGGCGGGTTTCCGGATAGAACGGCAGACAGCGCTCCTTCGAACCACCACATAGTTCCAAGAATCATCTTCGGATTCTTGGCCTGAACGACCTGCGCGTAAACATCCAGAGCCCAGGGCAGAAAAGCGTCGTCGCCGTCGAGAAATACCAGGTAGTTACCGGTTGCGAGAGAGGCTCCGCGATTGCGAGCGGCGCAGGCGCCTTGGTTGGTTTCCAGGCATACGACCTGAACCGAGCCCTGGTATTGCTTTAGAATCTCTTGGCTACCGTCCGTGGAAGCGTCATCGACCGCGATGATTTCCAACCCTGCATTTCGCAGCGCTAGCGCGGAGTCCAGCGCATCTTTTATAAACTCTCGCTGATTGTAGAACGTGACGACGATGCTGAATCTGGGAGGCCACGCGGGTGCTTCCGGTTCGCCGACGTTCAATTACTCACCTATGCCTTGCCCATCCGGTCCGCCACAAAATCGCAAAACGGGCCAACTATAGTCATCCGATCGGGATCCAGGTCCTCAAAATCAATCTCCCGACCGTAGTGTTCGTTCACTGCGGTCACCAGTTCCAGCAGGCCCAGCGAATCGATCACTCCTGAAAGCAGCAGGTCACAGTCGTCAGACAGTTCGTTAAGCGGGTCTTGTCCTTGCGCCGCCAGCCGCCTCTGAATGAAACCTATAAGGAAAATTCGGACATCGCCCGGACTTACCGCGCTCATAGACCCTCTTCCAATAACTTCATCACTGCTTTACGGTCGAACTTGTTATTTACGTTACGGGGCAATTTGCCCATGAAATGAAATCTCCGGGGAACCATATAGTCCGGCAGTCCGGCTGCGACCATGCTGCGAAGCCCGTCTAAGTCCTTTGATTCACCTTCGATGAACACTTCGACCCCACCGAAGCCGCTGGGTGTCGCGGGCCAACCTATCGCCAGTACGCCATCCAAGCCGCAAGCTTTGCGAACCGCCGCCTCAATCTCTCCCAACTCCACGCGGTGACCCAGTATTTTAACCTGAAAATCAATCCGTCCTAGATGGGTTAGCGGGCCGTTTCCAAGAGGACGACGGACACGGTCTCCTGTGCGGTAATAAACGTCTTTCTCTCCTGGGGGTACAACAAATGCTGCCGCTGTTTTTTCGGAGTCCTTCCAGTATCCGAGGGACATCTGCGGCCCATTCATCAACAGTTCTCCCTCTTCTCCTCGACCTACTTCTTTCAAATTTTCATCCGCTACCAAAACCCCCATTCCCGGGTACGGATATCCAATCGGCACAATTCCCAGCTCCGATTCCTCGGGAGACGTAACCGGATCCCAGCGGTACAAAGTGCAGGCGATTGTTAATTCGGTGGGTCCATACAAATTCTCAAGAATGGAGTTGGGGGCAGCCTCCAACCAAGCCGAAGCCGACGATACCGGCAGCGGCTCACCGCAGAACAAACTAAATCTCAGCGTAGGGTATCGGCCCGGCTTCAACATTCCCAATTGCTTCATGAAAATCGCAGTGGACGGCACCGAAAACCAAACCGTCAGTTCCATCTCCTGAATAAAACTCCCGGGCTTGATCAACGCTTTTTGAGAAGGACAGCAAACGCACGCGCCCCGCTCCCAAGCTACAAACATGTCAAACACCGAGAGATCGAAAGTCATATCGAACATCTGCGACAGCCGGTCTTTTTCCGTTATCCCGTAGCGCTCCACCATGTAGTCCAGGAAAGCAGTCACATTCCGCTGAGCTACCACCACTCCTTTGGGAATTCCGGTGCTGCCCGAAGTAAAGAGCAGGTACGCTATCGCGTTCGAGCGCACGTCAGGCTCTCGCCAGCTGCTCGAGGAAGCTAAGTCATTCGCACCGGCAAAAGTATGCTTCGGCCATTGTTTCCGTAGCGATTCGACACTCTCGACATCAGGCAACAAAATCAGCAACGCCTTTTGAGACTCATCGAGAAGTTTGTCCAACTGAGGCAACGATCCAGCATCCACAACGATCGAACTGCACTCGGATCGTGCAAACATCGCCTGCGTTCGATCCACTGGGAACGTGCGGTTCAAAGGAACGTAGCCATTCCCGGCTAGCAACGATCCCAAGACTCCCGCGAACGCAGTCGGGCTGCGGTATGCAAAAACCGCCGTGAGAGGCGTGGCCGAGGCTTCCTGATGCCTTTGAATAGTCGCCGCTATACGACAAGCCCTCTCACGCAAATCTCCGTACGTGAGAGTCTTCCCTTCCGCGACTACCGCAGGGCGGTCAGCGAACATTTCTGCGGACTTCATAAATCCGGCCCACAGAGCCCGATCGTTTGTCATTCACAGTTCTCCAACTACTGGATCGAGTATGGTCTCATTTCGCTTCGCCGATAGCGTTTAGTTCTCGTACCAACAAAAGAATACAGTGCTTGAACGATCATAATAACGTCATCTTTCGCAGGAAATGGTGAGGGAGTCAACGCCGCCCGTGGGCGCTCGAACGGAAGACATACGCCGCGTCAATCCACTTAGACTCTTGCCAAGACGGCGGAAACAAATTGAAAGACAAAAACCCCACTACCCGCTAGGATATTCGCCGTCTGGAAAAGGGGAATACTATAATGCGACATCTTATTACTGCTTTGATTCTGCTATGCGCTTGCGGAGGCGCGACCTTCGCGCAAACCGCAACCCCGACGCCCGCGCCCGTTCCAAAGAATGATTACAGCAATGGAGACGACTGGCTCTGTCGCCCCGGCCGTCAAGACGCCTGCGCCACGGACCTGGCCACCACCGTGATTTCCGCCGACGGCAAGCTGACACACGAAGATTGGATCGCCAATCCCGACGCGGAGATCGACTGCTTCTACGTCTATCCCACGGTCTCAACCGATCCCGGTGGCAACAGCACCATGACTCTCGGTATGGAAGAAAAAGCAGTGGCGCACGTGCAGTTTGCCCGCTTCGCCTCCAAGTGCCGGGTCTATGCGCCCCTATACCGCCAAGTC
>JBAVQA010000125.1:0-8314 GCA_049693595.1 Candidatus Acidiferrales bacterium | reverse complement strand
GGAATCGTCGGCGAAGAAGGCGGCTACACGGCGGAAGCGGACGCGGGAGTGTTGCTGGACGGCTTGGATGTGGACGATTCGCTCCACGAGCGAAATATGGGCGTGCTGCAAGGCGGACAGAAAGTTCGCGTGCTGCTGGCGCAGGCGTTATTTGGAAGCCCCCCGGCGCTGCTGCTGGACGAGCCGACGAACCACTTGGACTTGGATTCAGTCCACTGGCTGCAGGATTATTTGTGCGAGTACGAAGGCGTGCTGATCGTGATTTCGCACGACCGGCACTTTTTGAACAGCGTTTGCACGCACACGGCGGACATCGATTACCAAACGGTGATCATGTACAACGGCGGATACGACGATATGGTGGTGGCGAAGACGTCGATCCGCTCGCGCATCGAATCGGAGAATGCGCAGCGGGAAAAGAAAATCCAGCAACTGAATGACTTCATCGCGCGGTTTTCGGCTGGCACGCGTTCGGCGCAGGCCACTTCGAGGAAGAAAGAAGTGGAGAGGTTGCAGACGACGGAGCTGGCGAGGTCGAATATTGCGCGGCCGTACATTCGTTTTCAGATGGACCAGCATTCCGGGCGGCATCCGCTGGAAATCAAGAGCGTGGCGAAATCGTACGACGGCGTGAAGGTGATTTTGCCGTTTTCGGCGAGCGTTGCGCGCGGAGAAAAAATCGCGCTGACGGGGCGCAACGGCGCGGGCAAGACCACCATGCTGAAATCGCTGGTGCGCAACGCGACAGGATACATCGAGGATGTGGACCGGCAATTCCCTGTGGACGGCGGGACCGTGGTGTGGGGACATAACGTCGCGGTGGGATATTTTGCGCAGGACCACAGCGATTCCATCGTGAAAGGCACGACGGCCGTGGATTGGCTGCACCAGTTCAAGCCGCAAGCGACGCAAGAGGAACTGCGCGGAGTGTTGGGGCAAATGCTCTTCAGCGGCGACGATGCGCTGAAGCCAACGAAGGCGCTTTCGGGAGGCGAGTCGGCGCGGCTGATTTTTTGCAGGCTGATGCTGCAGAGGCCGAACGTGCTGGTGCTCGACGAGCCGACGAACCATTTGGATTTGGAGTCGATCAATGCGCTGAATATCGCGCTGCAGAAATATGACGGCACGGTGCTGCTGGTGACTCACGATTACGACGTGATTGACGAAGTGGCTACCCGGATTTGGCATTTCGTGGCCGGCGGCAAGGTTGAGGACTTCAAGGGTCCGTATTCGGAATATTTGGTTTACGCGCAGGAGAAGGCTTCGTAAAGACGCAGCGCGTATAGCGTGGCTGGTTTCCTCGAAACGCTGAAGATTGAATTGCTGAACGAGTCGCCTTTCGAGGCGGCTCTTTTTTTTGTGATTAGGCCGAACTGTTACCCGCGGATTAAGACAAAGCAAGAGCAGATCCCTCGCTTCGCTCCCTTCCTTCGTCAGGGCAAGCGGGATGACAGGTTTGTGGCAGATGGTGGAATGGGTGGATGACACGAGGCCGGACGGAGCCTGAGAAAGGGCCTCTGGCGTGTGGGTGAAGTGAGCCGATGGTACTGCAATTTCGTTACTGGTGTAAAATGGCGGAAGTGGGGTGAGACAAATGGCTGGAACAATTTCGCTGCAACCACCGATTCAAGGGCGGAGCATCGAGAGAGCGTACGCCGAGACAGAGTCGATTCCCTGGTACATATGGTGCTGCATGGCGTCGGTGCTGTCGGCGGTAGTGGGAAGCGCGTGGGACATTTCCTGGCACGAGACGGTCGGGCGAGACACGTTCTGGACGCCCGCGCACATGATGATCTATTTGTCCGGCGTGCTGGCTGGGATTGCGTGCGGGTATTTGATACTTACCACAACATTTCAAAAAGATTCGCGGTTGCGCGATGTTTCCGTTTCGATGTGGGGCTTCCGAGGACCGCTGGGCGCGTTCATCTGCGCGTGGGGCGCGGTGGCGATGATCGCCGCGGGGCCGTTTGATAATTGGTGGCACAACTCGTACGGGTTGGACGTAAAGATTCTGAGCCCGCCGCACGTGCTGCTGGCGCTGGGAATGACTGGAATTCGTTTTGGCGCGCTGGTGCTGGTGCTGGCGGAGATGAATCGGGCGGAGGGCGCTTATTACCGCAAGCTGGAGCGGATGCTATTCCTGGCCGTAGTTTTCCTAATGGGCATGACGGTAGGAATCATGCAGGAAATGACCAACCGCATACTGATGCACGGGGCGACGTTTTATCTGGTAATGATGATTGTGGCGCCTATTTGGATCGCAACCGTCGCGTGGGTTTCGAAAAATCGCTGGGCGGCGACGATCATGACGGCGATGTGGATGGCGATCCACCTTGCTTTTGTGTGGATACTTCCGTTGTTCCCGGCGGTACCGAAGCTGGGGCCGGTGTACCAGAACGTGACGCATCTAGTGCCGCCGGATTTTCCAATGCTGCTGATCGTTCCGGCGATTGTTTTTGATCTGTTGCGGAGGCAAACGGCGATGTGGAGCCGGTGGAAGCAGGCGGCCACGCTGGGAGCTGCGTTTCTGGTGAGTTTCGTCGCGGTGCAGTGGCCATTTGCCGATTTTCTGCTGTCTCCGGCGTCGCGAAACAGAATTTTTCAGACCACGAACTATCCTTACTTCATACCGTCAACGTCTCCGTGGGTACGAAACGTTTTCATTCACACGGACCATACTGCCGGGGCGTTTTGGCTGCGCATGGCGATCGCGCTGGTGGCGGCGATCTTGATGGTGCGCGTCGGAATGGCCTGGGGTGAATGGATGCGACGGATTCGCCGATGAAGAAAGATTTCCAGCGGCGGCTATTGATCGCGGCGGTTGTTTTGCTAGGCGCTGCGATTCCCGCGCTCGCACACGTGGGCAGCCCGGATGTTTTTTACGAGGGCGATGCCGGCCCTTATCATCTGTTCGTCACGGTGCGAATGCCGCAGGTGATTCCGGGAGTGGCAGAGATTCAGGTTCGTTGCGAAAACGGCGATGTGAAGTCGGTGCAAATCGTCCCGCTGCGGCTGAACGGACCGGGGTCGAACCTCCCTCCCACGCCCGATCTGGCCAAGGTTTCCAAAGACGATCCACAATTTTTTACCGGCAGCCTTTGGTTGATGGAATCCGGCGCGCTGCAGGTGCGCGTGATGGTGGACGGAGCGAAAGGCAAAGGGGAACTGTCGGTGCCGGTGGCTTCGTTTGCGCAACGCACTTTCCCGATGGAGAAACCGCTGGCCGGGTTGATGGTGGCGATGCTGGTGATTCTCGGGGTTGGAGTGATTTCAATTGCCGGCGCGGGCGCTCGCGAAGCAAGCCTGGAGCGCGGCGAAGCTCCGGGGCCTGCCAACGCGCGCAGGGCCAGGATCGTGATGGTGGTTACGGTGATCGTCGTGGTTGGCCTTCTTTATCTAGGGAAATCGTGGTGGGGACTGGAAGATTCGGATTATCAGGGGCGGGTGAATTTTTACAAGCCGCCCACAGCAGAGACCACCCTGGAAAACGGGAACCATTTGGTGATTCGGGCGAGAGGCCAAAATCCGAAATGGTCAGACAGAATTAATATGGGAGAAGTCGTTCCGGACCACAACCATCTGATGCATTTGTTTCTGATCGAACTTCCGGGAATGAATCGGATGTGGCATCTTCACCCGACTCTTGCAGCAGGCGGCGCGTTTGCGGACAATTTGCCGAACATGCCGCCGGGACGCTATGAGGTTTTTGCGGACGTGGTGGATTCACGGGGATTTCCGTGGACGCTGGTGGGGACTGTCGATCTGCCGGAAATAAATGGCAAACCTCTGGCTGGTGACGACTCGACCTGGTCCGGGGAACCGATTGCTGCGGTGGCGGGGAAAGACAACACGGTTTCGCAGCTTCCAGACGGCGGGCGGATGATTTGGGAGCGCGGACCGGGACCGTTGAAGGCTACGACGGCGATGGATTTCAAGTTCAGCGTGCAGGATAAAGACGGAAAGCCGGCGCAGGACCTGGAGCCGTACATGGGGATGGCAGGGCACGCGGAATTTGTGGCGTCGGACTTGAGCGTGTTCGCGCACGTGCATCCGGCGGGGTCGGTGGCGATGGCTTCTCTGGAGATGGCGCAAGCGGGGCTGATGGGAGATGGGTCCTCGATGCAAAGCGGGATGGCCATGGCACCGGCGTCCGGACCGATGCCCGCCGAAGTGAGTTTTCCTTACGGGTTCCCGAAGGCCGGGGATTACCGGATTTTTGTGCAGGTGAAGCGGGCGGGGAAAGTGAAGACGGGAGTATTTGACGCGAGCGTGCAGTGATTTACGAAATCTTTTGAAGGAAACAATCGTCGCGCCATTCCACAGCTGAGTGGTTACTGTATGTGTTTCTTCTCGGCGGTTGGCTGGCTCTCGTACTCTAGTTCGTGTTCCGCCTCCAGCCAGTCGTCCAGAGTGTAGCCTCCGCAAGCTCCGCCATGCTTGAAGTGAATCCTGCAAGCTCGCAGTTGAACCAGGTTCAGACTGGGATTCAGAGTGGGCGGATGACTATCGACATGAATCTCAAGTTCCTTCTGAGCCGTTGGCGCTGGTTTATCAAGAATATCTGAATGATCGACCGATGAAATGTGATTCATACTAACCTTCTTTCCGGCAGGTTCTCTTTCTGACTCATTTTGTCTGCCATATAATATGACGCCACTGGAACTAGAAGGTTGCTATTTCCGCGGATTCCGCTGTTGCATGCAAACTCAGGACTTAACGCTATTTGCGAACCATTCCTTGGAAGTCCGGAACCGATCGGGGAGAACGAAAAGAGTTTGCTACAGGTTTTACCGGATGGTAGTTCGCGGTTAAGAGATTATGCTGGCCGCGACTGAATACCCATGTGGATGGCGGCTCTGTCCCATAGGGAGTGACTGCACACAGTGGTCCTTGCGGGCCTTTGCAGTTTGCCCGTACTGGAAGCCGCCCTTAGCCGCCAGCCCATGTGTTTGGTGTTTGTGCGGAAATGAAAAGCGTTTGTGCGCCCACCGAGAACGCCCGTCTTAGATAAAAGCTGTAAACGATGACTCCGAAAATCCGCGAGAGGATCGATGCGAAAGGTTGAAGGCGATTCCTGCGGGCAGCGTTCGCCGTGCTATAGTTTTCACCTTGGGCTATGAACGCAGAAGTTGAGCCAAGCGAGTGAGCGCCTGACATGCTGCCCCGGAACCGCGCAAAACTTGCCTTCGTCTCCGCCGTAGCTTTGGTGCTAATCGGTAGTGTGGGGGCGGCCATTACGGTGGTTCGTCTCTCGAACAGTGCAGCGTGGGTAGCCCACACCTACCAAGTGCAGCTGGCGGTAAGCAACATCGAATTCATTCTCTCCGAAGCGGGGCGCGCCCGCTTGAGCTATGTAGCCTCCGGCGATGAATCCTACCTACAGGCTTTTAATTCAGCCAGCGAACAGACGGCGGCCAATTTGCGGAACATTCGGCGATTAACCAATGATAATCCGAGACAGCAGGAACTATGCAGCCGCTTGGAAAATCTCGCGAACCGCAGATTAGGAATTTTGAGGGCAGCCATAGAGCTCCGCAAGACTGGTGAGGTGAACGACGCCAAGCAGGCCGTGTTTTCGCGCGATAACATGGCGATTTCACGGGATCTCGAAAGTCTAATGCGGCAAATGGAGCAGGAAGAAGAACTGCTTCTGCAACAGCGCTCTAGCCGATCGAAATCGCTTTTCGTGACTTTTCTGTTGATTGTGGCTGGGGCGTTCGTGATGGCGGTGGCCTTCCTGTGGATTCATTACCATTTGCTCATCGAAGAGCTTGGCGCGCGGGAAAAAGCAGAGGCCAGCGCGCACAAGTTAAGCGCCCGGGTGCTGCGGCTGCAGGATGAAGAACGCAGGCGACTTTCAAGGGAACTTCACGACGGCCTAGGGCAGAATCTGGTAGCGGCAAAGCTGGCGTTATCCAATCTGGCGAACTCGCGTCCGGATGATAGCGTGGTAGCAGATTGCCTTAAGTCCATTGACGAATCGCTGGCAGAAGCTCGCACGATTTCTTACCTGCTGCACCCGCCACTTCTGGACGACATTGGAATCGCCTCCGCCGCGCGTTGGTACGTGGAAGGATTTGCAAAACGTAGCGGAATCGAAGTTGCAACAGATATTCCCGATGGCGCAGGACGAATGCCGCATGCTACCGAGCTTGCTCTATTTCGCGTACTGCAGGAGTCGCTGACCAATATTCACCGCCACGCTAACAGCTCCCGCGCTGAAGTTTCGTTACACATGCTGAAGGATCGCGCGGTGCTTCGCGTGCGGGATCACGGGAAAGGACTTCCGATCGATATGCTGGAACATTTCCGGCATGACGGAACACATGTCGGCGTGGGACTAGCGGGGATGCGGGAACGAGTGGCGGAGCAGGACGGAGACTTCGAGATTCATTCGGACAAGACTGGGACGGTGATCGAAGTCACTATGCCGTTTTCCGCGGATGGAAACTCGGGGGAGACGCAAGCTAACGCGTCTTCGACCAATTGAACTCTGAAACCGAGGTTTGAGTGAGTGTGCGCTGAGGATAGTGCGGCGCGACGGAGGCAAGAGAAAGCTTTCGCACCCGTCGCGAGAAAAAGTTTAAGCAGCCAAGGCGAGACAGTGCCACTTGCCGCCGATGGCCTTCAGTTGGTGCACTCGACCGTCGTCAGCATGCAGGAAGTACGTTCCATCCGGAAATACCTGGGCATGAGCCGACCGAACGGAGCACTTCGCCCAACGGGTCGGTTTCAGGCCCCGGCCGTATTGCGACGTCTCGGGTGCCATGTTAATTCCGAACTCCACCTTGTATTCCACACCTGTTGCTTGTGCCGGAACTAAGCGTCCCCGGCCTTTAACTTTTTCGCTCATGTAGGTTTGATGCGTGAACCAAACGTAGGTTGCACGAAATTACCTAGGTATAGTACCTCAAAGAGGGGCTAAAGCTCAAGGGGTGATTCCCGGACAGTTACCCCGTCTCCTAAAAGTTTGTAATTGAAAGACTTAGAGCTATAAAGAGCCGGTATGCCGGGGCCAGGCGACGCAATCGGAGACACGATTTCCCCCATTTTGGGTGTTTTCAACCCGTGGGGCCGGGGCCCACTGCGTACGGGTCGTGGCCTCCAGACTTAAGCTAGTACTCAAGCTAGTACTCGCCCGGGAGCTAGCGGGGAACGCGCTCCGGCTAGCCAAGCGTTTCAAACAGTTCGTTAGTCTTTAGGTACTCCGGGTCGCCCTGGCGAATGATTTCGACTTCCACGGACTTGAAGGGTTCCTCAGTGGGGATGCGATCGAGCCAGCGTTGAAGAGAAAGTTTCTCGTGGTCGGAGAAATCGAGGCGAACGAGCACGCGAACGTTCGCGGCGTCCTCGTTGTCCGTTTCGGCGCCCTTCCCACCTTTTGCGGATGATTTTTTCTTTCCGGCGTGCTTCCCTTCTCCGGCATGCCCTTTGGCAGCGGAGTGTTTTTCCGAGGGATGTTTCGCGGAAGTTTTTGAGGTTTCGTGTTCGACAGCAGAAGGTGCAGCGTGTTCTTCCGCGGAGTCGCCGTTCGCGTCTTCTGGTTCCTCGCGTTCAAATTTGATACTGATCTTATTGCCGAGGCGAAAACCTTGTTTCCAGCTTTCCACTTTGTGGCGAGCGTGCTGAGCTGTTTCTTCGTCTTTGCCGAAATCGAAAATTAAGTAAGAGTGAGCCATACATCTTCTATAGCGGCAGTCTGGCCATGTGTCAAGGGACATCGAGGTCCACAGCGCGACAGACGGGCGGACGCAATCAGGAAATTCCAAATGGAACGCTGGGATTCGGTTCAGCGGCGATGGTAGAATACCGTTGAAGATTGGAAGGCGATGGAGTTCGCCTGAACCGTCCGCAACACGGACTGATGACTCCTGGCCGCCGCCCGGCGCCAGGAGTTTTTTTGTTGGACGGAGCGGCGCGCAGAGGAAGGAGGTGCTGTGCGCATCACATTGCTGCTCGTTTTCGGGGCTTTAGGCACTCTGGCGCGTTACGGATTGCAGGGGCTGGTGCAAAGCCGCACGGGCTCGAGTTTCCCCGCTGGAACGCTGGTCGTAAATATCTTTGGATGTTTTCTGCTCGGTGGAATAGCGGAGTATGCGTTGACGCATTTGTCGGTCCCACCCGAATGGCGCATTGGGATCACTGTGGGATTCCTCGGAGCGTTCACAACATTTTCTACTTTTACTTTCGAGGCGGTTCGCTTGATACAGGATGGAGAATGGGCGCGCGCTGGGACTTATCTGTTAGCGAGCGTGGCGGGCGGGATGCTGGCGATCGTGGCGGGAATGCGATTGGCGGACAGGATTTAGGAGGG
>JBAVQA010000124.1:0-5373 GCA_049693595.1 Candidatus Acidiferrales bacterium | reverse complement strand
CTAGGGCATCACCACCGCGGCTGCGCCCCAGAAAAGCAGGAACAATAGACTAATATAGCCATTCACGGTGAAAAACGCAGCATTCATTTTGCTGAGGTCGTTCGGTTTCACCAGCGAATGCTCGTAGGCCAACAGGGCCGCAACCACAGCGATTCCGGCCCAGGCCGGCCACGCGAGTTGAAAGCTGACGGCGAGCCACGCCAGCAAGCCAGCCATGACGATGTGCATTACGCGCGCAATCAGGAGCGCTCGCGCGACGCCGAATTTCTTCGGAATGGAATACAGGCCGGCGGTCTGGTCGAAGTCGACGTCCTGGCAAGCGTAGAGGACGTCGAAGCCGCCGACCCACAGTGTGACCGCGGCGCAGAGGATCAGCATGCGCCAGTCGAGCGAGCCGCGAATCGCGATCCACGCAGCCGCGGGCGAAATGCCGAGGCAGAAGCCGAGTACGAAGTGCGACCAGGAGGTGAATCGCTTGGTGTAAGAATAAAAAAACAAAATTGCTAGCGCGACGGGAGAAAGATTCAGCGCCAGCGGATTCAGTTGCCACGCGGCAAGCACCAGGAGCGCGGACGCGATCAAAGTGAACGTCCAGGCGAAGGCGACGGAAAGCTCGCCTTTGGGCAGCGCGCGGTTGGCGGTGCGGGGATTGCGCGCATCGTATTTCAAGTCGGCGATGCGGTTCATGGTCATGGCGGCGGAACGCGCGCCTACCATGGCGACCACGATCCACAGAATTTGGCGCCAGGTCGGAAGCGCGCCGCCGGCGCGGGCGGCGAGGAGCGCTCCTACCAGCGCGAAGGGCAGGGCGAAGACGGAGTGCTCGAACTTGATCATTTCGAGGACGATGCGGACACGGCTTTTCTTCATGGCTGGACCCGACCCTCGGCAAAACGCTTACGTGCAATTCTAGAACCGGGTAGAAACGTCGCGGTCGTTTGTTTTGAGTGAGTTACGTCGAATTCTACATATTGGACAGAACCGGGTAGAAATGGCCCTAGTGGGCGAGAATTCGTATCAGAAATGGCCGGCCGAAAGCGCCATTTCCTCAGCGGCGGCTGGCTCCCTTGCCTCGGCTGCGCGGGCTGGGCGACACTGATCGTTGAGTTGCGAATGGTCGAAAGTTCTCGATTAGAAACAATTGCCGTCCTTTGTTTGCAATGACTTAGGTCTCGTTCTAATAAATCGAGTTCTCGATTAGAAATGGGCGCTACGTGCGGACGGCGGAGGCCCCCTTCGCGAGTGCGTTCCCTTCCTTCGTCAGGGCAAGCAGGGTAAATGCCTCCGGAATTCACGCGAAACCTGCGCGAGGGGAATATGCCCATACGAGCAGTACCGCCGGTTGTTACGGGGGGAAAAGTTACGTCGCTGGCTGCGCTGCACATGGGAGGCGTACAAGACAGATCAGTCGCGCGGGTGAGTCTGCGCGATCGGAGTGAGTCAACGCCGTCTGGTCCATACTCGGTCATCGCGCGGACCTGGACGGCTCGGCCGTCCTTCGACCGCCCGTCGCCAAATTCGGCAAAAATGATCACGATTTACGCTAGCACTTCGGTTCGCGAGATTCAAGGACTTGAAGCCTGTGAGCATCTGGGCGGCAGCGACGAAAACCCGAGAGGGCCACGCCGGGATATGAGGTGCAAGGTGAGCAGAAGTTTACGAGCGCGACGTCAAAACCCGCACCCTTTGCAGATAAGAAAAGCGCAAAGGATGCGGCACCCGGAAATTCAATGAGTGGCTTGATTGGACACCGGTGTGACGCGGGAGGATTCGCCACCCGCCGGTGTCCTTTCGGTTATAGCTTAACAGCGACCGGCGAGCTTTCCAGACAACGAAACTTTGCCGCCGCGCCAGCGGTATTGTTTTCGCCGTGCCCGGTGTGACGACTCCAAGGTAGCGCAGGCACGGAGCACGGGCGAAACTGCAACTGCTTGCGCGGGTGAAGCTGCGCAAAAGGTAGAGGAACGATTTGGGGCAAAGGCTCCCAACGCTTACGCGTTGGGCTAACTTGTGTCACGCCTACGGCGTTTGTTCGGAGAGTGATTGAACTCCGGTGTGACGCGGGAGGTTCGTCACCCGGCAAAGGACTGCCATTCAGCTTCCAGCTCCTTCCGCTACTGCTTCCTCGCCTCCGGAAATCGACTATAGAGTTGTGTCGAGGGCGAGATTCTCGATCATGGAGTCGAGTTGGGATTGTGCCTGGTCGCGCTTGGATTGCAGATCGGCGGTTTCGCGCTGGATGGCTTCGAGGCGCGTTTCCTGGTCGGCGAGTTGCTGGGTGTAACGCTGAGTGAGCGCGCGCTCTTCGGCGCTGCCTTTCAGGGCTTTGAGATTTTCACGAAGACGCTGCTGGTCGTCGTAGATTTTCTGGGTTTCGGCCTCGCGGCGATTGAGTTCTTCATCGAGGGCCGCGACGCGATCTTTCTGTTCAACGATCTTCCGGAGCGTAGCTTCGATCTCAGGATTTATGGATTTCTGCTGCAAGAAGACCCCAATCTGGTCGTCAGTCAGGTTGGACAACTGATAGCGAGTTTCGAGCGATCTCGATTCACGAACACTGAATTTGGTGGTCGCCTTGGGTTCGACGGCTTGAACAAAACGGTAGGCTGTCGAAGTAGTTTCCTCAGGTTTAGGGGACCCGTCGGAAAGATTCCAGCCAGAGCGGATCGGGTGTTCGATTAGAACGGAGCGTGGAGTAGTGTCGTCATCGCGGATCGTGTAAGCAGTTTCCTGCCGCAGTTCGCTGGTGTGGATCATTACGCCGTGCACAATCAGAACGCGCGAAACTCGCTGCACTTCGCTCTGAGCACTTGCATCCACGCGCACGCCCAAATCCACGGCGTAGGAGAGCAATCTCTTTTCGCCGGGCTTGACTGCATCGGTCAAGCCTTCTCCAGCGAAGGCTTCTTTTTCGAGCACGGTGAAGCTGCCGCCGTCCAGCGTGAGTGGACTTGAATTGGTTAGCCACAACGCGCGAAGCGGGCGCGGCGAGTTCAGTGAGGAATTCCACAGGGAAACTTTTTCTGTGGCGACATGGACTTGGAGGATGGGGACGAGGGCGGATTCGTTTTTGTGAATGCTGACACGATCCTTGAGTTTGTATTCGAAAAGGTCGCCCAAGTCTGAGCCTTCGGCTGCGGCGGACATTGCGCTGCGAGCTTCAGCGATACCGGGACTGAACACACCACCTCCCGTGCCGCCGGCTGCGCCGTGAACTAAGCCGCGCTTAGCGGGCCCACGGCCACTGCCGAGTTCGCCGCCCGAGCCGGCGTGGCCGCCCACTACGCTCATTTTGGCATCTTCAGTGTCCAATGGCATAGCCTGGGCGGTCACTTCGACGGTCTCGGACGCCCCACCAACCTGTAGAGTCACATCTTGTGTAAGCTCACGGCCGCCGCCTACTGATAGGCCCTGAATCACCGTAGTCTTAAAGCCCGGCACTGTGAATTCGATGCGGTAGTTCGACGCGGGTAGATCGTTGACTGCATATCGGCCCTGATTGTCGGTCGAAGCTGTTGCGGCGATTTCTCCGTTAGAACGGAAGACTCGGACTTTAGCATTAGGAATCACCGCTCCACTCGAATCGGTGACCGTGCCGAATACACTGCTGGAGCCACCTAACATGGCGCTCTCGTGAGTCTGCGGTGTGAGTTGCGCGTTCTGTGGGAGTGCAATTACGGGACGCCTGGCGTAGTAAGGCTGGGAAAGTTGCTGGATGAAAGATTGCGGCGCGCCGGCGACGAGCGATAGTTCTACATTGTTCCAATCTTCTCCGACCGTGTTGTCAACGATAGCCCATCCCTGCAGCAAGGGCTGGTCCGCTTCTTTTGCGGGCAGCACGATGCGATAAGTGGTCTTCCATATCGGCACTTCGCTGACGTAGCTGACATAAAGCTGGCGATCGCCCGTTCCAGCGGTCGCGATGGACATGCGGCGAAGGTCTTCGCGACGCAAAGAAGCAAGCAGCGAAAGGTAGCTGCCGACTTCCTGGGTCACGTCGGTCTCGATGAGCCGGACGCTCACGGCCGGCGTTAGCTCGACGCTGCGAACTTCGCCCGAATCGGTGACCAGCGTGGCGAGGTCCACTTCGAGGGTGGTACCGCCGCTGACGCGTGTTTTTCTTTCGACGCTCAGCAAACGGCCGGTGATTACACTGGTTCCGCTTTTGACCTCCAGGCGCGCTCCGCGCAAGGCAGCGTAAAATTTCGACAGATCGGTTTTTTCTTCCAGAGGCAGGCGCAGCATCCCGAGGCGCTGGCTTAGCGGGGCCTCGGAATTGTAATTTACGCCGGCAATTCGTCCGCCGTTGAGATCGAGGACGGTAAGCGATTGCAACACGTCGTTGAGCTGGCTGCTGGTGAAATCGATCTGGACGGTCTGGTTTCCGCGAACTTCCCCGAGATGCTCGAAGTAGCCAACGCCGGTCTTATAAAGAATGACGCGGCGTACGGGTAGCTTGGCGCTAGGGGACTTCTCCGAGGTTTCGGATTGGGCCGCAGGCGTTGGCGCGGCAGCAGCCGGCTGGGACTTTGCCGGATTGGGCTTCGATTGAGGGTTTGCCGGCGTGGCAATGGAAAAAATCGCAAGAGTTAGGGCGCAAGCCCAGATGCAACAAGATCGAGTCAGCAATTCGCGCCTCCCAAGTTCAATCAGTTGCCTTCGATGCGGCGTAATCGAACTGACATTCACAACTCGTGTAATTAGACACCTGACGGCGGGGAATAGTTCTCGGATTATTTTCTTCGTATCTCAGAAGCTAACCATCGCTTGGGGTACTACTTCAGAGACGCGAGCTGAGCCGCAACGCCAGGGTAAATCCTGAGCCTACGAAGGCTTGCCGCCGCGCCAGCGGTATTGTTTTTCTTGCGGCAGGCCGAGGTGGGCTAGGACGCGGTAGGAGAATTGGGTGACGATGTCGTCGATGGATTTGGGGGCGTAGTAGAAGGCGGGCATGGCGGGCATGATGGTGGCGCCGGCGTCGTGGACGCGGAGCATGTTCTCGAGGTGGATGCGGTTGAGCGGGGTTTCGCGCAGGCAGAGCACGAGGGGGCGGCGCTCTTTCAGGCAGACGTCGGCGGCGCGGGAAAGCAAGTCGTTGGCGATGCCGGTGGCGATGGAAGCGAGAGCGCCGGCGGAGCAGGGGATCACGACCATGCCGTCGACCGGCGCGCTGCCGGAGGCGATGGTGGCGCCGATGTCTTTGTTGGGCAGGTATTCGATTTTTTTTGCGGGCGTGCCGGTGAGGAGCGAGGGGAGTTTTTTTGCGTCGTTCGAGACGATGTCGAGCTCTGTGGCGATGAGGCGCAGGCCGGCGTCGGTGGTGACGAGAAAAACTCGCTCGACGCGCGGGTCAGCGTTCAGCAAACGCAGGAC
>JBAVQA010000123.1:0-7225 GCA_049693595.1 Candidatus Acidiferrales bacterium | reverse complement strand
GCAGCAGACGGGAGACGACGTTGAAATTCTCGTAGTGATGGGTGGCCAGCCAGCGCGTGTAGCGCTGTGCGGCAGCGGGGCCGCAGCCCTCCGCGGGAAGGTTACGCGCGATTTTCAATTCAGGTGTGACTAACATGGTGCCCTGATTCGGGCGGCGGTTACTTCCAGTTCAAGATTCTACGACTTTTACTTTTACTTTTGCTGCCGGATCAAAAACCTAGGGAATGACGGCCGTTTTCATCTCGCCGTGCCGATTCTTCATGTGCTCGAAAACCTCGGCCAATTCGGACAGCGGCGCTTCGCCGGTGATGAAATCGGCGGCGCGAATCTCGCCGCGCGCAATGGTGTCGAGCGCTTCGCGCATAAACCGAGGGGTATGATGAAAAGTAGACTTAATGGTGATTTCGGAATAATGCAGCGCGGTGGGATCGATTTTCACTTCGGTGCCGCGCGGACAGCCGCCAAAAAGATTTACGGTGCCGCCTTTGCGGACCATTTGGAGCGCCCATTGCCAGGTGACGGCGGTGCCTACCGCTTCGATCACGGCATCGGCTCCGCGGCCTTCCTCGCTGATCTGCCGCACCAGGGCTACCGGATTCTCAATTTCCGCGGCGTCAAACGTTGCAATCGCTCCGAGGCGTTCGGCTGCGCGCATTTGGCTCTTGCGCTTTCCGATAGCGATCACGCGCATTCCGCGTCCGGAAAGAATGCGGATGAATTTCAGGCCGATGGGTCCACAGCCGATTACGACTACTGTGTCGCCGGGATTTACGCCCATTTCATGGATGCCGCGCAGGACGCAGGCGAGAGGTTCGGCCATGGCGGCGTCAACGAAGGAAACTTTATCCGGAATCAGCAGCATGTTCTGGCGCACGATTCTTCCGGGGATGCGGATGTATTCGGCGTAGGCGCCATTGTTGAACAATAAATCTTCGCAGAGGTTGGGCTGACCCTTGCGGCAGTAGAGGCACGTGTTGCACGGCGCTGAATTCGCAGGCACCACGCGCATGCCTTCGCGGAAGGCTGAATTTACGGCGCTGCCCTTCAGCTCAATCACGCCGGCCAGCTCGTGACCGAAAAGCGAAGGGGGCTTAATCATGCGCTGGTGAAACCCCTGCTTCCAGACTTTTAGGTCGGTGCCGCAGGTGAGCGCGACTTCGACGCGCACGAGGACTTCGTCGTCGGCGAGCGTAGGAATATCGACGCTCTCGACTTTGAGATCTTCAGCGCCGTACAGGACGGCGGCATTCATGTGACCGTTGCGTTCGCGTTCGACTCTCATTCGTGACGTATCACCACTTTCAAAGTATCATCTGCCGGCCGAGCCGCCAATTCCAGCGCTTCCCCGATTTGCGCGAGCGGGAAACGATGAGAAATCAGGTCGCGCACCGGAAGCTTGCGTTCGAAAACAAGCGCCGCGGATTCAGCCTGATCGTCCACCGAAGCGCTATAACTGCCGAGGATCTCTTTTTCTTCCACGCCCACAGCCGCGGCGGGAAAGCCGAGCTGCATTACCGGGTCGTTGTGCGCAAACAACAGTATGCGCCCTCCGGGACGCGCGAGGGCTAAAGCTTCGGGCACTAATGCCGGACTAGGCACAGCGACCATGACCACGTCGGCGCCGCGACCGTCCGTGCGGCTGCGAATTTCGTTCAGCAAATTTTGGCTGGCGGGATCGAAAGATTCTTTGGCGCCAAATCGCAAGCTTGCGGCGCGGCGTCCCGGCATGGGGTCGCTGGTGAATACTTCGCCGCCTTCATATTTTGCGAGCAGCATCAGAAGCATTCCGATGGGACCTTGGCCGATCACGAGCACGGTTTCATTTTTTGCGACGCGAGCTTTGCGCACAGCTTTCAAACACGTATTCACTGGTTCCACAAAGGTGGCTTCTTCGAAACTGACGTCCGCGGGAAGCGCGATCATTCCACGTTCGACGATCCAGGGCATGGCGCGAACGTATTCGGCGAAGCCGCCGCCGTTGGGGTCGAACCCGGCGGTGAGGCCCACTTTCTTGTATCCCGCGCACTGCGAAAAAAGTTTTCGCTCGCAATAGAAGCAGGCGCCGCAGGGAATGTGGTGGAAGCTGACCACACGGTCGCCCGGCTTGAACTTGGTGACGCCGTGGCCGACTTTCACTACCGTGCCGGCAAGTTCGTGGCCGAGAATTTGCGGAGGCGCGATAAAGCCGTGATGAATTTTTTTGATGTCGGTGCCGCAGATTCCGCAGGCGGCCACTCGGAAAAGAAGTTCGCCTTCGCCAATTTCGGGAATCGGGACCGATTCCACCGTCACGCGGCCTTTGCCTCGGTAAACACCGGCGCGCATTTGGCCATTGGCTTGGTGCGCAACCTTCTGAGGAGAAGGATGACGCGTTTCAATTGGCGTGATCGTTTGACTCATACAACTTTCAGTACGCTCCAGCAGCCGATTTGGTTTCCACCTGAGCAGTGCGGCTGGCCAGCACAACAACGTAAGAATCCAGAAAACGCACCAGCGATTCCGCTGCGATACTGCTATTTTTGCCGAGCCGGATCAGCCCCGGCAGAGATTGCGGTCTGAGGGCAACCTGGCCAAGCACGCGCGGAATGCTCACCTGGCCCTCGTCCGTGAAAACCTGGCTCATATCGATAGGCAAATCCTCGGCGGACAAGTCACTGATTGCGCGAAGGGCAATCGCCGGGACACCAATCGCTTGCGATTCATGGAGGACTTCAAAACTTTCCATTTCTACGGCTTCGTAAGTTTCGCCAAGGCGCTGTTTTTCGGCGGCGGTCGAAACGATATGATCCGCGCTGTAAAACTGTTCCGCGATGGTAGCGCCGCGTTCCGCAGCGAAGGAAAGCAACGCGTCGCTGCTTTGCAGCGACTGGCTGCTTCCATCGGCGCGCGGAGATTCCGAGAAAACACTGCGCGCCGCCAACACTTCTCCGATGCGATAGTTGTCGCGCAAGCCTCCTGCTAGACCAGAGGAGATGCAACAATCAAACGGACCATATTCGCTACGGATTATTTCCGAAGTTGCCATGGAAGCGCGCCGCGCACCTACTCCCGTAAGTACCACCGTTAGTTCCACAGAACTAAACGCCGCAAGGTGAACATCAGCGTCGCCCAACTTCGCAGATTTGAATTCGCGGATAGAAGGCCAGGGAGCGAATTCGTTCTCCATCGCGAAGGTGACTAGAATTCTCACTTCAATTCCTTACGCCGCGGCTGCGTGTGCGACGGATTTATCTCCCGCACCGGTGGCCAAATATCCATGCTCTTCGTACCAGCGGACTGCGCGTTCGAGCGCGGCTTCCACCGAAGTCGGGTTGTAGCCGAGTTCGCGCGCGGCTTTGTCGCTTTCGACGAACATGCGATGGCGCGACATCTTTACACCCTCAACGGGAATTTGCGGCTCGCGGCCTGCGAGACGCGAGAACAGTTCATCGGCATATCCCGCGGCGAGCGCGATCGCATGCGGCAATCGAACGCGCGGCGCCGGACGGCCTGTGATGGCCGAGAGCGCACCGAGAATCTGCTTTAACGTCATGTTGCGCGCGCCCAAAATATAGCGTTCACCGATGCGGCCTTTTTCGGCTGCCAGCAAATGCCCGGCCGCAATGTCTTCTACCGCCGCAACATTCAGGCCGGTGTCGACGTAGGCAGGCATCTTGCCTTTCAAGAAATCGAGGATGATGCGCCCCGTCGGCGTCGGCTTCCAGTCCCACGGTCCCACAGGAGCCGTCGGATTTACGATCACGACCGGCACTCCGGCAGCGGCGGCTTCGACAGCAACCTGTTCCGCCAGAAATTTCGAGCGTTTGTAATGACCGATCATTTCATCCACTGTTGCGCGCGTGTCTTCATTCGGAAGCGCGCCATGCCGCGGCACTGCAATCGTGGCCACCGTGCTGGTATAGACGATACGCTCGACTCCCGCGTTTTTCGCTGCGGCAAGCAACCGGCGGGTACCTTCGACATTCGTTTCGTAAATCTCTTCGGGGCGCGGCGCCCATAACCGGTAATCCGCTGCCACTTGAAAAACGCGCCGGACTCCGTCCATTGCGCGCTCCAGGGAGCTTGTATCGCGCAGGTCGCCTTCGAAGCACTCTACGTGCAACCCGGCGAGCGCCGCTAAGTTGCTACCCCGGCGAACCAGAACGCGAACCGGCTGGCCTGTGCTGACAAGTTGCCGGGCGACGTGGCTTCCTACGAAGCCAGAGGCACCGGTAACGAGCGTGGTCATAGAATGCGGAAAACCTCATCCTGAGACTGGTTCGATGGCGCCACCGGAATCGCGCGCTTGGCGGAGCCGTTTCCGTGGCCGTTGGAATGTCCATTGCCGTTGGCCTGACCGTTTTGCTTGGCTCGAAGTTCTTTCTCGCTGGGCTCGCCGATCAGCCCACCCATTTTTCCGGAAAGCGTCCAGGTGAGCATCTTCCAGGTGTCGCCTAGTTTCTTATTTCCGCCGAGAACAGCAGAAGCTTCGTAGCCGGCGTGAACCATGCAATCTTCGCAACGGGGATCGCGGCCGTGGCCGTACTTTTCCCACGGAGTGTTATCGATAAATTCCTTGAAGGTGGCGTGATGCGCGTCGGTCATCAGATAGCAGGGGCCCTTCCATCCGCGCGGGTTGTAAGTGGGATTGCCCCAGGCGGTGCACATCAACTCACGCTCGCCGCGGAGATATTCCATATAAATCGGCGAGGTGACGATGTTGTAGCGCTCGAGCAGTTTGCTGGCCTGACGGAATTTGTCGCGAATTTCATCGCGCGACATGAAGATTTCCTTGGTCATCACCGCGGCGTAAGAATACGCCGGGGAAATCATGTGGCCATCAACGCCGAGCGTCTGTAAGTATGCGAAAAGTTCCGCAATTTCTTCGATGTCAGTTTCTTTGTAAACCGTGGTGTTGGAAGTCACCAGAAAGCCGGCGGCTTTCGCGGCTTTGATGCCTTCGATTGCTTCGCGGAAGACGCCATCACGTTCGACGCAGATGTCGTGCGTCTTTTCAAGACCGTCCAAGTGCACGTTGAAAAAGAGGCGCGAAGTCGGCTTGAATTCCTTCAGGCGCTTGCGGATGAACATTCCGTTGGTGCACAGGTAAATGTGTTTCTTGCGGTCGAGAATTTCTTTGCACAAGCGATCGAGCTCCGGATAAATCATGGGCTCGCCGCCGCAGAGCGAAACGATGGGCGCGCCGCAATCATCCACGGCCTTCAGGCATTCCTCCACCGTCAACATTTCGTTGATGGTGGACTTGTATTCGCGAATGCGGCCGCAACCCGTGCAAGTAAGATTGCAGGCATGGAGCGGCTCGAGCATCATCACCAGCGGAAATTTCTGCGCACCGCTTAGCTTCTTGCCGGTCAGGTACCCGGCCATGCTGGTGGTCAAACTTAAAGGAACTCTCATCCATTACCCCCGTTTTTTCTTCCAATCAGATGCTGCAACTCCTCCGCGGGAATCTGCATACCGGCAAAATTCCGGCGGCCCTTGCGCATGTTGTCATAACGCGCCAGCGCGTAAAGCGGGAAGGAGTTTCGATACAGATGATATTTGAGATAGAAAACGCAGGGGAATCCCGTGCCGGTGAATTCCGGCTCGTCCCACGTTCCATCAGGATTCTGCTGCTCCAGAAGCCACGCTACAGCGCGTTCGACGGAAGGATCGTCCGGACCGGTGGTAGCAAGCAGTCCGATTAGGCCCCAGGCCGTTTGCGATGCAGTGCACTTGCCTTTGCCCTTCATCGCGGGATCGTAATAGGAGAGCACTGACTCGCCAAAGCCGCCATCGGCGTTCTGCACCGAGCGCAACCAATTCGCGGCGCGCTGGCAGTCAGGCTGTGTTGAAAGCCCTAGAGTCTCCAGAGCGCGCAGCACACCACTGGTTCCGTAAACGTAGTTCACGCCCCAGCGCCCAAACCAGGAACCGTCGGCTGATTGTTCATGGCGAATGAAAGCGCGAGCGCGCTGAATGACGGGATGATTCGCAGACCAGCCCATCTGTCCGAGACATTCCACGCTACGCGCGGTTACGTCCGCGGTGGAAGGATCCAGCATCGCGTTGTGGTCGGCGAACGGGATGTGATTCAGAAATTGCAAATCGTTTTCGTGGTCAAATGCGCCCCAACCGCCGTCGGCGTTCTGCATGCTGACGAGCCATGCCAGCCCGCGGCGCATGGAATTGCGCAAGCGATCCGAGTCCGGGTCGTCGACGCGACCCAAGGCCATCAGAACGAAGGCGGTATCGTCCACGTCGGGATAGAAATCATTGCGAAATTCAAATGCCCATCCGCCCGGCTCCGCATTTTGATTCTTAACCTGCCAGTCGCCAGATCCCAAGATCTGATTGGCAACCACCCAACGCTCGGCAGCGATCAGAGCGGGGTGCGCGGGATCGACGCCGGCCTCTTCCAGAGAAACCATGGCGATGGCCGTATCCCAGACAGGAGAAATACAGGGCTGCACGCGGATCGTGTCGTCCTCTTCGATTTCGTAACGCGAAAGGAATTTAATTTCGCGCGCGACCAGCGGGTCTCTCTGATCTTTGCCTTCCGCGAGCAGGGCATAAATCGAATTCATCATCGCGGGGTAAATCGTGGCCAGACCTTCGGTGCGCTCCAGGCGCTCGAGCATCCATTTGCGCGCGAGCGAAAGCGCGAACTTGCGGAATGGTTTCCAGCGCGAGCGCTCGTAAACTTTCAAGGCGCGGTCGAGCGCGAGAAAGACGTTGCGCCAGGAAATGATGCGCTTATCCCAATCGAAGGAATGCGGCTTTTCGCCCTTAGTCTTGAAGAGCTCGTTGACGGTGACGCCTTCGGGCAAATGCCAGTCGGGCTTGTTCCCGTAAATTATTGAAAGAGGAATGACGATTCCGCGAGTCCATGAAGACATCTCATAAATATTGATGGGAACCCATTCCGGCAGAAGCATCAACTCTGGCGGAATGGAGGGTACGATACCCCAATCGATGGCGCCAACCATAGCCAGATAGAATCGAACGTAGGAATTGGTGGCTTCTATTCCGCCAAGTTCGATAACTCTCTCTTTCGCGCGCACCACATGCGGCGCAGTCGCTGCATCACCCGCCAAACGCAAAGCTACATACGCCTTTACCGAAGCATTCAGCTCGGAAGGACCGCCTTCGAAAATGTTCCAGCCGCCATCGGCAAGCTGTTTTTTGCGAATGTAATTCGCGAGCTTGGAGACCTTTTCGGATTCCAACTGACCGAGTACGTGGA
>JBAVQA010000122.1:0-14428 GCA_049693595.1 Candidatus Acidiferrales bacterium | reverse complement strand
TGCACCGTGCCGTCGTAAATTTCCGGTACTTCCATTTCGAAAAGCCGCTGCACCAGGGCGGGATCGGCGCGCGACACCACCACTTGCGGCCCTTTCGCTGCGCGTTCCACCGCGCGAATCGTGACGCGCAGCCGGTCGCCGACGTTGTACGCTTCCAAACGTGATTGCTCGCGCTTCGGGAGCCGCGCTTCCGTGCGCCCCAGATCCACCACAATGTCCGGACCTTCCATGCGCTTCACAACGCTATTGATCAGCTCGCCGACGCGGGTGTGAAATTCGTTGTAAATCGTGTCGCGCTCAGCTTCGCGCACTTTCTGCAAAATCACTTGCTTGGCCGTCTGCGCGGCAATTCTTCCCAGCACGTCCGTCGGTTTCGTTTCGATCACTTCGCCGCCCACCTCGATTTCAGGCTGGCGCTTTTTGGCATCTCCCAGCGAGATTTCGCGCAACGGGTCGGTAACTTCCTCTACCACGGTGTGCACGGAAAACACATCTACCTGGCCGGATTCTGGATTGAACTTCGAGCGGATATCTTCCTCAGTACGATAATATTTCCGCGCCGCGACCACCATCGCGTCCTCAATCGCCGCGACAATGATCTCGGGTTCAATGTGTTTCTCCCGGCTGATCTGCTCGATTGTCTGGTACAGCAGACTCGCCATTTGAGTTTCTCCCGAACATCAATTCGAAAATATTTAGATGCATGTCTTACAAAAATTTCTCGCTCTGTAACTTTGCCGCCGCGCAATCGCCTATAGCTCAACAACTAAATTTGCCTTCTTAATATTCGCGAAAGGCACCGCCAGTTCGTGACCCTTTACACTGAGCTTCACGATCCCATCCGCGCAACCGGCCAAACGTCCTTCGAAATAATTCTGATTCTCAATCGCTTCCGTTACCCAAATCCTCGCGAGCCGTCCAACAAACCGCTCGTAATCAGCCGGCTTGATTAATTTCCGATCCAGCCCGGGCGAGCTAACCTCTAGAACATATGCTGGACCAGGAACCAAATCCTCCACATCTATAATGACGCTTAGCTGTTCGCTGACCCGTTCGCAATCCTTATGAGTGACACCGAGACCCTCTGGGTTCTGGGGGCCAGGCAAACGGTCGATATAGACCCGCAGAAGCCGCTGCTTGCCGATCTTCCATTCCACGTCGAAAATTTCGAGGCCCAGCGAGCCAGCTACCCGCTCCGCCGCCTCACGGATCTTTTCCAGTTGCATGCGATTCAACGGCCCTACTAACGGCCCCTAATCTTCGGTTCCGATACGATTCGGCCGTCATCTCCAGCCGGCTCCCGCAGTCACCCCGGCGCAGACGCCATTCTCGCGCCCAACAAAAAAGTGGGCTCGCGCCCACTGGGACATGCGACCTTGCTGGAAGCAGTCCAGTATAATTTCTCCGCTTCGAAAACGCAAGGCCGC
The DNA here is from genome assembly GCA_049693595.1 of Candidatus Acidiferrales bacterium. Classification (GTDB taxonomy): domain Bacteria; phylum Acidobacteriota; class Terriglobia; order Acidiferrales; family UBA7541; genus Palsa-295. Next base: position 13,001 of record JBAVQA010000122.1, on the reverse strand, counting down.
CATCATTCGACCGCGCCCGCGCCTTCCTCGCCGGCATTGAGAAATGACGAGAAAAAAAAGGCCCCGCCGTTCGTTCCGGCGAGGCCTCTTGCCGCCAATATATGGAAACTATTTAGGAACGGGTTGCTGTTGAGCAGGCGCCGGCTTCGGCGTTGTCGGCCTCGGTGTCGTGGGCCTTGCGGCTGCCGCACTCTTCACTGGGTAACTCTGGTCGTAAAGCTTGATGATTTCCTGCGTCACGTCAATGGCGTTCGCAGCGTAGATCACTGGAGTGTTCTGCGCCGAAGTATCCAGGATTACGCTATAGCCGTTGTCCTTCGAATATTTGTCGAGGACGTCGATCATCTTGCGGCCAATACGGTCCACCACTTCGCGCTCAGCCTCGGTGTAATCATCCTGCGATTCCTGCTGCTTGCGCTGGTAGGTACGCGTCAACTGGTCGCCCTCGCGCGCAAGGCGGGCTTTCTCTTCGTCGCTCAGGGTATTCGACGTAGTGCGCAGACGCGTCTGCAAATCCTCGATCTGCTTGCGCAAGTTATCGAGTTCTGTCTGCCGCGGCGCAAACTGCGATTGCAACTCGGCCGCCGCCTGTTTGCCCTCCGCCGTGCTCTGAATCGCCGCTTGCACGCTGATCACTCCCACTTTCACCGCTGCGGCGCCGTTCGATTGCGCCCAGACTGCGGGCAACATCAGCAGGGCCGCCATGGCCGGAATTCCAAATCGAATCTTCATTCTCACTCCTTGTTCGAATATTTCGATAGACACAAATCAGAGATTATAGCCGTCGCCACAGAAATAGGTCAATCGGATTTAGTACGAGCGCCCTTCAACCTTGGGATGCCGCGGCGCCAGCAGAGGTTGGCCTTTCAGTCTGGGCCGCAACTTCACCGGCTGCCGGCATTAGCGGGGCAGCGGAACAAGCAATACGCGATTATTGCTCTGATCCACGAGCACCCCAAGATTCATCTTCAGGTCGATTGCGATTGAGTTGGGTCCCACTACAACCGACGAGGGCTGCAACAAGCCACCTACGCCCAACACCTCGCGCACTCGCGGACCCGCGCAGCTAGGCAGCCCCCCCGCGTTTGGCGGGCATACATAACCCACTATCGAGATTGTATTGCTCACCGCGTTGTTCGTCACCAGCGTGCTGGTCTGATAGTTGTAATCCAGTGAGGTCGGCCCAATTCCCACTCTAAATGAAATAGGAATAAAGGTGTTGGGATCGATGACCACCACATTGTTGATAACGCTGTCCGCCACCAGGAAATCCTGGTTTACCGGATCGAATATCGCTCCCGTGGGCAATTGGAGAGGAAAAACCCGGCTTACAATTGAAGCGGAATCGACGTTCAGTACATCAACGCTGCTCGCTGAAGAATCCGTCGCTACAGCCGCGTAGTTCAGCGTGGTGATGATCCCGGGTATAGGCGGAGACAACAGCACGGGAGCCATTGCGACGGCCACCGGGAACTGGTCCACCGTTACAATCGGTCCTAGGGCCCCGCCCGTGCCGACAGCCTGCAGCAAGACAAAACCGACGCTACCGCCGCCCTGCGATGTGGCGCTACCGGGATTTGTGTTAGCAATACCCGCAGTCGCCGTGTCGGAATTGATCCCGACACCCGCTGGCGCAAAACAGGGTCCGCAAAGCGGCAAGGTAGTCGGAGGCGTGAAAACTCCATCCACCCCCGCCTCGTCCACGATTGTAGCGCTGTTGCTTCCATTATTCGCCACCACCGCCAACCCTAGCCGCGCAATCACGGAGACTCCTTCTGGGTTGGATCCCACCGAAACAGTCGATCCTGACAAAATTGGCGCACCTGTCAGCAAATTCAAAATTGATACGGTGTTATCCGCATTGTTTGTCACCACGGCCTGATCCAGATCCTGGTCGATGGCAACTCCCACGGGGGTGTTACCCACGGGAACAGGCTGAATCAACGCGAGCTCGGTGGTATTCGACCATTGCTCGCCACTTTGTACGTACACGATGAAGTTACGCGCGTTCGCGAGCATGGATGCCGGAATCGTAGCGACGATTTGTCGGCCTAGGCTGCCTACCGTAGTGACGTCGCCCGCAGGCAGCGCTGTTCCGTCCACGACTACTTGCGAAGACCCAGAAAATCCAAAGCCGTTAATTGTCAGCGTCACCGCGCTCGTCGGATTCGTCACAAATGCCATCGCCGGACTGGACTCCACGATCTGCAACGAACGGAATTGCCCCGCAGTTCCGAGCGAAACAACCGAAACGCTGTTGCTTCCCTGGTTCACGATGAAGGCCTGATTCGTCACCGCGTCGATCGCGACAGCCTGCGGAGTACTCAGGCCTGTCACCGTCTGCAGAACATTGCTATTTTGCATGTCCACGATGACTGCTGTTCCGGCGAGCGAGTTAACGGCGATGCCCACATTCGACAGCGGATTTATAGCCGCAGCCACAAACCCGGCCTCACTAAATGGGTTGCCGTTTTGGAGGATAGGGACGCTGGCGACCGTGTTGTCCAGCAGGCTGAAAGTAGTGAGCCGTCCGCCATTCGGATCAGACACGCTCGCGCCGTTTGCATCGGTAAGGAGTGCCTGATGAGTCTGAGTATTGATTCCTACCCCTTGGGTTGAAGTGGCCACCGAGAGACTCCCGATTATTGCCGGAGGCCGGCCAACTGTATCTCCCGGAACCGCTCCAGGGCCGCGCCCTAGATCGACGATGTTCACCGACCCTCCTCCTCCGGGCGTCACAATTGCCCAGTTCAGTCGCGGGTCAATCGCTATAGATGGAGTCGCCCCGGTGCTATAGGAATTCAAGCTTCCCCCAATTTGCTGCACGATCACGGGCACTCCGGTGGAGAGGTCAAGTATCATGGCCAGATTTGTCGATTGCTGTGTCACGATCGCCCGGTGAGTGGACGAATTGATCCCGATGGAGAACGGCAACGCCACCGTGTTCGGCGCAACGGCCGTGTCCGGAAAATCTAAAGTGGATGTCGCGTGCGTGGTCAGGTCAATTGCAGTGACGCTATTGCCTCCGCTGCCGCTCCCGTTGTTTACCACCACCGCGAGGTGGTGCGCCAACTGATCGTCAATCGCGACACCGGTGGGATTTGGCCCTACCGTTACCGGCACAACCGCATTTGTAGCCAAATTGATGATGCTCACCGTACCCGCGCCAGTATTCGCAACCACCGCAACATCCAGGACAGGGTCAATCGCGATCGCAGACGGGCTGGCACCGACGCTGATCCCGTTGGGGGGCGCCGCTGTCGGAAACGAGGTAGGCTCTATGGACAGATTCACTGCAGAAATCGGGGGATTAGGCGCAACCACGTCCGTGTTTCTCACCACAATCGGATAAAGCCCCGGCGGACCAAAATCCGTATCCGAAATTGTAAGCTGCAGCACCCGTGTGCTTCCGCCCGCGCTTACGGTCTCCGGCTGGGCGTTAAAGAATGCCGACGTACAGGGCGAGAAGTATCCGCCGGTAAGAGTTACACCAACATTCGCAGCGCTTGCCGCGCTGCTATCGGGCGACGAAGCCACCAGCGCCGGACGCGACGGGTTGATGGTCAAATTCTGAGGCAGCGAAAGATCCCCATTCTGGCTTTGCACTAATATAGGAATTTGCGGCGAGACTGTCTGCGGCGTGCACGCCACGGGCGAGATTAATTGGGCCGCTGGTATCGTGGCGCGAAGAAGCGTGGCGCTCAGGAATATCGTGGGGACAGGAACGCCGTTTGCCAGCACTTTGTCGTTGGAGGAGAAATTCATCCCATTTAAATAGATGTCTTGCTGTACCGAGCCTTCTTGGGCCACCGCCGGCATGATAGAAGAAATTGTGGGTTGACTCGTCGAGGTTGACACAGTCACTGTCGCCGTCGCAGATTGCGAACTGTCGGCGGCCGACGTCGCAGTGATGGTTACTGTGCCGGGCGAGGTCAATGGCGCGATGTAAGTCCCCGCAGGGCACGGCTGGGGAGCCGCTGGGTTCGGACATATAAACCCGATGGTCGAATTGCCGCCGACAACCGTCGTGTTGTTACCCGTCACGCTCCACGTCACCGCGGTATTTGTAGTGCCTGTAACCGTCGGCGTGAATAAAAAGTGTTCGCCTGGAGCGATGGTGGCACTGGTGGGCGCTAACGAAACGCGTATGCCCGAATCTACCTCAACAAAACTGATTCCATAAATATTCAGGTTCACCGTGCTTTGCGCCGCAATGACGAAGATGTTTGGCGTCGGCGGCGTAGGGGGAGCGATGTATAGTCCCGTCGTGCTTATTGTTCCAAAGCCGGTCAGTTGCCCGCAATTCAGAGGTATTGGATTCGTCACCGTAAGGCTTGGAGGCGGAAGGCAAACGAACCAGTTCACCGTGGATGTGGAAGTTCCGGTTACGGTGGACGTGAATTGTACCTGGCCGGGCGATTGTCCCGGCGGGACGCTGACAATTACCGGAATGGGCGAGGTAGCTGTCCCCAGCGGAAACAAAGTTACCCCGACTGGCGTGGAGTTTCCACCGCACCCAGCCAATCCAGCCGCCAGAACGATTGCCGCTCCTATTTTCCAAACTCGCATCCTAACTCCTCCATCCCATCTCGAATGATTATCTGCGCGCATAAAATAATTTTCCCCGGCGCGGTGCGGCGATTTCTGATGACCGAACGTTCATATTAAAAGGTCTGTCCCACGGTAAACCTGAAAGTTTGTTTCGGCTCAACGAGTCCGGCTGGAATCTTTTGGACCTGCTGAGTCAGTATGGTTTCCAGTTCCGGAGCGATCTGCGTCTGAAGAACTCCGGGCGGCAAGGTACTTTTCACCGCGTCGCTCAAGGAGTAGGCGCCCTCCGGCGCCTCGATCGTTCCCGTCAGCCGAAAATAATTGTATGCGTAATAAACGCGAAATGGCGCGTTGACGATCGGCAGAATAACCTGCAGCTCCAGGCCCGCCGAAGTGCGCGGATGGAAATTCGTGCCGTGAATGATGGGCAGGTTGTTCGTCACGTGTACGTTCGGGAAGTCAGGATTTGGATATTGTTCCTGGAACAAGGCTACCGCGGCAGGGTCCAATGCCAATTGTGATTGCCGTAGGATTCCATTCACGCCAAGGTCGTTGAACATTACCAGCGTCACCGGCCCCGCGATGGGGATGCGATATTCCAGGTTCAGGACGTTCTGATAATCTCCACCCGGACGTGTGGGAATAAATTCCAAAAGCGGCACGGTAAGCACTTGCTGCGTGGGTGCTCCGGTTGGACCAAGCTTTCTCGGGTCGAAATAAATCACGCTTGTGGTGGTGGCAAAAGGGATCGCCACGAAAGGCGAGATGGTGTAGAAGTTAAAACCTCGAACGTCTTGTTCTCCACCCAGATAAAAGCGGTTGAACGGGGGAATGTCTTTTCCACCGTAGCCCGTGATCAACGCCGTCTGGTATTTCACCGCAACCACATTGCGCCGCTTATTGACCGCATGAAAATAGCTCGTCGAAAATGTATTGCTTACTGTGTTGACGTTGCCCCCAATTGGCCCTCCCTCGAGCGCCAAACCGTAATAGAAGCTTCTCCCATGAGTCGGGTTTTGCGGGTTGTTCACCGTGCTGTAACTGATCGTCGGAGTGATTTTGCTCGAGTGAATCCCATTCAGCGCGGACGGCCCGGCCAAGCTGGTGAATTGGATGCTATCGAACAGCAACTGCGCCGACTGGCTGAACGTGGTGATATCCGTTGTGGAAAATCCATAAGTGAGGCCCACGCGCGCGAACGAGAACCTTCGCAGCGGCTCGCTCAAGAACGCGGTGAAACCCTTCGTGTTCGTGTCGTAGTTCTGTTGCAATGCCGGATTCAGCGCCACGTTCTGGCCAAGCAGAGCGCCAAATTGTTTTTCCTGGTTAAAGGAAATCTTGCTGGCGAAAATAGTGAACCCGGAAGTGATGGGCCGGTCGAATAAAAACGGTTCGGTGAATCCGAATGTGTAGCCCTTCTGGAAACTGCCCAATTGCGCCGACAACGTAAGCGTTTCACCGAGCCCCAGGAAATTATTGGTCTGGTAAGAAGCGCTTACAAAGGTGCCGGCAATTCCGCTGACTCCTCCTGAGAAGCTGATGGATTGCTTGCCCTTTTCGTGCACTTTCAGTCTGATATCGACGGTCCCAGCCTTCACATTGCGCTTCAGCTCTGCGTTTTCCGGTTTGATCACGTCGAAGTAGCCTAGTTGGTTGAGCCGCAATATGCTCAATTCCCACAGACGATTGTTGTACACCTGGCCTTCATCCAGCAGAATTTCCCGCCGAATCACTTTGTCGCGTGTGGTCGTGTTCCCGGAAAACTCAATCCGGCGCACGAAAAATTGCTTCTGCTGATCGAACTCCATGGTCAAATTAACGAGTTTCTTCGCATCGTCGATGTCCGTCAGCGGCTCAGCCACGAAATCGATGTAACCAAACTCCCCGTATAGTTTTTTATAATTATCGAGAGCCTTTCGAATTTTGTCGGCCGAAAAAATCTCGCCTTCTTTTATGGGAAATGCGCGCGCCAGTACCTCGGACTTGAACACCAGCCCCACTTCCGGATCGCTGCTGCGGAATTTCAGGCTTCCCATGCGGTACTGCTCCCCTTCTTCGATCGGAATCGTTATGTCCACCCGCTTGCCGTGCTTGGATCCGAGCACGGGCCAGGGCCCCTTGACGCCGGGCCGGTCTTCGTCGACCGTGTTCAGAACCGGATCGCCCACCGTCGCCTTGAAATACCCGTGATCGCGGTACAAACCGCGGATTCCCACTTCCAGGTCTTCGTCGAGTTTTTGCCGGTCGTAAGTCTTGTTCAAAACCGCGATGTTCGTTATATAGAGCGGAATCGAATAGGGACGGTCGTGGCGCATAGCGCGCAAAAGCTTTGCATCCGAAAAAACTTTGTTCCCCGTAAACTTGATCTGGCCCACCTTAACTTTGGGGCCTTCGTCGATATTGAAGACCAGCTTCACCGCGTTGGTCGCCGCAATCCGCTCGTAGGTTGGCTTGACGGTCGCGAACTGCCGTCCGTGCTCGGCCAGCAGTTCTTTGATTACAACTTCTGCGTGCTTGATTTTTGTAGGATCAAACTGGCCTTCCACCGAAAGACCGACCTTCTTATCCTTGAACGCATCGAGAATATCCGACTCGGAAATTGACTTGTTCCCCTTGTACTCGATCCTGCGGATGATCGGCCGCTCTTTCAAATAGAAAACCACGATTTTGCCGTCGGGTTGGTCGGGACTGTCTTCGACCTCAAGTCGCACGTCCTCGAAGAATTGCGTGTTCCAAAGGGCCTGAAAATCGCGCCGAACCGCTTCCTCGCTATACGGATCTCCCGCACGCGAAAAAATTCTCGCGCGCAATGTATCCTGTTGAATTCGACGATTGCCGATGAATTCGATGCGCTGGATTACGTACTGCGGGCCTGCGGGTCCCTGCCCTTGTTGAGCCCAAACAGGTTGCCCATACGAAATTATGCACAAGCACACAACCACGTGGAGTCGAAACAGGCGGACAAAATTTTTCGTGCTCGCGGCCCTAGTCAAGGCCGCAGATTCCCGCCCAAGATTGTGTGCTCCCCCGCCGGAACCGCTCCCGTCCGGCTTGCGCGTAGGATTCTTAGTGGGCCACTGGGGTTGCTTCGACTGCGGGTCGGAACGAAAGCCCTTCCGTGGAGAGAAAAATCTCCAGCGTAGCCGGCCGTTGCAATCCGCCCTGAATCAAAGCTTCCGACAATGGGTCTTCGACGTATTTCTGTAACGCGCGCCGGAGCGGCCGCGCGCCGTAATTTCTATCGCTGCAGGTTTTCTCCAGAATCCACTGGCGCGCTTCCGGTGTCAGCGCAATCTGCACCTGGCGATGCACCAGCGTCTCGTTGATCTGGCCTACCAGCAAATCAATGATGCGCAACAGATCGTCGTCCGCTAGCGAGTTGAACAGGATCACTTCATCGAGACGATTGAGGAACTCGGGATTGAATACCCGCTTTACCTCGCTCATCACCATGTCGTCCTGGCTCTTCGCCACCGATTCGATTTCCTTCGATGCGAATCCCAGGCCGCTCTGCTTTTGCAGTTGCCGCGCGCCCAGGTTCGAAGTGAGGATGATGATCGTGTTGCGGAAATCCACCGTGTTTCCGAGGCCGTCGGTGAGTTGTCCGTCTTCGAAAACTTGCAGCAAGATGTTGTACACGTCCGGATGCGCTTTTTCAATCTCATCCAGCAGAATCACGGAGTACGGAGTGCGTCGCACCCGCTCGGTCAGTTGCCCGCCTTCCTCATATCCCACATATCCTGGAGGCGCTCCGATCAATTTCGATACGGAATGCTTCTCCATGTATTCGGACATATCAAAGCGAACCAGCGACTTCTCGCTGCCGAACAAAAATTCCGCCAGCCTTCGTGCCACTTCGGTTTTGCCCACGCCGGTCGGTCCCAGGAACAAGAAGCAGCCTACCGGACGCCCGGGCGCTTTCAGGCCCGCACGGCTTCGGCGAATCGCGCGAGCGAGCGCCGTAATGGCTTTGTCCTGGCTGATGACGCGCCTGTGCAGCTCCTCTTCGATACGCAAGAGTTTCTGCTGTTCGTCTTCCTTGATTGCCGAAACCTGGATTCCGGTCCAGCGCGCGACAACTTCTTCGATATCCTCGCGCGTAACGATGCCCGTGGAGGAGTCGTCAATCTTCAGTTTTTCCCGCAACGTCCGCAGATGTTCCTTCTCTTTACGCTCTTCTTCGGAATAGAACCTCGCCTTTTCGAATTCGTGATTGGCAATAGCCGTTTCCATCCGGTGCGTGATGAATTTCACCCGCTTCTGCACCTCGGAAACCTCATCGGGAAGCATCGCTTGGCGCAGCTTCACCCGCGAGCCCGCCTCGTCCAGAAGATCGATGGCCTTATCCGGCAGAAAGCGGTCGGGGATATACCGGTTGGACAGATAAACCGCATAGCGAATGGCTTCGTCCGTATAGCTGACGGCATGAAATTTTTCGTAGCGGTCTCGAACGCCCTGCAGCACGCGGATCGCTTCTTCTTCATTCGGGGCGGAAACCTTAACGGACTGGAACCGTCGCTCGAGCGAGCGGTCTTTCTCCACCGACTTCCGATATTCCCCAGGAGTAGTCGCGCCGATACACTGAATCTCGCCTCGGCTAAGGGCCGGTTTCAGAATGTTGGCTGCGTCGAGCGAACCTTCCGCCGAACCTGCGCCCACCAGCGTGTGCAGCTCATCGATAAACACGATGGCGTTCTGGCTTTCCATCAATTCCTTCATGATCGTCTTCAGCCGCTCTTCAAATTGCCCGCGATATTTCGTTCCGGCCACGATCAAAGAGAGATCCAGCGAAAGAATGCGCTTGTCCGCAAGAAATGGCGGCACGTCTCCATCGGAAATTCTCTGCGCCAGTCCTTCGACGATGGCGGTCTTTCCTACCCCCGGCTCGCCGATTAAAACAGGGTTGTTCTTCGTGCGCCGGCAGAGGATCTGAATCGCCCGCTCCAGTTCCTTGTCTCGCCCCACCAGCGGGTCGAGTTGCCCTTCCATCGCCGCCTGCGTCAAGTCGCGGCTGAACTCCGCTAATAACGAAGCTTCTTTGGGCCGGTTCACTGGCACTTTCTCTCCTGCGCTGCGCGTCAGTTCTTCGCGCACAGCCGAAAGCCGCAATCCACGCTCCAGCAAAATTTCCGCGCCAAAGGATTTCTCCTCGCGCAGGACTCCCAAAAGCAGATGCTCGGTGCCTACATGTTTGTGCCCTAATCTTTCCGCTTCCTCGGCGGCAAAATTAAGAATGCGCTTGCACTCCTGGCTAAGCGGTACTTCCACCGAAGTGGAAATGCGCTCGCGCACGGTGATGCGCGCTTCTATTTCCTTTCGGATGGATTCGATCGAGCCGTGAGTGCGCAGAAACCGGTTCGCCAGCGCCTTATCCTCGCGCAGAAGCCCCAGCAGCAGGTGCTCCGTCTCGATGTAAGGGCTGCCGTACTGGCTCGCCTCGTACCGCGCGAAAAATATCACGCGCCGAGCTTTCTCTGTATAGCGTTCAAACACGAGTCACCTGCACTCTCCCGGGGTCTTGGTCGGGGCCCATAGGCGCTGCCACGGCGGTTGCGGAACCTGACAGTAAATCTCCAGCCGGCCTCAACTTCCCATGCTCCAAAACAAGAACGCGGTCAGTTCGCCGAGCTAACGATACATTGTGTGTCGCCAGAATAGAAGTTAGATGGTGAGATCCGTGAAGACGCTGCATGAGTTCAAAAATATTATCCGCGCTCCGCTCATCTAAATCTCCGGTAGGTTCATCGGCGAGTAGCAATGCTGGGTCGTTCACCAGTGCCCGCGCAATTGCCACGCGCTGCTGCTCCCCTCCGGAAAGCTCTCCGGCCCGCTGTTCGGTTCGACTGGCCAACCCCACCTCTGTAAGCCACTCACCCGCAGTTCGAAGCGCTTGCCCCAACCCTACGCCCCGAACAAGTAGAGGCATCGCTACGTTTTCCGCAGCCGTGAAATCCGGCAAAAGGTGATGACGCTGCCAGACCAAACCGACGGCGCGATTGCGATACTCTGCCAGCTCCGCATCTGAAAAAGACTGGAGCGAATTCCCGCCGAAGTATACTGTACCGCTCGTTGGAGTGTCCAGCGCGGCAAGCATGTGGAGCAACGTACTCTTTCCCGTTCCTGAAGGGCCTACGATTGAAACTGTCTCGCCGCGTTCGATCGAAAAATCAAGTCCGTCTATCGGAGTGATTTCCTGCGTCCCGGAGCGGAAGCTCTTTCGGAGGCCGTCACAACGGAGGAGTATTCCTGAAGTCCGGGAGTCCCCGAACCGCGAATCATCCAAGATAGCGACACTTGAATTCGTCTGCGTCTGCATGTTCTTCGCTATAACCTATACCAATTTAGATGCCGAACTCGTGGTTCTGTATGTCCTTCCTTTGCATACTGCTAGCTCGAACCAGAATTGCACTCGACCGGCCCGATTCTAATGTATTTCTCATTTTTGCCGTACTGTTACCTCTAGCAGCCCCCTCTCCGCATTTCGCCTTGCTTTCGATTCTAGCACGTCTCGAGGAATTGCAGACCTTGCGGGCTCATTCGAAACGGAGAATTTGCACCGGTAGTATCTTCGCGGCCGAGCGTGCCGGAATGATTGTCGCCGCTACGCTGATGAACAGTGCCGCAGCAGCAATCCACACCGCATCCGCCGCGTTCGCGTGGAACGGAACGTACGGAATCGCATACACCTCAGGATTCAACGGAATCAATCGCCATTTGTCGGCGATCCACGCGAACGTATAGCCAAGAATTAGTCCCAGCGCTGTTCCGGCCACGCTGACCACAATCCCCTGCAAGACAAAAATCTTGCGAATCTGCCCGCTGCGCGCTCCCATGGCCATCAGCACCGCGATATCGCGAGCCCGATCCGTCACCGTCATCGTAAGCACCACAAGAATATTCAAGCCCGCAACAAACGTAATCAGCCCGATGAAGAGCGCCGTTACAAGTTTTTCGAGACTCAGCGCGCGGAACAACGCTCGATTCTCGTCCATCCAAGTGGTAGTCGTAAAACCATTCCCCGCTCGATGCAGCAGGGTGTCAGCAATCGCTCCCGCGTCATCCATCTGCACCACCCGCACTTCGAGCAAGCTAACCACATCGCCGATTCCCGCAAGCCCCTGCGCGGACTCCAGCGTCACGAATCCCCAATTCGCGTCGTAGTCGTAGAAGCCCGAGTCGAAAATCCCCGCCACGCGAAATCGTCTGGACCGCGGAAGCATTCCAAACGGTGTCAGGTTTCCCTGCGGGCTGGTCAATGTAACGTAATCCCCTGCGGAAATTTTCTTGTCTTCCGCGAGAATGCGCCCCACAAGTATCGCCGGGATTCCTTCGCCATCAGCGGCAAAATCGCTCGACCCCGCCACGATGTGGCGTAAGGCTTCGCTCGCTCGCCGCTCGAGTTCCGGGTCCACTCCTTTCAGTACGATTCCGCTCGCGCGTGTTCCAGAAGACAGCAGGACGGTATTGTAAATTGCCGGCTCAATCGAGCGCACACCAGGCGTGCCGTCCAAGCGGCCGATCAATTGTCTGTAGTCACGAATGCCTTCGGTGCCGATGGGCTTGAGGTTGACGTGCGCGGTAACGCTCAGCAATCTGTCGCGAATCGCCTGGCGGAAACCCGTATTCATCGAAAGCGCGATAACCAGCGTCGTCACGCCCGCCGCTACTCCAATCACTGCCAGTAGCGTGACGATGCGCAGTACCGCCGGCCGGTTCGGCGAGCGCAGGTACCGCAACGCCACCAGCCATTCAAATGTCATTTTGCTTCACCGCTTGTTCCCGCCGGCCCCCGCTCTTCAGCTTCGCCGCCTTCGGTTCGCAATAACGGGAAAAGGACCACTTCGCGAATCGCGTGAGAATCGGTCAATAGCATCACCAGGCGATCGATCCCCACGCCCTCTCCCGCGGTCGGGGGCAATCCATGCGAAAGCGCCCGAATGTAATCCATGTCCACTTCTTTCGGCGATTCCGGATCGCCTTTTTCAACCTGTGCGCGGAAACGCCGTTCCTGATCGAAGGGATCGTTCAGTTCCGAAAAACCGTTTGCAATCTCCATTCCGGCGATGAAAAGCTCGAACCGCTCCGTCAGCGAAGGGTCATCCGGCTTTTGCTTCGAAAGCGGCGAAATATCAGTCGGAAAGTCATAGATAAATGTGGGTTGGATCAGGTGTTCCTCTGCAACCGCCTCAAACAGACTGCCGATCGTTACTCCAAGCGGCTCCTCCTTTTGCTCTGAATTGACGAGAATTTCGGAAAGAGTAGCCTTCAGGACACGCAACGGTGACCGGCTTTCGGTGTCAAAAGGATCGGCGTCGTCACGAACGCTCTCAACCGCCTTTTTCGCTCTGCGGAGAAGATCGCGCAAGGCAGCCTTGGATGTTAGATCGCCGATGTTTGGCGTCGCACCCGCGGACTCCGGCCAGTGCTTTAAAATCGCGTCGTGCATGGTG
>JBAVQA010000121.1:0-7955 GCA_049693595.1 Candidatus Acidiferrales bacterium | reverse complement strand
CGTTAGATTATTCATCGTTGACTCCCGTTTCTGAAATTGAAGTGTCTCTTTCGGTCACTGCTTCAGGTAATGAAGCAGAACGCTTTCTGACGACTTAAAAACCCTGGACCCCACAAGTTTTAATCGTAATTTCTCCAGGCTAATACCTTCGAACAACCGCCTCCCTTTTCCCGCAAGTACCGGCATAACGACAAAGAGAAATTCATCAACCAGGCCGAGCGCTATAAGTTGTGAAGGAATATCCACGCCGCCAACTAAAATACTTTTGCCTGGCTCCTGTTTCAATTTGAGTACTTCGTCTTGCAGGTTGGTTCGAACAATTCTTGTATTGTCTCCTTCAGTGCTCGCTAACGATCGTGAGAAAACAACCATCTTTTTGGAGACAAACGCCGCGGCAAAATCTTTATCTACTTTGGTCTCCGAATCGTTTTTGGCGACATCCGGCCAGTAAGGAACCATTAATTCATAGGTTTTTCGTCCGTAGACGAACAGGTCCGCATCTCGCACGAGGTCTGTGAAATATTCCATTAATTCTTCATCGGGAACTCCGTTGGTGTGGTCGAAGCAGCCATCCAGGGTCATGTTGATTGCGTAGATTAGCTTTCTCATTTGGTTGCGCCGCTCCGTTTATGTATCAGTGTCTGTAAGGCTTTCCGCGCTGCCGTTCAATTGCCTGGGTTGGGGAGAAACTCGCGCACCTCGACCGGCGCCCGACAAGCGATGACCGCCTTGCGCCCCCATTCCAGCGCCTCCTCCGCGTTAGCGGCTTCCAGTATCCAAAAACCGCCGATGTGTTCCTTGGTCTCCAGGTACGGACCGTCGGTAATGAGCACCTTGCCATTGGGCTGTGCCCGCAGCGACTTCGCGCTGCCGGCCGCGGAGAGGCCGCCAGCGAAAAGCCTGGCACCGGCGGCGATCATATCTTCGTTGAGCGCGTCGATATCGCGCATCATCGCTTCGCCCTCGAGGGACCCGTCGTAACCGTCGGGGTGGTGAATCGCAACCAAATACTGCGGCATGATTTCTCCTTTTCCTGCAACGGTCTTCCAGCCGGGCGGATGCCCTGCCTTCACTACATAGACGAACGGCCGGACCGGTATTCGAAAAAGCGTGGAGAGTTTTTTATAGCTTCATCTCCTCAGCGACGTCGTCGCCGAACTTCTTTTGGATCTCCTTTTGGGTCTCGGGATCGAAGTCGGTTAAGTCAAACAGCCGGCGGACTTCGACCATTTCGTTATCCTGTCCTGGGATGCGCGAGGCCCATTCCAGCGCCTCTTCGCGCGACTTCACCTGAATGATCCAGAAGCCGCCGACCACTTCCTTCGCCTCGGTAAACGGTCCGTCGGTGACTTTCGATTTTCCATCTTTGAAGGTGACGCGGGCGCTCATCGTCGCGGGCGGGGTCAGACCGTCGAGCGCGAGCAGCACGCCGGCTTTCCCTAGTTCCTTGTTGTACGCGCCCATTTTCTCCATGTCTTTCATATTGGGTACAAAGCCGGCTTTTGCGGTTTCGTATTCTTTTGGAAACATGATCATCATGAAACGCATTTTCTTCTCCTTGAGTGTTGAGTCGACGCCGCATCTGGGAAATCAACACGCGACTTGCAGATTTTTCGCGTGGCGTATCACCCGGGAAACACTTTCTGGCGGGCCAGTTGCCCGGCCTTCACCATATAGTCGAACGGCCGCACCTGAATTCGACAAGTCGTCGAGGTTTTTATTTTAGCTGCCGAATCCGCTCTTGCAGGAACTGCCGCTCCGGTTCCTGTTGGGTCAGCGCCAGAGCTTTCTCGTAAGACGACCGGGCCTCAGCGGTCCTGCCTAGCCTGCGGCACATATCTGCGCGGGCGGAATGCACCAGATAATAATCGGCCAATTCGCCATGCTCCAGGACTGCGTCGATCTGCGCCAGGCCGGCCTCTGGACCATCCCGCATGGCAATTGCCACAGCACGGTTTAGCTGTACAACTGACGAAGGCTGAACTCGTACCAATTGGTCGTAGAGCGCGACAATCTGCCGCCAGTCGGTCGCTGCGACGGATTCCGCCTGCGCATGAACGGCCGCAATCGCAGCCTGCAATATGTAGGAGCCGAAGCGGCGGGACTTCAGGGCTTTCTCCAGCAGCGCCACTCCCTCCGCGATCTGCTCCCGGTTCCAGAGCGAGCGATCCTGGTGTTCCAGCAAAATCAGCTCTCCGCTTGGAGAGGTTCTGGCGGCGCGACGCGATTCCTGTAGTAACATCAGGGCGAGCAGCCCAATAACCTCCGGCTCCGGCTGGAGTTCGGCCAGCAGCCGGCCCAGTCGAATCGACTCGCCGGTTAGCTCGGCGCGCGTTACTTCCGCTCCCGCCGCAGCCGAATAACCCTCGTTAAAGACGAGATAGACCACCTGAAGCACCGCGCCCAGTCGCGCCGGCAATTCCTGCGGTGTCGGCACTTCGTAGCGAATCGGTGTGTCTCGAATCTTTGCCTTGGCGCGCACAATGCGCTGTGCCAACGTACGCGGAGTGGTGAGGAAGGCCTTGGCGATCTCCTCGGTGGTCAGTCCGCACACCTCGCGCAAGGTGAGCGCAACGTGCGCTTCCGGCGCGAGAGATGGATGACAGCAGGTGAAAATCAGGCGCAGCCGATCATCCTCAAGGCTGTCCTCGTCATTGGACTTTTCCGTCGAATTTGATTGCGCTTCGAGATATCGCACCAGCTCGTCTTGCGACGCATCAAATCTTGCCCGTCGACGCAGAGTATCAATGGCTTTGAATCGGGCCGTCGAAATCAGCCATGGTCGCGGATTGCCGGGTACTCCGCTTCCCGGCCACACGCTCAGCGCAGCCGCAAAGGCTTCGTGCATCGCCTCCTCGGCAAGATCAAAATCACCGAGCAAGCGGATCAGAGTTGCCAGGATTCGTCCCGAATCCACGCGATAAAGGGAGTCGAGCAATTCGCGTATCTGCTCGGTGGAATGCTCGGACATGACGACGACCTTAGCAAACCAGCTACCCCGAATCAATTTGGCAAACGGCGGATCGATGCAAAGTGCCCAGGTCGTCATTCCCTGCTCCGATGGATTAAGTCCTGTTGGATCTTCATGGTCGGAAAAGATATCGCAGTCACGGCCCGCCGTGAGATCTCGCTCACCGATCTGACGCTTCCAGCAGTGTTCACACGCCTATAACCTTCCATTAACAAACACCCGGTAGCTTCAGTCCGCCAAGTTGGATCCCGAGCTCACGAGGTGAATGATGGCGACCGGAACAACAGCTCTAGACGCAAAGATTGGCTCAGGACCAGGCCGAATCGGCATGCTCGTCTTTGGAGTTGCCTTGATCATCGGCTTGATCTATGCGGGAGGGCACCTGCTGTCCGACCTTTCGCAGATGCATGCCACGTCGGTCGGCCCGTACGTTCTGCTTGGCGTCGCGCTTCTGATCGCTCTGGGTTTTGAGTTTGTGAACGGCTTCCACGACACTGCCAACGCCGTCGCCACGGTCATCTACACCCACTCTTTGGAGCCGCACGTGGCTGTCGTTTGGTCCGGCATGTGGAACTTTATCGGCGTGGTTCTCTCCAGCGGAGCTGTCGCATTCGGCATCGTATCGCTTCTGCCCGTGGAATTAATTTTGCAGGTCGGAAGTAAGGCCGGATTCGCAATGGTCTTCGCTTTGCTGGTCGCAGCGATCATCTGGAACCTTGGGACCTGGTATTTCGGCCTTCCATCCTCGAGTTCGCACACTCTAATTGGTTCTATCATCGGCGTAGGCATCGCAAACCAATTGATGTCGGTCAAGTCCGGAACCAGCGGCGTAGATTGGGGACAGGCCGCAAACATCGGAAAGTCTCTGGTACTGTCACCAATCGTTGGCTTCATTGTCGCGGGTAGCTTGCTGTTGCTGATGAAAAAATTGATCCCCAGCAAGGCGCTCTACGCCGCTCCCGTAGGGAACGAACCTCCTCCCTTTTGGATTCGCGGGCTCCTCGTGTTGACTTGCACCGGAGTAAGCTTTTTCCACGGTTCCAACGACGGCCAAAAGGGCATGGGCCTGATTATGCTCATCCTGATCGGCACGGTGCCGACCGCTTACGCCGTGAACCACGCTGTCACCTACAGCCAGTCGCAGGATTTCGTTGCCGTATCCACTCAGACTGCCGGCGTGCTGGACCATTACGTTTCTTCCAGCGCCGTCATTGGCGATCCCACAACCGAAGTCACCGATTACATTCGCACGAAACAATTCACGCCCAACACCATGCTTGCCCTGCGCGAGCTCGTGAACGGAATCGGCACGGAAATCTCGCAGTACAAGGAACTCAAGGCCGTACCGCAAGACAAAGTCCGCAACTTCCGCAACGACATGTACGTCGTGAGCGAAGCCCTGCGCCTCATGAAAAAGAGCGGGAACCCGCAGTTTTCGACCGCTGATTCGGCGGTCATAGCAAACTATAAAAAGCACATCGACAACGCGACAAAATTCATCCCCACTTGGGTAAAAGTCGCGGTCGCCATCGCGCTGGGCCTCGGCACCATGATCGGCTGGAAGCGCATCGTCGTAACCGTCGGAGAAAAAATCGGCAAGGAACACCTAACCTACGCGCAAGGAGCCGCCGCGGAAATCACGGCTATGGCCACCATCGGAGCCGCCGACGGATTCGGATTACCCGTCAGTACCACGCACGTGCTTTCTTCCGGTGTGACGGGCACCATGGCCGCTAATCATTCCGGTTTGCAATGGGGCACGGTGAAAAATCTAGCAATGGCGTGGATCCTCACCCTTCCCGCGTCCATCTGTCTGGCGGCTGGTCTTTTCTGGGCCTTTACCAAGTTAAGCAGCTAAATCGCAGGCGGTCGCGGACACACGGATGCCCCGCTTGATCCCGGAAGAAACACATGCCGCCAGCCTGCGAAAATATTCCAAACTATTGCCCGTAATTCATAGCTAAACAATCTCCCATTAACTTCGCTGGTTCACTGTCCCCTGGGGTTTCCTTTCTCTCCCAATCCAAATTTAGAAGGAGTACGAATGACACTCAAACACGCTATGTCGAGGTCGTTGCACTATCTGCGCGCGAGCTTTGTCGCGCTCATGATCTTCCAATTCGGCGTCGGAGGCTTCCTGTCCGCTCCGGCGTACGCCAACGGTCAATATGGTAATGGCAATGGGTCTGATACTGAGAGCCCCATCAAACACGTCATCGTTCTGATCGGCGAGAACCGCACTTTCGATCACCTCTTCGCCACCTATAAGTCTCCTAGCGGCGAACCGGTGAAAAACCTGCTATCGGAAGGCATCATCAATGCCGACGGAACACCCGGCAAGAACTTCGGTAGAGCGGCGCAATTTCAAGCCATTGCACCGTTCGAAACACAGTACTACATCCACCTAAACAACTACGAAAAGGCCCCTTACACCACGCTACCCGAGCCGAGCCTGAATTTTTCGCCCAGTCCCGTCACGGGCGAGCCGCCTCCGTTTCCAGTCGCGGATCTCCCGTTCCTCGGAGCAATCGAGCCGTCGCTCGAAACCGCCGATCTCGTTCTACTCACTACCGGCGCGTCCGGGGCCGAACAAACAGCCGAGTTTCTCAATCCTGTAACTAACGTAATTCTGGATGCCGACACGCGAGTGGCGAATTTCAATCACCTGGCAAACGGGCCGTTCCCGCTAACCGGCAACTCGACAACCACGCCGCCGGGAAACACGCTGCCGTACGATTCCTACACAGGCGACACCACGCACCGCCTCTTCGAGATGTGGCAGCAATCCGATTGCGACATCCGCAACGCGACCTTCGAGAATCCGTCGGGCTGCTTGAGCGACCTCTACCCTTTTGTCATCTCCAACTATACGAGTGAACCGGATCCCGAAAGCTTTGTCACGCCTGGCCTTGTTGATGACAATGGCGAGGGCAACTCCATGGGGTTCTATAACATGCAGGCTGGCGACGTGCCGGAGTTGAAGACCCTGGCCGACCAGTATTCCATGAGCGACAATTACCATCAGGCGGTCATGGGCGGCACTGGCGCCAACCACATCATGCTCGGCTCCGGCGACGCATTCTTCTGGTCCGATGGCAATGGCAACCCGACGGTACCGCCGGCCGGAGTCATCGCCAATCCGAATCCAATACGGGGCTCCAACGACCAGTACATCGTGGATCTCTTTTTCAACGGCGATTTCGCGAACTGCGCCGACCCCACAAAACCCGGGATTGCGCCGATCCGAGATTACCTGGCTACTCTCTTCTACCATCCGCAGCCAAACTGCCAGGCTAACCACTACTATTTGGTCAACAATGAAAACCCCGGGTTCTTGCCGGATGGCACGGTGGACACAGCGGGTATTGCCAAAGGTGCCTCCATCCCGCCAACGAACGTGCGCACCATCGGCGAAGCGCTCAATGAAAAGGGCATCTCCTGGGCCTACTACGGCGGAGCGTACGATGCCGCAGTCGCGCTTGAGCACGATCCCACCAGCACCAATCCGCTCGTTCAGATTGGAAAAGCTTACTGCAACATCTGCAATTTCGAATCCTATACCAACGCGATCATGGGCGACTCGGCGCAACGGGCCGCGCATATCAAAGACACCATCGACTTCTTCAACGCCGTGGACAACAGCACGCTTCCTGCGGTGTCGTTCGTGAAGCCCGACGGCCTGCTGGACGGCCACCCGGCGTCATCGAAATTCGATCTGTTTGAGGCCATGGTGAGGAAGATCATGGATCATCTTCAGGCGAACCCCGAACTCTTCGCCTCGACAGCACTGATGATCACCTTGGACGAAGGCGGCGGCTTCTATGACTCCGGCTACATCCAACCGCTCGACTTCTTCGGCGACGGGCCGCGCATCCCGATGATCGTCGTCTCCCCATTCAGCACCGGCGGGCACGTCAGCCACACCTACGCCGATCACGTCTCGGTTCTGAAGTTTATCGAGCGCAACTGGCGCCTAAGCCCGCTCACAAACCGGAGCCGGGATAATTTCCCGAATCCGATCTCGTTCTTTTTCGAACCGTACGTTCCGCTTAACAGCCCGGCGATCAGCGATCTGTTCGACTTGTTTGACTTCGACCACGATCAACACCACTAGAACCCCCAGGGTGGGTGAAGCGGCCGTCTAGGCTGCTCGCGCACTCTGGTTGAAAACCAGTGAGAAAAACCTGAAGCCGACCGTACACGGTCGGCTTCAGTCATTTAGTTCCGCAACGGCCGTCGCGTCAAGCACAGACCGCAATACCTAAGCAACTTTTGCTTCACGCCGCGACCGTGCCGATGCCCTGATTAAAGGGCCGACCTGCTTTGTAGCGTCGGTTCGAGTACACTAGGTTTCGTCTGCTACGCTGCTTTCGGTACCGAATGGAGTGACGCGAATGCGAAAACTGTTCCCCCGATACCCGCTGGCGCTCCTTGTAGTCGGCCTGCTGTTGGGGCTCCCCCACGCCGCTGCCGCCCAAGACGCTGATCCTCCCGGAAGAGTGGCCCGTCTGAATTACGCGCAGGGAGCCGTTAGCGGCCGGGTGAGAATCAAACTGGCAACCCCTCGGTTGAACCGATGCGATGAGATAGCAGGCCAAATACGGGGACGGGCGCGGGCCAATAATCTCTCGGAAAAATCATGAGCGCCATCTTTGATCGCCGTAGCCCTTGATTCAATCACTTTAGAGCACTATTGTAGTTATCACCGGAGGGGTGAGTGAGGCGCGCGTCATGAATTGTCCGCAGTGCGGAACCGAAAATCCTCCCGATGTAACTACCTGCAGGAAGTGTACAACCGAGTTGCCATCGGTAGGCATGACAATGACGACTGGCGTGGCCAGCGGCTGGTCCGCTAGTACGCCTGGTGCCTCTTCCGGCGTTTACCGTTCCAGTTTCGTTGTCTTCGAGCCGGGCAATGTGATTGGCAACCGGTACGAAGTGTTGAACCTGCTCGGCGAAGGCGGCATGGGAGCCGTCTACAAGG
>JBAVQA010000120.1:0-1704 GCA_049693595.1 Candidatus Acidiferrales bacterium | reverse complement strand
GAATGGATTCGCGCGCCGCATAGCCATGCGCTTCGTCCGGCAGCGTCACATAGCGCACCGAGCCCCCATTCCCTTTGATGGCGCGGTACATGCGATCGGATTGCAGCGGAAAAGTGCCGGAATTGTTGTCCGCTTCACCATGAATCAGCAAAATCGGCGCCTTGATCTTGTCCGCAAACATGAAGGGCGAAACCTTGATGTACAGATCCGGCGCCTGCCAGAGGGTCCGCCGCTCGCTTTGAAATCCAAACGGAGTGAGCGTGCGGTTGTACGCTCCGCTGCGCGCGATGCCGGCGCGAAAGAGCTCGGAGTGCGCCAGCAAGTTTGCGGTCATAAACGCGCCGTAACTATGTCCACCAACGCCGACGCGATTCGGATCGATCACGCCCATCTCGGCGGCCTTAGCAATGGCGGCTTTCGCGCTGGCGGTGATTTGCTCGATGTAAGTGTTGTTCACTGTTTCCGGATTTCCGACCACCGGCATCGAGGCCCCGTCCAGCACGACGTATCCGTCCAAGAGGAAAAATAACGGCGACGGGCCGGTAATGGTGGTGAAGCGGTACGGAGAACCGCGCACCTGCCCAGCGACACTGGCATCGGTGAATTCCTGCGGATATGCCCAGACCACGGCTGGACGGCGCTCGCCTGGTTTATAGTCTGGCGGCAAATACACCGTCATCGAAAGGTCCACGCCATCCGCGCGCTTGTACGTCACCAGCTGTTCCTGGATCGCGCGGAGCTCGGGTGTCGCGTCGGTAAAAGTGGTAAACGGCGAAACCTTCGTCAGCGAACCCGGGTCCGCGAAATTTCCGTCGAATTTCACAGAATCGCGCACCCAATAATTCGGTGGTTCTTGTTGACTCTCGCGCCGCGTGAGCAGCTTCGACCCGCCCGTGGACAGCATCGCCACGATTTCCTCGTAGGTTTTGGCGTCACCTTGAAAAATGCGCTGTAAATCCATGGTGTTGATGTCCAGCCGGTCCAGAAACGGACGATCTCCATCGGCGGATGCGCCCACGCCAGTCAGAAAAATGTAATTGCTCTGCTGCAGAATCGCGCTGTGACCGTTGGCAAGCGGCCAGAGCATGGGCGTTCCGGGATTGTGATACCGGTCCTGGGTGCTGAGATCCCAAACCAGCGTTTTTTCGGTTGGCTTGTCGGAGTGAAATGTCCAGGCCTGATCGGGCGTCGGCTGGGGATTGAAAAACCATGCCCGCGCACGCAGCGTATCGCGGTCAAAATCGCGCAGGATGGCAAAATCGCCGCGTTCTCCGAACTCGATGCCGGCAAAACGTTTTTCGACGCGCGTCAATTCCGCCGGACCTGAGGTGAACGGTTCGTGGGCCCACATTACTTTGTCGCGCTCCGGCACTTTCTTTTTGGGATTGCCGTCGTCGAGCGCCTCGACCCAAACCAGCGTGCCGGGTTGGTTCGGATGCCAGTCAATATCGCGCGGACCCGTAGGGACGCCGCCGATGGGAATATTTTCCTGCAAGGGCAGGCTGGCCACTTTGAAGACCGCGCTTCCGGTCAGATCCCACGCTTCCACGTCGCGTGGGAAAAGCTCCTCGGGCACGATATACGAATACGGACGATGAATGCGTGCAACTAGAATCAAGGTTCCGTCGGGCGCCGGGTCGTCCGTGGCGAAGATCGCCGGGGCGCCAACGTTCGTGATCTTTCCCGTCGCGATATCAATTAGGG
>JBAVQA010000119.1:0-15850 GCA_049693595.1 Candidatus Acidiferrales bacterium | reverse complement strand
GTGCGCGCGCTCTGGGCTATTTTTCACTACGCGATGTCTTCTCGAATTTATGTGGAAGACGAGCAGGGCGCCGCAATTCTGGAACGATTGAACCGCGCTCCTCGCTTCACGCGCTGGATGGCGGATGTGATCCGGCCGTACATGGGAAAACGTGTGCTGGAAATCGGCGCGGGAATCGGGAATATGTCTGTGCACCTGATGCCGCGCGAGATTTATTGGGCCACCGACGTGAACTCTCAATATCTGGAATATCTTTGGACGCTCTGCCCTATGCGTCCCTACATGCGAGTGGCGTGTACCGATGCGGAGAACGCGGAGACATTTCCCACGGGACAGTCGTTCGACACCGTCATTTGCCTCAACGTGGCGGAGCATATTCAAGACGATGCGAGCGCATTGCGGAACGTCTGGAATATTTTGGACGAAGGCGGTCGCGCTATCATCCTGGTTCCTTACGGGCCCAAACTTTATGGCAGTCTGGACGAAGTACTGGGGCATTTTCGCCGATACACGGAGGAACAGCTCGTCGAAGTATCGCAACGAGCCGGATTCAAAGTCGAGAAAGTTCTGACGTTCAACCGGCCTGGAGTGCTGGCGTGGTGGCTGAACGGACGCGTTTTACGCCGAAAGACTTTCGGGCTGGGGCAGATCCGGCTGTTGAACATCATGACCCCGGTGTTCCGTCTGCTGGATAATTGGCTTCCCCTCCCTCCGCTTTCCCTCATTGCCATACTGCGGAAGGATGAAAGTTCCCAGAGCTCTACAGAAGCTGCGGCGACACTCCATCGCGATTCGAGCGCAGCTTCGCCTGCTTGACGCAGACCTTACACTTAAAGTAAACACTAGAATCAAGTTAAGGAAACCAAAAGGTCTTGCACCGGTTCACGAAATACGAACGGATTCTCATTCTTCTGTTCTTCCTTACGTTGCCCCTGAGCAATCCCTGGGTGCGCGGCGATGGAGTGGGATACTACGCGTTCGGCCGGGCGATGTTAATCGGCGGCAATCTTGATTTCACAAAAGATTGGCTCGACGCAAACAGCAGTTTTCGGATGGGACGCGTTGGCCCTGACGGAAATATAAACCAGAACCAATTCACGGTCACAGGTCATCTGGATAATCACTTCACGATTGGACCGGCGATCCTTTGGGCGCCCTTTCTGGTGACCGCTCATCTTTTCGTTGAGGTCGTCCACATCTTCGGTTCGCAAGTTTCGGCCGACGGTTTCTCTTCACCTTATAGGATCGCGATGGCGTTAGGAACTGCCTTTTACGGCTTTCTGGGGATATGGTTTTCGTTTCTCCTGGCAAAAAAATATTGTGGCGAGAAGTGGGCATTTCTCGGCGCTCTCGGCGTCTGGTTCGCGAGTTCCCTTCCGGTCTATATGTATTTCAACCCCTTCTGGGCGCACGCGCATTCCGCCTTCGTTGTCGCGCTGTTCCTGTGGTATTGGGACCGCACGCGAACGGAGCGGAGCGTGGCACAGTGGCTGATTCTCGGCGCAATCGCCGGGCTGATGATGGACGTCTATTATATAAGTGGAGTTCTGCTTATCGTTCCGCTGATGGAATCGCTGGCTGGGTACTGGGACAGATTGAAGGCGGGCGAAATCGAGCGCGCCAAGCAGCTTTTTGTTTCCAATGTAGTTTTTGTCATAGCCATCCTTGTGACGTTCTTTCCGACCCTTATTACGAAGAAAATAATTTATGGAGGCTATTTCAATTTTGGCTACACGGAGCGGTGGTTTTGGAAATCTCCGGCGCTGCTGAAGGTTTGCTTCTCCGCGGAACACGGTTTGTTCAGCTGGACACCCATTCTGATCCTGTCGGTGGCGGGACTTTTTTTGCTGCGAAGGTACGATCGAGACTTGGCCTTTTTCTTGACCGGCGGTTTTTTGGTTTATCTTTATGCGATCGGGTGTTACGAAAATTGGGCCGGCATTTCGTCGTTCGGCAACCGCTTTTTCATATCATTAACCCCAATGTTTGTTCTAGGACTTGCGTCCTTTTTCGGCTGGGTTGCGAGCAAGTGGCGCGAGCGCCAAGCTGCGGCTTTCGCCTGGAGCGTGACGGCGTTGTTCGTATTGTGGAATATGGGACTAATTTTTCAGTGGGGGACGCACTTGATCCCGGCGCGAGGGCCGGTCTCCTGGCATGAGGTAGCGTACAATCAAGTTGCTGTCGTGCCAGAACAAAGCATGCGAACGGTGAAGGCGTATTTGACCCGGCGAGGACGATTAATGGAGCACTTGGAGCAACAAGATATGCAGCAGCTTAAAGAACAAAATAAAAAGCCCGCAAATACAGTGCCAACAGATGATAACGAATGAAGTTTTTCGCGTGGACCAGGATTTACCAACCCCCAGGCGTTCGTTGAGCTTTTAAATCCATGGGAACTCAGCCGGCAAAAAGCAAACTTCGAATGCGGACGCGCGTGCTTCATAACACCGCGGCATTACTCGGAGGGCGCGGAATCTCGATTGTTCTATCGGGAGCGGCATCCGTTATTCTGGCGCGATATCTGGGGAGCGAAAAACTCGGAGAATTCGGCGCAATCTATGCTTACGCGACGCTCTTCGGATGGCTGGCGACGTTCGGAATCGACACGATCATGGCTAGAGAAGCGTCGATCGACCGGAACCAGGCTGCGAACATTCTAAGAACGGGAACGATGCTCTGCCTTCTATTCGCCATCGGCGCCACCATTTTGTCATTGGCGATCGCTCCGTTTGCGGGTTACAAGGGCCATTTACATTTCCTTCTCATTTTCGCTGTAATGGAAATGCTTTTGCTTTCGCCGCTTCGTCTTTCCGGAGTCGTCTTCCAGGTGGATTTAAAGCAGTGGTATTCAGTAGGAATCAACCTTTTACGACAATTTTTGTGGCTCTTGTTAGTTCTGGCGCTGGCATGGGCGCAAGCACCCCTCATTACGGTGGTTGTGTGGCGATTCATTGTGGCGACTCTCGAAGCTATTCTGATCTGGGGCATCAGCCGCCGGTTTCTGTCCCAATTGTCCGAAGTCCGGACGGATCGGGCGCGCATGTACTTAGCCAGCGCGGCACCTATCGCTTTCAGTTCACTTCTGGCTTCGGTGTACATGCGCATCGACCAAGTGATGCTGCACAACATGGTGAATGACTCGATTTTGGGCCAATATGTGGCCGCGGTCAGAGTGAGTGAGATGTTTGAAATGCTTCCGGCAGCGCTAATGGCTTCGCTGGTCCCAATTCTTTCTACTTCCGCAAAAGATCACGAGGTTTTCCGAACATACCTTGACCGGACGTTTCGTTATTTTTTGGTTCTTGCATGCGGTATTTGTGTGGTGATTACGATAGGAGCTGGCTCCATCGTGAACATTCTCTATGGCAAGCAGTTCGCAGCATCGGCACCCTTGCTTGCCGTGCTAATTTGGTCGGAGGCGAGCACCTTTTTCGGCACAGTCGTAGTAAGTGCAATGGTGGCCACGAATCTGCAAAAATACCTTCTGGTACCGACGGCCGCAGGTGCATTGAGTAATGTGGCGCTGAATTTTTATTTGATACCGCGATATGCTGCGCTGGGCGCGGCCTGGGCCACTCTGATAAGTTATAGTCTGGCATGGTTTGCTGTGCTGCTTGCTTTTCGACAAACACGGTCGCTGGTTCTGCAGGGCTTGCGATGGGCGGTACCAGCATTTGCTCTGGCAGCGGGGGCAACTTGGGGAGCGATGCTTCTGCCGGTAGCGGCGATAGTGAAACTCGTCGTTGGAGTCGGCCTCTATTCGGTGGGAGTCGGAATCACACGGCTTTTCGGTCGAGACGACATCGAGTACGCCTGGGCGGCATTGGCTCACAGTCGAGCAAGACCGGGATAGAGAACGTCGAGGGAATTACTCTAGCGCAAGCGATATGATCAAGTCCGCAATCCACAAATCCTTCCGGGCATTTGGCCTTGACGTTATCCGTGTGCATGATCAAGGAGAGGAATACCCCCCGGACTTTCACAAAGAAGAGACGGATACTATTCGTGAGGTTCGGCCGTTTACCATGACGAGCGCAGAGCGAATCTATGCTTTGATTCAAGCGGTACGGTACGTGAGCGCCAACGACATTGAGGGAGCAATTGTTGAATGCGGAGTGTGGAAGGGAGGCAGCATGGCGGCGATCGCAAGAACGCTGCTGCAGCTGCGGAATGTAAGGCGTGATTTGTACCTCTTCGATACTTTTGAGGGGATGTCCGAGCCAACTTCGAATGACTCTGATTACTCGGGCAAACAGGCTTCCGAACTTTTGCAAGAAGATCCCAGCTTCAGGTGTGCCGATGCGCCTGTGGACTTTGTTAAGAGCGTACTCTTAAAGACGGGCTACCCAGGAGAGAGAATTCATTTTGTTAAGGGTAAGGTGGAAGAGACCATACCGGCTTCGGCACCAGGTTCTATCTCCTTGCTGCGGCTCGACACCGACTGGTATGAGTCGACGAAGCATGAACTAGTTCATCTCTTTCCGCGCCTATCGCATAATGGTGTGATCATTATCGATGACTATGGCCATTGGAAGGGGTCCCGGCAAGCATGCGATGAGTATTTCGCTGAGAACCGAGTCCCGATTCTCCTAAACCGAATCGATTACACCGGCCGAATCGCCTTGAAGTCGTGATCGAGGAACGGAAAAATTGAAATATGCGGTCTTGAATCTGCCGCGCGAATCGGATGCCGTCGAGGATTATGGCAGTAAATTAGTTCCCCTCTTGCGCCATCCCGTTTACGCCTGGCTCGGCCTGCGGCCGGCTTTGGCACAACACACTGCCGCCGAACACGCCTCCTTGCGACGCTGGGCTAAAGACCGATCAACGCTGGTTGAGATCGGAGTAGCGGAAGGTGTGTCGGCGCTGGCCCTTCGCGAGACAATGTCTCCCAAGGGAACGCTCTACCTGATCGATCCATACCACCTTAGTCGCCTTCCGTCATTGAACTTCATGAAGAGAGTGGCGCACCGAGCGGTGGAAAGCTGCTCGCGTGGAAAAGTGACGTGGATCGAAAGATTCAGCCACGACGCGGTCAGCGAATGGACAGCGGCAATCGACTTGCTAGTAATCGATGGTGATCACTCCGATGCGGGAGTCCAGGCGGATTGGAACGATTGGAGCCGTTTCGTGAAGCCCGGAGGCGTGGTGATTTTTCACGATGCGTGCCTTTTCTCGGGGGGATGGACGCGTCCTGATTATGGCCCCGTGAAATTGGTTAATCGTCTTTTTCGTCAGAATCCGTCGTCTGACTGGACCATAGCAGATGAAGTGCATTCTCTCCTCGTGGTTGAGTGTAAGAATTCAACGAAACGTGATTTGGCAAATTCGGACATTCCAACCGCTGAAAAAGGTCCGGGACGGTGAGAGTTCTCATTGTGACAGACGCGCCCAGGCAATGGGAAGCCGGCGTTGCCGGCGTCTTGCTAAATCACGCTCGCGAGCTTCAGAAGCTAGGGCACGAGGTCGACTGCTGGTTCGGTGACGACGTATCGCCGAAGCCAGAGTGGCCTCAGCGCTTAAAGACGTTCATTTTCGCAGTTCGCGTCGCCCGCCGCATCCTGCGAGCACGAGGCAAGTATGACGTGGTAGACATTCAAACTCCGGTGGGTTTCGTTTATGGTGCCTTGCGGAGACTATTCGGACGAAAAGATACGCCGCCTTATGTGTTTACGATGCAGGGTATTGTAGAGCGACAGGCGCATATTATGCGGAGGGAGCACACCAAGGGACGAGCCTGGAATTTTAGTTTGAAAAACCGGCTGTGGTTCCGGCTGTATCATCAAACAATGTACAACTGGGCCATTAAGACGGCAGATTTCGGTGTTGCTTCGAACCGCGAGGCTTGGACATACCCCGAACTCAAACACGATAGCGAGCCCGCGCATCTGTGGTATGTGCCGAACGGTGTGGAAGAGCGATTCTTCACCCAGCGTGACTTTGGCAACAAAGAAACAATTCGGCTGCTGTTTGTGGGTACCTGGCTTGACCGCAAGGGTGTTTATTATCTGGCTGAGGCGTTCCGATTCTTAACCCAGCGGAGAGCCGACCTCGAACTGACGGTGGCGGGCTGCTTATGTCCGGAGGGGGAAGTCACTCAATTTTTTGCGCCCGAGATTCGCGGCAAAGTACGGGTCATCCCTTTCGTCAAACGCGAGGACATTGTAGAAATCTATGCAGATCACGACATTTTCGTCTTTCCGTCCTTGATGGAGGGAATGCCACTGGCGCTTCTCGAAGCGATGGCAACAGCAATGCCTGTGGTGACAACCGAAACCTGCGGGATGGCTGACGTGGTGGAAGATGGCTACAATGGTTTGCTCGTCCCGACCGCAAACACTGAGAAATTGGTCGCGGCAGTCGAACGGCTTTGCGAGTCTTTAGAATTGCGCGAACAATTGGGTCGCGAAGCGCAGCAAACAATGCGGCGTTACACGTGGGCGCGCGTCACTCAGAAGTTGGAGACGGTGCTGTCATTGGCAGTACAGCAGGCTGTACGACGTTAAGGACTACTGACTCGCGTCGAGGAAAGTCCGGGCTGATGGGCTGTGAAACCTGAAGTTAGACAATTGTCGGTTGTGATTCCCACCTACCGCCGCGAAAGTGCGGTGATCAACTGCGTGCATTCCATTCTGCAAGGCTCTGAGCTTCCCAGTGAAATTCTCATTGTGGGCCGCGAAGGCGACAAAGAAACAGAGAGTGCGCTGGACCATCTCCGAAACGGTTTTCAATCCGAGGTTCCTATTCGACCGGCTTGGGTCAAAATTCGGGGTCACCTTCCGCCGATCGAAATGGGGCTCCAACTCGCTACAAACGATCTAATAGCGTTCCTTGACGACGACGTGACGGTGTCCAAGGACTGGTTGCGAACCCTTCTGCCAAACTTCGCAGATCCGTCCGTGGGAGTGGTCGGTGGACGCGTGGTTGTGCCGGGGGCGACCGTCCCAAAGCTGAAAGGGAAACCTGGGCTTGTCTCCTGGTACGGGAAGCAATGGGGAAATATCGCGAGCGTTGAAGGGGAGAAGCCCATTTTTGTGGACGGAGTGATGGAATGCAATTGGATTTGGCGAAGTAGTCTCTTACGATCGCTTAAGTTTGAGGCGCTCTTGAATTTTGATGATGCCAGCATGTATGGATTGGATCTCTGCCTGCAGGCGCAGCAAAAGAGATTTAGGGTGCTGTATGACCCGCGAGTCCTTGTCCATCACCATCTAGCTCCCCGCACGCTGGAACTTGATCGAGCAGACCGACACGACCGAACGTTCACCTACTGCCGAAATTTTACGTATATTATGCTCAATAGGCTGCCGTGGTGGCGAAGACCCATCTTTCTGGCTTGGTGGGTCGTGGTTGGCGAGCGAACCGGGTGGGGAGTAGGCGCATTGGTTGCGGATATACTTCTTCGTGGCGTCCGCAACGATAGACATGTGGTTTCGTCGATGCGTGGCAAAATTGAGGGAGCGCGTCTTTGGCTTAAGGCTTGAGAACGACTCTCAGATTCGCTGGCGGAATTCGCATCGTAGGATACGAACTGAACGAATCGAAAACGATATCGCCGTGCCTTTCTTCTTGTCGTGGGACCGAATCGCGGAACGGCTTCAGGCGGTATTAGCGGGATGATGCAGCGCCCTCTTCGCGTGCTTTTTGTCGCCACCCATCCGGTTCAATATGAGTCACCTCTTCTTCGTCTGCTGGCGAGAGATCCCCGGCTTGAAATCCTGATGGCGTATTGCAGCTTGCAAGGCGCGGAAGCGGAGTTCGACCGCGATTTCGGAGTGGAGGTCAAGTGGGACGTCCCGCTGTTAGAGGGTTATCCGTGGGTAGTGGTCAAAAACAGGTCGTGGCGTACGGGCCTGGGGTCGTTCTTCGGTCTATTCAATCCAGAAATCTGGGGTTTGATTCGGCGCGGCCAATTCGATGCGGTTGTGTTGTTTACTGGGTATGCCTATTCGACTTTCTGGATGGCGATTTTGGCAGCCAAGCTCAGCGGAGTTGCGATTCTGTTCGGCACGGACGCCACGAGCATGCAGCCGCGAGATGCGAGGCGCTGGAAGTTACCTATCAAGAGATTTTTGCTCCCGAGAATATTTCGCCTTGCGGATGTTGCGATCCTCCCCTCCGAAGCGGGGCGGCAATTCATTCTGAGTATGGGAATTCCGGATTCGCGTATTGTTCTTACGCCTTTTGTTGTGGACAATACGTGGTGGCGCGAGCGCGCTTCCGAAGTGGACCGGGGCGCGGTTCGGCGGGAGTGGGGAGTTCCGAAAGATGCGCTGGTAGTATTGTTCTGCGCCAAGATGCAACCTTGGAAGAGACCCGGCGACGTGCTGAACGCTTTTGCCAAAGCGAACGTCGAAGGAGCCTATCTGGTCTTCGCCGGGGACGGACCAGTGCGAGCCGGGCTGGAAGCTACGGCAAAGAGTCTCGGAATAGCCGAGCGGACGCGTTTTCTTGGGTTCGTTAATCAAACGGGGCTGCCTTCCGTCTACCGGTCAGCCGATCTTTTTGTTCTTCCTTCTGAATACGATCCTTGCCCGGCTGTAGTTTGTGAAGCAATGTTGTGCGGGTGTCCAGTCGTCTTGAGCGACGAGATTCGTGGACGTTTCGACTTGGTGAAAAACGGGGAGACCGGTTTTATCTTTCCATGCGGGAATGTGGAAGAGCTGGCGCGGGTTCTGGCGAATACACTGGGAGACCGCGCGAGGCTGGCTGAACTTAGCCGCCGCGCCGTCGAGCGAATGGAAACGTGGTCGCCGCGCGAAAATGTTGAGACCACGGTGTTGGCGATAGAACTAGCGCGCTCTGGCCGGGGTTGAAGAAACTGCGTGGTAGCAGGAGGCACTCGCGCTCCTCGGAAGCGATACGAATACCGAGATCATTGGAGACTCTATGCCGCAGTGGTGGTCGGCAAACTGGAAGAATCGCCTCGCTTTCGGAGCGCAGCACCCTGGATACGCCATCAAAGCCGTTTTACGGGACCTGTTTGCTGTGGATGAACGTTTTCTAGCGGCTTTAACCGGTTCGACCACGTCGCAGTTCAGACAATTCCTGGGGGAACCATCCAAGGATCGCCGCTTTTACGAGCACCTTCAAAGCGTAGAACGCCAGTTCGACGGAACCTCATCGATCGGCGCGGATCTCTACGCGAAGCGCGTGCTCGTGCAATACGCTGTTATCCGCGCGGCGAAACCTGATTGTGTCCTCGAAACCGGCATCGCGAACGGGGTCTCTTCCGCATATCTTCTGCTAGCGATGGAGCGTAATCAGAAAGGCGCGCTCTGTTCCATCGACGTGAATGACGGATCATACCTTCCGAGTGGAAAACAAGTGGGCTGGGTTGTCCCGACGTGGCTGAAGGAACGTTGGACTGTGCGTCTTGGCGATGCACGTGAGCTCCTGCCTCGAGTTTTGGCGGAATTGAAGTCGCTAGATGTGTTCATTCATGACAGCATGCATACATACGAGCATATGAAGTTTGAGTACGAGCAAGCCTACCCTTATTTACGGCAGGACGGCATTCTGATCTCGGATGACGCACTCTGGAACACGGCATTTAAAGAATTCGCCGACAGCGTGGGGACACCGATGGTTCGCGTTTTGCGGGGTGTCGGATTCCTGAAAAAACCAGCTGTTCAACCGGAAAATGTGGGCCGCGTGTGAAGCTTCTGATCTACGTTCACAGTTGGGCCCCGTCAGTGGGCGGAGTAGAGACAATCACGAAGACGCTGGCGGACGGGCTGGCCGATTGGTCGGGAAAACACAGCGAAGAAGCGATCGAAGTCACGCTACTCACGCAAACTCCCGCGGGAAGTATGAATGATTTGCAACTGCCGTATCGTGTCGTTCGCAAGCCCGGCTTCATGGACTTCATTCGGGAAATCCAGAGGGCAGATGTCGTCCATCTCGCCGGCCCAACACTTCTTCCCCTCATGATTGGGTGCTTGCTTCGCAAGCCCGTCGTGATCGAACATCATGGCTTTCAGGCTATTTGTCCGAACGGTCAGCTCTTCTACCAACCAACGCGAACGCCTTGCCCAGGGTATTTTATGGCTCGGCAATACGGCGAATGCGTTCGTTGCAATTCTAAGCTTGGCAGATTCACAAGTGTCAAAATGTGGATGCTGACGTTCCCGCGGCGGTGGCTCTGCCAGCGCGTTTCTGCCAACATTGTGCCGACGTCTTGGCTGGGATCGCAACTGCAACTAAATCGACCGAAAACAATTCACCATGGACTTCCTCCGCGGGAATCCCCGCCACCGAGGCGCGTTACCTCCCAAGAGCCTATCTTCGTGTTCTTCGGACGATTGGTCAGTACAAAAGGGGTCCGCATCCTGATCGAAGCTGCGGGCCTGCTCAAAACTAGGGATCGTGAATTTCAAGTGAAGATTATCGGGGATGGACCTGAGCGGCAAGAACTGGAAAGACTGGTGAAGAATCTTGGCGTCGAGAGTTATGTGCGGTTTCTTGGATACGTTTCAACAGAACGGTTAGAGGAGAACCTGAAGGATGCCACGGCCATGGTCATGCCTTCGTTAGGCGGAGAAGTATTTGGTCTGGTTGCGGCGGAGAATATGCAGATGGGAAGATTAGTGATCGCCTCCGATATAGGAGCATTGTCCGAGGTTCTCGGAGACGCCGGAATGACGTTTACAACTGGAGATGTAGAAGCTCTTGCGCGCGGTATGGAGAGTATAATTGCACACCCGTTTCTGGGGGAGCAGGTTGGACAAAAAGCGTTTGAACGCATCGCTCAGGTATTCGCGGCCGATCAAATGGTGACCAACCACATGCGAGTGTACCGGGAGAACTGTAGTCGTTGAGCACGGGCAAATGGCGAATAACAGATGGCTATACAAGAAGTCATCGCTAGAGTTTCTAGCTGGTTGCCGGTGAGTCTAAAGACCGCCTTACGAGGCGACTCCGAATCGCCGAATCGACTAGCGAACTTGATTCATTCGCTGTTGAATCGTGTGCCGGCAGATCGTTATCCGATCTTGGCCTGCGCGGGAGTGTTGGAAGGCTATCGGATGAGGGTGGATTGGCAAATACACCGCAGCTTCGCGTATGGTTCGTGGGAGCCCGAAGTCGTGGATATGATCAAAGAAGAAGTGGCTGCGGGAATGACAGTCCTGGATTTGGGAGCCCAGAGCGGATTTTATTCACTCTTGCTTTCTAGGCTTGTCGGAAACCACGGGAACGTAATAGCTTTCGAACCTCTGCCCGCGAACTATCGCATCCTAGAGGAAAATCTAGAGCTCAATCGGATTACGAATGTCACTGTCGAGCGCTCGGCGGTAACTGATCACTCCGGTGAAATAAGTTTCAATTTCCCGCTCGACGCACCCTGGCTAATCGCTGGCCCCGTGCTTGAGGGCGACAATCAAGGAACTTTTACCGTGCCTTCCGTCTCTATCGACGATTTTATGGTCCAACGAAGAATACCTGTGCACTTTATCAAAATGGACGTCGAAGGAGCAGAGGTGATGGTGTTACAAGGCGCAAAACGCACGTTGGAAGAATTCCACCCGATCCTAGCCATCGAACTCCACTCCGACGAACAGGAATCGCCATCCCTTGCGATTCCGCTGGGCCTCCAAGAGCTAGGCTACCAAATACGATGGCTGAGGGAGGGACGCTACAACTCCCACATCCTCGCAACTTGGGGAACCGAGACGTAACGAACTCGAAAGCCGTAACAGTGTCGAGATTTTTTTGGGCGAAGTCTTCCAAGGAGATCCTCGGAGGTAATTCAAAATTGTTGAGTTCGCCGATTCCAGCTGTAAGAAATCAAACCGTAATTGGAGTGAGCGTTTTTGTTCTGGCCGTTTGGCTGGCCTGGCAATTGGGCGGGGAAATCGCCGCCGACCATGTGCGAACGCTGACGTTTGCCGGAGCGGGATTCATCGCCGCCGTTGCCGCCGTAGCAATTGCAAAAAATTGGCGTACGGGATTCTATCTTTTCTTGGCCTGGATGCTTTTCGAAGACTTATTTCGAAAATATATGGGAAACGGCCTTGCGCTCTTTTTCGGCAAGGATATTCTTGCCGCGCTCGTATATATCTTTCTTTTTGCAGAAATTCGCCGAGGACGCGAAAAACGCTTTCGGCCGCCTTTCTTGCTATTCCTTGGGGTTTTCTTTTTCCTGGGATTTGTGCAGGTATTTAATCAAAACTCACCACACATTCTGTACGGTCTGCTTGGGTTCAAAACCTACTTCTACTACATACCGTTCATGTACGTCGGGTATGCTCTGATTCGTGGAGACGAAGATCTTAGAAAATTTCTGGTTTTTAATGCGGTGTTTAGCGCGCTCATTGCTGGCCTAGGAATCGCTCAGGCTATTTTGGGAAATACCTTTCTAAACCCAGCAAAACTCGCGCCAGAACTTCAGGAACTTGGAAATCTTGAAAAGTCCAGCCCGCTTACCAACCAGCTCTTCAATCTGCCTGATTCGGTCTTTGTAAGTTCAGGCCGATTCGATGAGTTCCTCATCCTGGTTTTTATCCTAGCGTTAGGAGCCAGCGGGTATCTGCTGCTTTGCAACTTGCGGGGCCGTAAGATCGTTTTTCTTTCAATAGGCATCATCGGCGTCGCGACTCTCCTCTCTGGCAATCGAGCCGCGTTCGTGTTCGTACTGTTGAGTGCGTTGACGCTTGGAGCCGGTTTTCTATGGGGCGCGCCTTGGCGCCAGCGACAAGCGCACCGAATGATCAAGGCAATTCGTAACTCCCTGATTTTCGGCGCGGTGGGACTTGTATTGATTCTCTTCCTGTTCCCAAAAGAGGCGGGCTCTCGAGTCGAGTACTATACAGAGACTCTCTTGCCGAGCGGCTCTTCGTATCAGGTAGAAAATCGTGCTTGGGATTACCCGATCCAAGAGCTGCTTTTCGTCTTCAACGGGCGAAATTGGGTGCTTGGAAACGGCATCGGTACAGCCTCACTGGGAGGGCAGTATATCGCCAAGCAAATAGGACAGCCTCCTCTAAACCTAGGGGTCGAAGAGGGGTATGGGAATCTGATCGTCGAAATGGGAATCATCGCTCCGTTTCTCTGGATCCTTTGGACGGCTGCACTCTTGTACTACGGCTGGGGCGTAGTGAGACGTCTTCGGCAGACACGGTTCTTTCCTATTGCGTTGTCTATTTTCTGGTTCGCTTTCGTGCTGCTCTATCCGATGACGTACGGTAGTTTAGTCGCTTATCAAAATTACATTAACAATGCGTACTTATGGTTGCTCGTGGGAATTCTTTTTCGCCTGCCGGAAATCCAAGCGAGCACACCGAATCTCATGCAGCCCGCTTCCGCCAAGGGGCGTGCTCGCGGGGGGTTCCAATTCTGACGAAACTGTCTGCACCGGCTAACGAACCGGCAGAGGTGATGTGGCTCCGAGTTGCGGCGATAAATGAAGGCTAAGCCGAGGATCGCTGTCGTTTCGCCTTTCCTGGATAAGCGGCATGGCACGGAGCGGTGCGTTGCGGAACAAATCGAACGCCTGGCGCAGGATTACGAAATTCATGTCTATAGTGCTTCTATTAAGGATGTAGACCTTTC
The DNA here is from genome assembly GCA_049693595.1 of Candidatus Acidiferrales bacterium. Classification (GTDB taxonomy): domain Bacteria; phylum Acidobacteriota; class Terriglobia; order Acidiferrales; family UBA7541; genus Palsa-295. The sequence goes on along the minus strand of JBAVQA010000119.1, from coordinate 2,299 downwards.
GAAGATTACCTGGCATCGCATTCCCGGTCTCCGCGGTCCTCACCTCGCGACTTACATCTGGTTCCTGCTGGCTAATCATTTGCGGCGATGGTGGGACGGACTGTTTAGAGGACTCGACTTCGATTTGGTTTTTACACCGGGGATCAATTGTTGGAATGCAGACATCATTGCTGTCCACATCGTGTTCACTGAATTCTACCGGCTAGTACACAAGGAGTTGGCGCTCCGGCACAATCCGATACGCATGTGGCCCTGGCTGATCCATCGAAAGCTTTCGTATTATTTATTCATGGCGCTTGAACGTAGAGTCTATGCGAGAAACGACATCCTGCTGGTGGTTACCTCCCACAAGATGGAGCAAGACTTGGAACGGAGCTTTCATAGAAATGGCCGTATGCCGCTTGTATATTATGGAGTCGATTTGGACCAAATGAATCCGGCGCGGCGCGGAAGCTTGCGCGAAAAAGCAAGGCGCGATCTGCGGCTCCCTGAGGGTGCGTTTGCGATTCTTTTGATTGGCAACGATTGGAAGAAGAAGGGCTTGCGGTGTCTGATCGAGGCCGTGGGCAGGCTGGGCAAAGCGGACTTGCGGATACTGGTTGTGGGGCATGACGACTCTTTTTCGTATCGCGACGTTCTTCGACGCAGCGGACTCGAAGATCGAATGACGATCCTTCCGATCGTGCAGCAAGTGGAAAAGTATTACGCGGCTGCGGACATGTACGCTGGACCATCGCTAGAAGATTCCTTCGCGATGCCTCCGCTGGAAGCGATGGCTTGCGGGCTGCCCGTGATCGTGAGCCGGCAAGCGGGCGTGAGCGAGTTAGTGTCGCATGGCGTGGACGGATTCGTTCTGGAGGATCCGACGGACTCGCGGCAGCTTGCGGAATTCATCCAGCGTATTTACATGAGTGCGGATCTTCGACGAGAGATGGGCGTACGCGCGGAGGCGACCGCGCGACAGTACACCTGGCAACGGAACGCAGAAGAGATGGGGAAAGTTTTCGAGGGATGTCTGCGCGAAAAGGGACGCAATGTGTCCGAGGCGAGCAGGCAATCTTGACGCAGATATGAACGCATATTCTCCCAAAAAATATTGGGGCGAGTTGGCGGAGAATTACGTTTCGGCTGATGCGGAGGGGCTAGCGCCGGTCTTGCATCCCGGCGCACCTGCGTGGTTCAACCGGCTGATCGACAAACAGCAATTCCAAGCCGTTCGACGCGCACTGGCGCTCGCGAAGATTCCAGCGGCGGCGCGGTCGCTTGATGTCGGATGCGGGACGGGACGCTGGGTGAGGCGCTACGGGCAACTGGGATTTCGCGCGACGGGGCTTGACGTGACTCCCGGGATGCTGAAGACCGCACGGCAGTGCGGTACTGCGGGTCAACTCGTTGCCGGCGAGGCATACCGATTGCCTTTCGCGGATGGCGCATTCGATTTCGTTTCTGACGTTACCGTTGTTCAGCACATCCCAGCTGAGTTGCAGCCGGCGGCGATCGGCGAAATGATGCGGGTGCTGAAACCGGAAGGCCACTTGCTGCTTCTCGAGCTGATCCGAGGAAGAGGCGCGCACATTTTCCCGCGTTCGCCGGAGAATTGGATCGAGCAGGCGACTTCACATGGCGCGACGCTCCTCAGGTGGTTCGGGCAGGAATTCCTTTTGCCCGACCGGCTTTTTGTTCGTATGGCCCAGTCGGTTTCCGGGCGAAATGGCGGCCGTGTTAGCACCGGCGCGCCGGCAGCCGATTCCGAGCCTGATGCTGGATCGGCAATGCGAAGGGCCTATTGGCGATTCAGGCGAATCACGGCATCGGTCTCCGCTTGGACTGACCCGGTGGCGGAGAAAATCTGCCCGGCGAGGTTCGCGACTCATGGCATGTTTGTCTTTCGCAAATGACAGCCAAGGAAACCAAAGCGGAAGCGAAACGAATCGTTGGTCTTTTTCCGGAGTTGCTCGGCGTTGGCGGTATTCAGGAAGCGGGACGCCTGACCGCTGCGGCTCTGCAGGCGATTTCGCTGCGCCACAATGACTGGTCCACTTATTTTCAGAGCCTTAGCGATCCGGCCGGCACGCAGGAGTTTGAAGCTGCCGAAAAGAAAATATTCCTCCGCGGATTCGGACGCTCGAAAGTGCAATTCGTGCTTTCCGCGATCCGTCAATCCGGGCAAGGCGCAAGGGTAGTTCTGGCGGCGCACCCAAACTTGGCTTTGCCCGTGGTCGCGATGAAACGGTTTTCTCCACGGCTCAAGACGATTGTGATGTCACACGGCGTGGAAGTATGGAAGCCGCTGCCATTG
>JBAVQA010000118.1:0-9778 GCA_049693595.1 Candidatus Acidiferrales bacterium | reverse complement strand
GCCTAATACTTCTTCTCACCTCGGATTTTCTTAACCAAATTGTTTCCACCTTTCTCTCTGGTATTCAAACGCTGTCTGCATCGAGGGCGCAATTAAGGTATGCTTTCATCCGGAAATCAGAGTGAGTTCCGCGGCAATTACCGGCGCACCAGGGAAAAAAAGCTCGCGGATTTATTCGCGCGAAGCGGTCCTATTTGGGTGCATCGTTTTGCTCGTTTTGTTCGTCCTCATCACCGCCGCAACTTCCCGCATGTATCACAAGAAAATCCATGGCTTGGCGGACGATTGGTTTAGTGAAGGCGAAACCAGTTTTCGGGCGGGCGATGTGCAGTCCGCTCTGATCTACTACCGCAACGCTCTGGTCTATTCTCCCGGCAACGCGAAATTTCAATTTCATTTGGCGCAGGCGCTGGCTGCTGCAGGGCGCGGTGACGAAGGCCGCTCGTATTTGCTGAACCTTTTGTCGGAATCTCCCGGCAGTGGAGAAGTGAATCTAGCCTTGGCCCGGATTGCAGCGCACAAAGGTGTGACCTCCGAAGCGATTCGCTATTACCATGCCGCGATATACGGCGAATGGGAAAGCGATCCGATCGCGATGCGTTGGCAGGTTCGCCGGGAACTTTCGGAATATTTGCTGGACCGCGGAGAGGCACGGCAGGCCGTGCCTGAAATCATTGCTCTCGCCGACAATACGCCGGCGGAAGACCTGGAACGCCGCAAAATTGTGGGGAATTTATTGCTGCGAGCCAAACTCTGGCCTCGGGCGCTGGACGGTTTTCAGTCCTTGGTCTCCGCGAACAATCAGGACTCCGATGCACTGCTCGGGGCTGCGATATCCGCTTTCGAACTTGGCCAGTATAATCTCGCGCTGGATTATTTCGACCGATTGCCGCAACAGAAACGCGAGGCTCCGGATATCGTCGAGATGTATCAGACCGTCCGGCAGGTTAACGCAGTGAATCCGTTTGTCGCAGGTCTTTCTCGCGAAGATAAGGCGCGCAAGGCAGCGGACGCGCTATCGCTCGCCGGCAAGCGCCTACAGGCATGCGCCGGCCAAGAAGGCCAATCGCTATCGGTAACGCCGCCGCAAACGCCGCTTCAAAAAACCTTCGCTGACAGCAAAGAATTGGAAGCAAGAGGAAGTTTGCAATACATCGAGAGGCATCCCGAAACCATTGAGGACGTGATGGCCCACGTTTTCGAAATAGAAAATGCCGCCGCTGACGCCTGCGGAAACCCGCAAGATGCCGATCGCGCGCTCTGGCTTTTGGGGCGCAGACGCGGAGTCCCAGCCCAGTGACTGAACCCATCGTTGTTGCTTCGACCGCCCCTTCTCATCCATTGTCAGCCGCACCCTCGAATCCAAACTCCGCTTCCGGCTTTCGCGCTCTGTGGGAAACCTGGACACATCGCATCTTTACCATGCGGGAAGATCAGTTTTTCCTCTTTCTCGCTGTGCTGATTGGCATCTTGTCTGGCCTCGCCGTGGTTTGTTTTCGCATTGCAATTGAGTGGACGCAAATCGAACTGCTTGGCTCTTCGCTGGCTCCCTCAACCCTGCGCGTCGTTCTTGCTCCGACCCTCGGTGGCCTGATCGTGGCGTTCCTCGTCATTTACGCCTTTCCCCGCGCGCGCGGCAGCGGAGTGAATCAAACAAAATCCGCCGTGTACGTTTCTAACGGTTACATTCCGTTCAACACGGTCATCGGCAAGTTTGTGACCTGTGCGTTGGCGATCGGCAGTGGACAATCACTGGGGCCGGAAGATCCCTCATTGCAGATGGGAGCGGGGATCGCTTCGCTCATCGGGCGCCGGTTGCGTTTGTCGCAGGAGAAAATCCGGCTGATTGCGCCGGTAGGAGCAGCCGCGGGTCTCGCCGCCGCGTTCAATGCGCCAATTTCCGCCGTGCTTTTCGTTCTCGAAGAAGTGATTGGAACCTGGAGCGCAGGCGTGCTTGGCGCGATCGTTCTGGCCGCTATATCAAGCGTAATGACCATGCGCGCGTTTCTTGGGCCCGAGTCGCTGTTTAGGGTTCCGCCCTTTCGCGTCGCTAAGCCCGTGGACTTGTTAGCGTACATCGTTCTGGGAATCGTCGGTGGAGTAGCATCTCTGATTTTCCTGAAGTGGCTGGCCTACGCTCGGCCCCGCATCCAATCCCTTCCTCGCTGGACACAGCATTTTCAGCCCGCCGTCGCGGGATTGCTGATCGGCATAATCGGTATAAAGTTGCCACAGGTGATGGGCGCGGGTTATCCCATCATCGACCAAGCGATGCACGGACAATTCGCTTGGAAGCTGCTCCTGGTCTTGGCCGCGCTAAAAATCCTGGCCACTGGCTTTTCATTTCTGAGTGGCACCCCGGGCGGAATGTTCGCACCAAGTCTGTTCATCGGCGCGATGCTCGGCGCCGCCGTCGGCGCAATCGAACAGCATTTTTTTACTGGTCTTCCCGGTACGGTCGGTACGTTTGCGCTGGTTGGAATGGGCACGTTTTTCGCCGGGTTTCTGCGCGTGCCGATTACTTCAGTTTTCATGGTGATCGAGCTTTCCGGAAACTATACAGCTATTCTGCCTGTAATGATTTCAAGTCTCATCGCCTACGGAATCTCGCGATCGTACGTAAAGGTTCCACTCTTTGACATGCTGGCGCGTCAGGACGGGCTGGTTCTGCCCTCGGTCGAAGAACGCCGCGAACAATTAATTCTTACGGTGGAAGACGCTATGCGCCTTGATGCCGCCATGGTTTTGGAACCCGGCGACAAAGTGTCTGAAGCGCTCAAGCGCGTGGAATCTAAAAAGGGGAATTTATGCTTCGTGCGCGCGCGGCCGGGAGAATGGCACCACGTCGAGCCTGCCGAGCTCCAGCGATTGGCCACCGACGCTTCCGAGCCTTTCACTGTCGCGCAAGCCAGTTCCACCGGCCCGTTGCCGTTCGTTTTCCGAGACATGTCGCTCGAAGAGGCGCTCCACTGGGCAGGAGATTGGCCCGCCCTTCCCGTTCTGAGCCGCGCCGATCTGAGCAAGCTCGAGGGCGTGATAACGCTGGACGACATCCTGAAGGCATTCCGCAAAGTCCCGGTTGAGTGAGCGTTCTGGAATCCAGCAAAACGTGCGCTTTTGGTGCAGTTTGTTCGCTAGGTCTAGTACTTTGGTCCTTATAGGTTGTCAAGAATTGAGGCTTTCGCTCTATTGGTTGAAAGAAGCCTAAGCCCCACGATAGTCGTGTAATTAGGGAGGTAGTTTCCTGTGGCTCTAAAAGAGCGACGTGCAACACGAAGATTTCTAATGCGCTTGCCGCTCACCGTCCGCTGGACGGATGAAAGCGTCGTTGGCGAGGCTGCAACCGAATCACGCGAAGTGAGTTCGCGTGGCCTCTATTTTCACTTGCCCAAAGGTTTGCGGAGTGGCTCTCCCGTGGAAATCGTAATGACTCTTCCCCACGAGCTTACCCAAGCCGGCCCGGTTCGCGTCCGATGTCTCGGGCGTGTTCTGCGATCCAGTCCGGAGAACGCCGGTGAAGTGGGAGTGGCAGCTGCAATCGAACGTTACGAGTTCATGCGTAACGGCGAATCCGCCGCTTAAAAGTTTCTTACCCAGACCCTGCGGAGATGGGTGAGAAGAGCCGGGCGGCTAGGGTCCCTCAGCCTAAGCCCCCGGCTGTTTTCCTACGCTTTGAATAATTCCTGCCTCCCCGTCATTTGTCTTGCCGAAAAAGTCACGCAGCGAAAGTGCCTTACGATCAATTGAATTCCTTCGCAGGCGGAGTTTGTTCGGAACCGACTCTGCCCGCAACGATTTCGGCGCGAGAATAATTCTCCGCGCGCACAGGGGAAGCGGCCAGGCGCCGCAACATCGAGACCTGTCCGATGTGAGTGAGCGTGTCAGCAAGCGCTCCCTGGAAAAGTTTTTCAGGTGTACAACTGAGCGCTGCATCCGAGGCGATATAATCGTCAAGCGCCTTCAAACCGGCGAAGAACCTCTTCACCCCATCGTCCCAGGCAATCGGTTTCGAGTCGCTCCACTTCCCTTTCCCGCTGACTTGCGAAAGAGCCCAATCCAATAGATCGCCGATGTGCGCCAAAATTTGCCCGGGAGTACGAGTGGTCTCAGAAGCGTGGAATTCCGCGAAGCCGGCGGGAGCGCCGCGCATAGCTTTGCCGCCACGGTAAGCAATCGTCGCCAGCACGTGACGCAGGAATTTCCGGCTGCCGTCCACTGAAGCGTTAGCGTCTTTCGTATCCATGTAAACCTCATTCAATTACTTAGAAGGTTTGAGTTACAGAGCCCGAATATTGTAAACCCTCAGCGGCCATTGAATTGAGGAAACTAGTTTGCAACAGGCGATGTTCATTATGCTTTCGAACTATACTGATGGCGTGAATCTTGAAACGGAGCTCTTGCCCGCGTTGCGCCGCTACTGGGGCTACGATTCGTTTCGTCCTCTGCAGGAAAAAATCGTTCGAAGCCTGCTGCAAAAGCGTGACACCTGCGTAGTGATGCCAACCGGCGGCGGCAAATCTCTGTGCTATCAGCTACCCGCCGCGCTGCTCACCGAGCAAACCGTGATCGTCGTCGCACCTTTGATCGCGCTGATGCAGGACCAAGTGGCGCAACTCACGCAAACGGGAATCGCGGCCGCGTTGTTGAACAGCTCGGTGACGGGAGCGCAACAGGCTGAAATCATGCGCGAGGCGAGAAATGGCCGGTACCGGCTGTTGTACCTTTCACCGGAACGGCTCGCGCGCGCAGACACGATCGAGTGGCTTCGAACCGTGCCCCTCTCATTTTTCGCGATTGATGAAGCGCATTGCATCTCGGAATGGGGACACGAGTTTCGCCCGGAGTACCGGCAGATGAGCTCTTTGCGCGTTCATTTCCCCGACCGGCCCATTGCGGCGTTCACCGCGAGCGCCACGCAGCGAGTGCGTCACGACATCATTGACCAACTCCAATTGCGCGATCCTGACAAATACATTGCGAGCTTTCACCGGCCGAACCTGCGTTACATCATCAAGGAATGCGTCGGCCAGCAGCAATCGAGCCTGCTGCTGAAGGCGCTGCGCCAATATGCGGATGCCAACGTGATCGTCTACGCGCCGACCATCAACAAAGTGGAAGAGACAGTCGATTTTCTCGAGGAGCACGGAATCCCAGCCATCGCCTATCACGGCAAAATGGACAGCGATACGCGAAGGGAAAATCAGGAACGTTGGATGTCGGATGAAGTGCGCGTCCTGGTGGGCACCGTTGCGTTCGGACTCGGCATCAACAAAGCAGCCGTGCGCGCGGTAATTCATCTTTCGCTGCCGAAATCAATCGAGCAATATTATCAGGAAGCCGGACGCGCGGGCCGCGACGGGCAGCCTGCCGACTGCGTCGTGCTTTGGCAGAAAAAGGATGCCGGGCTGCTCGCGTATTTCATCGGACTGTTGACCGATCCGGCGGAGAAAGAGCGCGGATGGGAGCGATATAACACGATCCGATATTTCGTGGAATCGGCGACCTGCCGCCATCGCCAGATTTGCTCTCATTTTGGCGAAAAGCCAAAATTTCAACAGTGCAATGCATGCGATGCGTGCGGTGTCAAACTGCATTGGCTGGCAGATAAACCGCACGTAAAACGGCCCGCGCTCCGTAGACCCGCGGTATTGGCAGCTGTTCCCGTGCGGTCTGAACCGCGAGAATCCGAGGCCAAAATGGCCGTTGCGGAAGTCGATCCGGAACTCCGCGAGTATCTTCGCGAGTGGCGGCGAAGCGCGGCGAAGCAGCAGGGGGTTGCAGCTTTTGTGGTGATGCACGATACATCGCTCGACGACCTTTGCCGAAGACGTCCCTCCTCGATAAGCGATCTTCGTCATGTCTCCGGATTCGGCGAAAAGAAGTCTGAGATGTACGGCCAACAGATCCTCGACGCGTTCGAGAGATTCCGCGATGGCGCGCGTGCTGCTCCAGAACCAGAGAAAGCATTAAGGTCCGCCCGCCGTCGCAGAGCGCGTTAGACGAGATAGCGCCGGATGCCGCATCGGTTGCAACCGAGCGCGAACTTGCGTAACATTATTGTTTCCTAGCGTTCGCTGGTGAGCGTAGCTCAGCTGGTAGAGCATCGGTCTGTGGCACCGAGGGTCGCGGGTTCAAACCCCGTCGCTCACCCCAATTTTTTCCCCGCCCCTGAACTTCCGCGTCAGTTGTCGATGCAACGAAAGAATCTTTCCGAATGATAGCCCAACTTGTGATTTGTCTTCTGCAGTCGGCGCAGCGACCCTGAAGGATTCACCACGTTCTGGATGAACTTCGCGGGATTATGTTAGTGTTCGAAAGCTTGCCGTAAGGAGGAGGCTGAGATGCCCAAAAAACGGTCCGGTGGGATTTCTCGGCGGGACTTCGTCAGATTGACGGCTACGGGCGCGCTGGCTGCGGGGATCGGGCCGGCATTTCTTTTTCCGGGGCGCGCACAGGCGCAACAGAAGACCCTGAAAATTCTGCAGTGGAGCCACTTTGTGCCTGATTACGACAAGTGGTTCGATGGTGTCTACACCAAAGCATGGGGACAGAAGCACGATACCAACGTAATGGTGGACCACATCTCGCTGAATGAAATCCCCGCGCGTGCAGCTTCGGAAGTAGCCGCCCAAAAAGGCCACGATCTCGTGATGTTCCTCTCGCCGCCCGCGGCCTATGAGAAGCAGGCCATCGACCACAGCGAAATCTACCAGGAAGTCGAGAAGAGACACGGCAGGAAAATAACCTTAGCTCACCGATCCACTTATAACCCCGTCACCAAGCGATATTACGCGTTCAGCGATTCCTACGTGCCGGATCCCGGGAACTGGCGCAAGGACCTCTGGGAGGCAGTCGGATATCCGAATGGCCCGGACTCATGGGACGACTTGCTGGATGGCGCGCGGAAAATTCGCAAGGATCCGAAACTCGGCAACCCCTGCGGTCTCGGCCTCGCTCAGGAACTCGACACCAGCATGGCTACGCGTGCCCTGCTGTGGTCGTATGGAGGAGCCGAGCAGGACGAAGCGGGAAACGTCACCATCAACTCCAAGGCCACAATCGAAGCTCTAAAGCACATGCGCGCGATCTATCAGGATTCGGAGACGCCGGAGGTCTTTACCTGGGACCCATCGTCAAATAACCGGGCGATGCTGGCGGGGAAGGTGTCGTACGTCGCGAACGCGATTTCCATCACGCGCCAGGCGGAGCGCGAGAAAGCCACGAACCCGATGATGGCGGAGATGTCCAAGAAAATCATGATCAACAGAGCTCTGAAGGGGCCGGTGCGCCGCATCGCATCAGAGCACGTAATGGATTGCTACGTAATCTGGAACTTTGCGGAAAATAAAGAAGGCGCTAAACAGTTCCTTGTCGATTACATTGACAACTTCGGCGACGGTTTCAAAGCCGGCAAATATTACAATTTCCCCTGCTTCCCGAAGACAGTGCCCGACCTCTCGCAGATAATCTCGAATGATCCGGCGGCGGACCCGCCCGACAAGTACAAAGTACTTAGCGACGTGCTCGATTGGGCTACCAACATCGGCTATCCCGGGTATTGTTCAGCGGGAATCGACGAAGTATTCAACACCTGGGTCATTCCCACGATGTTCGCGAAGGTCGCCAAAGGTGACATGAGCCCCGAAGATTCCGCGAAAGCCGCGGAAGCTGAGATCAAGCGAATCTTCGAACGGCGCAAAGCGGGCTAAGGGCGGACCGGGACAAAATGGCGGTTGTCGAAACCAAGGGACTGACCAAAGTCTTCAAAAAAGGCGAACTGGGCGCCGTCAATGACGTCAATCTGACGACCCAAGAAGGGGAATTCCTCGTTTTCCTGGGGCCTTCAGGCTCCGGGAAGACAACTCTTCTTCGAATGATCGCAGGCCTGGAAACGCCTACGTCGGGCCAAATCCTGATCGGCGGGCAGGACGTCACGCATCTGTCTCCACGCGAGCGTCGCATCGCCATGGTATTCCAAAGCTACGCGCTCTATCCACATCTCACTGTTTACAAAAACATCGCATTCCCGCTCAAAGCGCAGAAGGTTCCGAAGGAACAGCACAAGCAGAAGGTGGAGTGGGCGTCGGGCCTGCTCGGCATCGAGAAGTTGCTTCATCGCAAGCCGCGTGAGCTTTCCGGCGGCGAGCGACAACGCGTGGCGCTGGCGCGAGCGATCGTTCGCGAGCCTACCGTTTTTCTTCTCGACGAGCCGCTCTCGAATCTCGATGCCAAGCTGCGCACATCGGCCCGCGAAGAGCTGGAGCAGTTTCATGCTCGCGTCAAAACCACCACCATTTACGTTACCCACGACCAGGTAGAAGCTATGGCCCTGGGGGATCGCGTCGTCGTTCTGCATCAGGGCGTGGTACGGCAGATTGGAACGCCGAAAGAAGTTTACGACGACCCTGCTGACACGTTTGTGGCCACGTTTCTTGGCTCGCCGGCCATGAATCTGATTCCTCAGGAGAACGATATCGTTGGCTTCCGTCCGGAACACCTGCTTCCGGCCTCCCTAATTTCTCCCGAGCAGCGCGTGTCGATGCATTTCCATTTTTCTCACGAGGAATACTTGGGAGCCGAGCGCATTCTCTATGGTTCCCTTGCCGACAAACGTTTTGAAGCCAAAGATGTGATTTCGCGATTGCCTTCTCGTGTGGAGGCTTCTTTCGCTCCGGGATCGATCGTGGAATTCGCTGTCCCGCGAAATGAGCTGAAATTTTTCGATCGTGCCACGGAGAAGCGCGCCGCGCCGCGGGTCGTCTCGTGGCAATAACGCCAGGCTTGCGCTCAACTCCGGACTCCCGCGCCTGGTGGCTCGGTCAGGGAATGTTTTACCCCGCGATGATCTACGTGCTCGCGGTTATCGGTCTCCCGTTTGCGCTTGCCGTGGTTTACGCGTTCAGCGATATCAAGGTGGGGAGCGTCGGCTATCATTTCGTCGGCTTGCAGAATTTCAAAAGCATTCTGCACAGCGCCACATTTCTTCGCGCACTCTACGATTCGTTTATTTTCACGGTAGGTTCGCAGATTCTGGTGCTGGTGGGATCCACTTTATTGGCGCTGGCGCTGGAAAAGAAGTTCCGTGGCCGCGGACTCGTGCGTTTTCTGATGCTGTTGCCTTGGGTTGCTCCGGTTTCCATCGGTGCGATCGGGTGGAAGTGGATTCTCGATTCACTTTACAGCGTGATCAACTGGGTCCTGGTTCGCATCCCGATCCTTCATCTGGACAAGTATAATCCTCCGCAGTGGCTGGGCGAGCCCGCGTTGGCCATGGCGTCGGTGATCGCGGTGCACACCTGGCGCCTGCTCCCCTTTTCGACGGTCATTTTGCTCGCAGGCCTCAGCGCGATTCCAAAAGACATTCCGGAAGCGGCCGAAATCGACGGTGCCGGATTCTGGCGAAAAATGTTCCAGATCAATATTCCCATGTTGCTGCCCATTCTGAATGTGGCGCTGCTCTTCGGCATCGTATTCACGTTTACCGACATGACCGTCGTCTACATTCTCACTCGTGGCGGACCCTATGACTCCACGCAGGTCGTGCCGTCGCTGGCATTCTTTACCGGCGTCCTGGGCGGAGACTTGTCGGAAGGCGCCGCGATTTCGCTGTTCATGGTGCCTATCCTCGTGATCGTCGCCTATCTGATGTTGCGCGCAGCGAACCGCTCGGAGGTAACCTGATGGCCCGAGGCCGCGCTCGCAAATTGTTGATAGAAGCTGGCCGCTGGGTCGTTGTGGTGTCCTTCTCCGTCGCGCTGGCATTTCCGTTCTACTGGAT
>JBAVQA010000117.1:0-11493 GCA_049693595.1 Candidatus Acidiferrales bacterium | reverse complement strand
AGATTCCTCTCTACGTCTGGCTGCCCGACGCGATGGAAGGCCCCACTCCAGTCAGCGCGCTGATTCACGCCGCGACCATGGTCACCGCGGGCGTTTACATGGTGACCCGCACCAATATGATTTATCAACTTTCGCCCAAGGCTATGGGAGTTGTGGCGCTGGTAGGAGCGGTAACCGCGCTTTTCGCCGCGTCCATGGGCGTGGTGCAGAACGACATCAAGAAAGTTTTGGCTTATTCCACCATCTCGCAACTCGGCTACATGTTCCTGGCCTGCGGCGTCGGCGCGTTCACCGCGGGAATCTTCCACTTAATGACGCACGCGTTCTTCAAAGGCTTGCTGTTCCTCGCGGCCGGCAGCGTGATTCACGCGGTCTCAGGCGAGCAGGACATGCGCAAAATGGGCGCCCTCTCGAAAAGGATTCCCGTCACCTATTGGACCATGCTCATCGCCGCGCTGGCGATTGCCGGAATTTTCCCCTTCGCCGGATTCATCAGCAAAGATCTAATCCTCGGAAAAGCATACGAGAAGGATGCCGTGCTCTGGGCCATCGGATATTTCACCGCGGGCATGACGGCGTTTTACATGTTCCGCCTGATCTTCATGACCTTTCACGGGAAATCGCGGATAGATCACGAAGCGGAACATCACATCCACGAATCCCCGAAATCCATGCTAGTCCCGCTGGTGATTTTGGCGGCGCTTTCGATAGTTGGCGGATGGGTCAGCTGGCCGGAAATATTCGGCGGCAACAGCCATTTTATAAATTTTCTCTCAACAGTGGTCGCCGTGCCGCACGAAGCGCGCATGGAACCGCTGAAAGGCCCCAGCTCCCGCCTCGGTGAGCTGTATCTGATGCTGCTTTCCGAGGGCCTGGTGATTCTGGGGATTTTGTTCGCGTGGTATTTGTACGTGAAGCGCACCGACCTACCGGAAAAGATTGCGAAAGGTTTCGGCGGCTTCTATCGCCTGGTTTACGACAAGTATTACGTGGACCAACTGTACGATGCCATGTTCGTGAATCGCGCGAAAGACTTGGGCCTCGCTTTGGGCGCATTCGACCGCAACGTGATCGACGGCGCAGGCGTAAATGGCGCAGGCCGGCTGACGCTATTCATCTCGAAAGTTTCGATTTGGTGGGATACATGGATTGTGGACGGTTCCGTGCGCCTCGGCGCGCGCATCGTTTGGCTCTTCAGCTATCCCGTGCGCCTCATTCAGGACGGATTAGTGCAGAGTTACATGCTGCTGATCGTCCTCGGCTTGATAGGATTTTTCGGGTACTACTTTTACGTCGCGCATCACGCGATACGTTAAGGCAAGAACGCGAGGGAATGGATGCTTTTCTCCGATAGCCATATTTTGACCACGATCTTATTCACGCCGCTGGTGGGCGCGATTTTGATGCTCTTCATCCCGCGCGAGCGTCCCGATCTGCATCGCTGGATGGGCAATATCTTCGGCGTTCTGGGGTTGCTGGTATCGCTGCCGCTATTGTGGCGCTTCGATCCTCACAGCGACGCGCCGTTCCAATTCGTGACAAACCTCAGTTGGATTCCGTCGCTCGGTGGCGGCCACGGTCCCGGTGCGCAATTCACGCTCGGGATCGACGGCCTGAGTTTCCTGATGGTAATTCTCACCACCGTTCTCGGCGCGATTGCGATTCTGTCCTCTTGGTCTGCGATCAAGAAGCGAGAGAAAGAATATTACATCCTGCTTCTGCTGCTTCAGACCGGCATGCTCGGCGTTTTCATGTCGCTCGATTTCGTGCTCTTTTACGTTTTCTGGGAAGTGATGCTTGTCCCGATGTATTTTCTGATCGGCGTGTGGGGCAGCGAGCGGCGGCTCTACGCGGCGATTAAGTTTTTTCTCTATACCCTGGCCGGATCGGTGCTGATGCTGCTTGCGATTTTGGCGATTTACTACTATCGCGGCACATTTGACATCCGGGAAATCCTGCTTCATCCGTTCACAGCGCAATACGGCTGGCTGCAGAAATGGCTGTTCTGGGGATTCTTTTTTGCTTTCGCGATCAAGGTGCCCATGTTCCCGTTTCACACCTGGTTGCCGGACGCGCACACCGAAGCTCCGACCGCAGGTTCCGTCATCCTCGCCGGCGTCCTTTTGAAAATGGGAACGTACGGATTCTTGCGATTCTCCGTGCCCATGTTTCCTGACGCCACGGTGAAATATCGCTGGATCATCATCGTGCTGTCCTTGATCGGCATCGTTTATGGCGCTCTCGTCTGCATGATGCAGAAAGACATGAAAAGGCTCATCGCGTACTCTTCAGTCAGCCACATGGGCTTCTGCACGCTGGGCATTTTCGCGCTCACGCCGCTGGGCCTTTCCGGCAGCATCATCCAGCAGGTCAATCATGGAATTTCCACCGGCGCGCTGTTCTTGATCGTCGGCGTGCTGTACGAGCGCCGGCACACGCGTTTGATTTCGGAATTTGGCGGGCTCTCGACGCCTATGCCGAATTTTGCCGCCGTTTACCTGATCGTCACGCTGAGTTCTCTGGGCATGCCGCTATTGAACGGCTTCATCGGTGAATTCACGATTCTGCGCGGCGTGTTTGAAGTGAGCTGGCAGTGGGCCGCTTGGGGCGTCCTCGGCGTAATACTTGGCGCCGCATATCTGCTCTGGCTTTACCAGCGCGTGATGTTCGGGAACGTGACGAATCCTGCGAACGAACACTTGCCCGACCTGAACGCGCGCGAATACGCCACACTCCTTCCGCTGGTGGCGCTGGCATTCTGGATCGGAATTTACCCCAAGCCGCTCTTCGACGTTCTCGATAAGCCCGTGCATGCGCTGGTAGAGCGCGTGCATCCCGGCTACTACTCCGCGCCCGAATTGATACAGCCCGGTATTGAAGGCGCAGCGCCGACCTCGATGGCTGTCCCCGCGAAGCTGCCTCCCGCAAAGGGACCGATCGTGCCTTCGTCACTGTCTTCACAGGCTGAGGTGAGGTAGATGCTTCAAGTCCCTTGGCAAGCCGTTTTCGAGCAATCGCGCCGAGATTCTTTTTTCATTTTACCCGAGGCCATTCTCGCATTCTTCGGTCTCGGTACTCTGCTGCTCGATTTCCTGCTGATGAAACGCGAGAAGTTTTGGAATTCGTTGACGGCTATGATCGGCGTGGTTATGAGCGGCGCGTCGCTATTGCTGATGTTCAGGGGCATGCAAGGCCAATCCTATCCCGCCTTCGGCAATTCCATCATCATCGATCCGTTCTTCATTTTCTTCGGATTTATTTTCCTGGCTTCCACCGCGCTCGTCATTCTGATTTCCGTGAAATACATGGAAATCGAGCACGAGCAACACGGCGAGTATTACGCACTGATGCTTTTTGCGGCCGTGGGAATGATGTTTCTGGCCTGCGGCAACGACTTGATCGTGCTGTTCGTCGCGCTGGAAACCATGGCGCTCAGCTTTTACGTTCTGACCGGGTTTTTGCGTCGCGATCGCAAATCCAACGAAGCCGCGATGAAGTACGTTCTGATGGGAGCGTTCAGCTCCGGCATCCTGGCCTACGGCTTCTCGATTTTGTACGGAATCTCCGGCTCGACGAACCTGCAAGTAATTGCCGGCGCCGTCGCCGAACGCAGTTCGCGTTACGGGCACGGCGACGTACTCACAATTCTGGCTCTCGGCACGGTGGCCGCCGGAGTGTTCTTCAAAATCGCCGCGGTTCCGTTTCATCAGTGGGCTCCGGACGTTTACGAAGGCGCGCCCACTCCGATCAGCGCCTACGTCAGCGTGGCCTCCAAAGCGGCCAGCTTCGCGCTTCTGTTGCGCCTGTTCCTCACCGTCTTCTGGCCTGTGAACCTCGACTGGGTTGTGGTGATGGAAGCAGTCGCCGTACTTTCGCTGACGGTTGGGACGCTCGCGGCAATTACGCAATCAAACATAAAACGCCTGCTAGCTTATTCCTCGATCACCCAGGTCGGTTACATTCTGCTCGGGCTGGTTGCCGCGGTGAATCGGGACGGCACGCTGCACCAGCGCGGCCTGCAGGCCATGGCTTTCTATTTATTTGTGTACGCGTTTTTCAATACCGGCGCTTTTGCCATCGTGATTCTGCTGCGCCATAAAGGTGTGATCGGCGACGACATCGACGATTTGAACGGCCTCATCCAGCGCAATCCCGGCGCCGCAGTGCTGATGCTGATTTTCCTGCTTTCGCTCGCCGGAATTCCGCCCACCGCGGGTTTCTTCGCGAAGCTCCTGGTTTTCTGGGCGTTGATTGAGACGAGGCACACCTATCTGGCCGTTCTCTCGGTCCTATATATTTTGCCTGCCGTGTATTACTACTTTCGGATGGTTGCGGCCATGTGGGTGCGTGAGTCAACTGATCCCGTGCGGCCGGTCATCTCGATAGCGCAGAAATTCGCGCTGGCGGCAATGGTGATCATCACTCTGGCCGCCGGAATTTTCCCCGAGCAGTTCCTGCGTTTCGCCACGTACTCCATCCTCACGCCGTTCGGCTACTAGAGCGGAATCGCCGATGGCCTCTCAAGCTCCTCCTCCGCGCAAAAATCCGAGCGGCGGAGCTACCCGCCAGGTCGCTATGGCGATGGAACTCCCGTTTCTGCTGGTTGGCGGCGCGCTCGTGGGAGGCTTGCTGGGCTACCTGCTGGACCGCTGGCTGCACACGAATCCTTGGTTGATGCTGATCGTGGGAGCCGCGGGTTTCGCTGTGGGAGTTCGCGATATGCTCAGGAGACTGCAAAAGGATGATCCGGATGGCGGTGGAAATTCAGGGCAATGACGTTTCTGAAGGCGCGCGCCAACGGATCGCTTGGCTTACGCTGGTCTTGGGTTTTGCTGCTGCCCTGATCTGGTTCTTCGCCAAATCCCACAAAGAGGGAGTAGGAGTCGCTATCGGAACCGCCCTGGCTTGGCTGAATTACCGCTGGCTGGACCAGGGCTTGGGTGCGCTAGTGTCCGTCGCACAAGCTCAGGAGAGAAGCGAGCAGGCGCGCGTTCCCAAGCGAATTTATTGGAAGTTCGCGGGCCGCTACGTGTTGATAGCGTTGGCTATCTATGTTAGTCTTCACTACTTTGCAGTACCTCTCGTAGCGATGATCTTGGGCCTGCTTGCCCTAGGGACCGGTGCCTTTGCCGAGGGTCTCTACGAGATTTTTGCGGCGTTTCAATCGAGCCGGGGATAAACAATGCACGAGCACCTAAACTGGTTTACCGTCTTGTTGAACAAATGGCTCGGCAGCGTGGCGCTGGCCGTCTTGTCCGCGTTTCACGTCACTCCCAAGGACTCCGCCTATCCCATACCGAATTTCGTGGCCGCATCGCTCCTGGTCGTCCTGATCAGCATGCTCTTTTTTCTCTGGCTGCGCCCCAGAATTTCTGTGGATCGACCCGGCGGAACGCAGCAAGTGATGGAGATGCTTCTGACGAATCCGATGGGCGTAGGCGTCCGCGACCTGCTGGACGAAAATATCGCTCATGGCGCGCGTGATTACTTGCCTTTAGTTGGGTCGATTTCGATTTTTATTTTATTTGCCAACTCCATCAGCCTGATTCCGGCTTTTGAGTCTCCCACCGGACACCCCAGTGTTCCGCTCGCCTGCGCCATTTTAACTTTCGCCTATTACAACTGGAGCGGGCTGCGCCATCACGGGCCTATCGGATACGCCAAGCAGTTTGCCGGTCCTGTAACGTGGCTGGCTTGGCTGATTTTCCCGGTCGAGATCGTTAGCCATACGGCTCGTTTGCTTTCGCTCACCGTCCGTTTGTGGGCCAACATTTTCGCCAGCGAGCTGATCTACGTGATCTTTTTGGGCTTGTGTATGGCGCCGGTTTTGAGCGTGCGCCAAGCACATCCGGCTCTCAGCGACGCTTTGGGAATATTCCCGATCGTAATCCCCGTGGCTTTCATGGGTTTGCACTTATTTGTCGCCATCGTTCAAGCGTTCGTTTTCACCATTCTTCCGGCTCTTTATATCGGCATGGCAACAGCGGACGAGCATTAATTCGGCTTGATTGCCGACCAGCGTGAGCCCGGCTGCTTTAGGATGACGGGAACCACCTCCTGGCGGCGCTTCATACAAAGGAGAAGTAGAGTGAAAAAACTAGCAGGGATTTTCTTCTTGTTGTTATTCGTCGGTTTGATGGCAGCGCCTGTGTTTGCGCAGAACGCTGCTGGGAAGCCTCCCGAGCATGTTGCCACCGGCATCGTCTTTGCCGCGGGTTTCTCCATGGCCCTCGCGGCAGCATTTTGCGGCCTCGGGCAGGCAAAAGTTGCCGCCGCAGCTTGCGAAGGCATTGCTCGCAATCCTGGAGCTGCCGGAGCAATCCGATTGGCGATGATTCTCGGTTTGGTGTTTATTGAGACCTTGGCGTTATTTACTCTCGCCATCGTCTTCGTCAAAGTCGGCTACTAGTAGATTCGGAAAGTCCGGGCCCGGGGACTCGCCGCAAGCGAATCTCCGGGCCTTTTATTTTTTTGGCTTTTAACGGGAAGCTGAAGGAAACGCCCAAACCTGAAACGACGGATTAGCGGAGGTAAAGCGAATCTGCGGCGACCTTAGCCATCTCAAGAACGCGCGCGGGAAACATCCCGAGATACAGCGTGCCGGCAGCGGCTATAGCGAGAGCAAAAGTCAGGCTAGGCGCGACCTTCGTTGGCACGTACTCTTTGGATGGCTCCCAGAAATACATCGCGACGATCACTCGCAGGTAATAGTAAGAGCCGACCACGCTGTTGATCGCCGCGATCACCACCAGCCAGACAATCTTCGAATCCAGCGCAGCCTGAAACGCAAAAAGCTTTCCCAGGAATCCGCCCGTGGCCGGCAATCCCAGTAGCGAAAGCAAAAAGAGCGAGAAGCAGACGGCGAGAACCGGCTGCTTCGTCCCCAGCCCTGCATAATCCGTAATTTCCAGCCGCTTTTCACCTTGTTGGCCCAGGTGCGCAATCACCAGGAACGCGCCGATCTTCATCAGCGCATACGCCGCGAGGTAGAAAAGAACCGCTGCAATGCCGATGTCCGTCCCCGCGGCAAACGCGACAAGAATATATCCGGCGTGCGCGATCGACGAATATGCCAGCATGCGCTTCACGTTTGTCTGCACCAGCGCCGCAAAATTGCCCACCAGCATCGTAAGCACCGCGGAAATCCAAACCGCCCAGAACCAGAAATTGCCCGCCGAGCCGAACGAAACGTAAAAGATCCGCAGCATCAGCGCGAACGTGGCTGCCTTCGGCCCCGACGCCAGCAGCGCAGTCACAGGTGTAGGCGCGCCCTCATACACATCCGGCGCGTAAACTTGGAACGGCGCAACCACAACTTTGAAGCCCAGACCGACGAACATCAACGCGAGGCCCAGGATCGCAAGCGACGCAACTTGTCCGTGCTCGGCGACCATTTTTCCCAGCGCTGCAGAGATTAAATCAATCCGCGTGGTTCCCGTGGCGCCATATACCATGGCGATGCCGTACAGAAAAAACGCCGTCGCGAACGAGCCCAACACGAAATATTTCAAAGAAGCTTCGTTCGATTTGAGCGCGCGGCGCCGGAAACCGGCTAGAACGTAAGTGGAAATGGAGCTCATCTCCAGCCCGATGAACGCGGTCACCAGTTCATTCGCCCCTGCCAGGATTCCCATCCCTGCGGTGGCGAACAACACGAGCGCATAATATTCGCCGCGCTGGATATGTTCATCGTCGAGATACTGGAACGATCCGAGGATCGCGAGCGCCGCGGCGCCAATCACGATCGCGTGCACAAAAACGCTGAACGCATCCGCGCGAATCAGGTTGCTATAGGCCGTACCCGGATCGTTCGCCACGATACGAACACTGGCCAAAGCGGCGAGTGTGCCGATCAACGCGAGCCAGCCTAACGCGCGTTTGTGAGCCGTCTGAACAAACGGGTCCGCCACCATGACCACGATCCCGAAGGCACAAAGAATTATCTCCGGCGCGAGTCGATGGAAATTCGCGAGCTGTTCGGGCGGGAAGGGAATCACGGCTGAACGCGCCTCAACGAAATTTTCGCAAGCGACGCGTTTTTGCTCGGCCCGGGCAAAATGGCGGTTTGTTTTCCGCCCAGTTCAGGCGTCACCGGCCGCGATACGTTCTGCACCCGCTCCATCTGGTGCAACAAATTGTTCGTGGAAACTTCCATGCGCCGCGTAAATAGCGGGGAAGCCACCCCCATGAAAACTATCGCAATCGCCATAGTTACGAGAATCAGCCGCTCGCGCCCAGAAGCGTCCGGCAAGGTGCGATTCTTCTCTACAGTTACTTCTCCAAATCCGACGCGCTGGTAGGCCCACAATAAGTAAATCGCCGAAAGCACCGCCCCGCTCGCAGCCCACGCAGCCCACGCGTGATGGCCCTGAAACGTCCCAATCAGAATCAGGAACTCGCCGATAAAGCCATTAAGCGGCGGCAACGCTAGCGACGACAGCGCAATAAAAAGAAAAAACGACATCAGCACCGGCATCGGGTTCACCAGCCCGCCGAATTCTTTGATCTCGTGCGTGTGCCGCCTGTCGTACAGCATTCCCACGCCGAGAAAGAGCGCGCCGGTGGAAATCCCGTGGCTCAACATCTGAAAAATCGCGCCTTGAATCGAAATCGTGCTAAACGCAAAAATTCCGAGCACCACGAAGCCAAGATGGCTCACCGATGTGTACGCCACCAGCCGTTTTAAATCGTGCTGGACTGTGGCAACCATTGCGCCGTACACAATTCCGATGATGGCGAGCACGCCGATATACGGCGCCATGCGGTGCGCCGCGTCCGGAAACAGCGGCAAGCAGAATCGCAGCATCCCGTAGGTGCCCAGTTTCAGCATCACGCCCGCAAGAATCACGGAGCCTGCCGTAGGCGCTTCCGTGTGCGCGTCAGGAAGCCAAGTATGCAGCGGGAACAGCGGAACCTTGATCGCGAACGCGAGAAAGAACGCACCGAAAAGGAGAAGTTCGGTGTGTGACGGCAGCATCACAAGTCCCGTTTGCAGCTTCGCCTGAATATCCGGCACATCGAAGGTCCCCGCCAGGTTGTAGAGCCAAAGTATTGCGACCAGCATCAGAATCGAGCCGAACATGGTGTACAGGATGAATTTCAGCGCCGCATAAATTCGCCGGTCGTGTCCCCAAATTCCGATCAGGAAATACATCGGGATAAGCGTCAGTTCCCAGAAAAAGAAAAACAGGAGCAGATCGAGCGATACGAACACGCCGATCATGGCCGTCTCGATCACCAGCAGCGCGATGAAAAAGCCTTTCACGTTTTCACGAACAGCTTGCCAGGAGCAGAGAATCGCGAACGGCGTCAAAAATGTCGTCAGCAGAACGAGAAACAAGCTGATGCCGTCAACGCCCAGGTGATAGTGGATATTCGCGCGGCCGATCCAGTCGTAATATTCCTCGAATTGGTATTGCGCGTTGACGGCGTCGAATCCCCGCAGCAGAAAAAGTGAAATCACGAATTCAGCCACCGAGATGGCGAGCGCGATCCTCCGAATCCAAGTGTGATCTTCCGCGCGAAGCAGCAAAAGAGCGGGGACGCCGAGCAACGGCAGGAACGTGATGACCGTCAGCAAGTGAGAGGGCATATCCACGCTAGCGCACCATTCCCCAGAATCCGAGCATCAACACAGTGAATCCCACAGCGCCGATCACTACCCAAGTGGCGTAGCTTCGCGCGTTCCCGGATTGCAATTCGCGAGCCTGCCCGCCGGCCTCGCGAGCTACATGCGCAACGCCGTTTACAGTGCCGTCGATCACGCCCTCGTCCACCACGTGCCACAGCACGTTCGTAGAAATCCAAAGGAACGGCCGGATAAACAGCATCGCGTAAATTTCGTCCACATAATATTTGTGGAGCAAGAGCGTGTAGAGCCCGTGCACGCGCTTCGCGAGTTTTTTCGGCGCGTCCGGCCTGCGAATGTAGAACCACCAGGCGACCAGCAATCCGACGATTGCGAGAATCACCGGCGGCCCGGTCAACGCGTGAAATAATTCCATCGCTGGGCTCGGCGATATTCCACCTGCTTCGCCGGCCGCTCCTGCAAGCGACGCTCCCTGTTCAATTCCCGCCTGAACTCCATACGATGCGAATACGGGATGCAGAAACGCTTCGAAATAATCCGTCCCGCCCATGAGATGCGGCGCCGCGAACCATCCCCCGACGATGGAAAAGAACGCAAGAATCATCAGCGGCACAGTCATATTCCTGGGCGATTCGTGCACGTGCACTTCGTGCTCGTCAAAACGCTCCTTGCCGAAGAAGGTGAGAAAGATCAGCCGGAACATGTAAAACGAAGTCAGCCCCGCGGCAACCAATCCGAGCAGCCAAAGCGTAATGTGCGCGTTCGGTCCGGAACCTGCGGCGTCCAGAATTTCATCCTTGCTGAAAAATCCCGCGAAGCCCGGTATGCCCGCAATCGCGAGCGTGGCAATGAACATGGTCCAGTAGGTAGCCGGAATTTTCTTTCGCAGGCCGCCCATGAGCCGCATGTCCTGCTCCCCGCCCATCGCGTGGATCACGCTGCCGGCGGCCAGGAAGAGCAAGCCTTTAAAAAACGCGTGCGTCATCAGATGGAAAATTCCGGCGGCGTACGCTCCGACGCCGCAACCGAGGAACATGTATCCGAGTTGCGAGACGGTTGAATATGCCAGAACTTTCTTGATGTCCGTTTGCACCAGCGCAATTGTCGCGGCATAAAACGCGGTGACCGCGCCCACCAGCGCGACCACAAACATCGCAATCGGCGCGCGCGAAAACAGCGGATGCATTCGCGCAACCATATACACGCCCGCCGTCACCATGGTCGCGGCGTGGATCAACGCGCTGACGGGCGTGGGGCCCTCCATCGCGTCCGGCAGCCAGACGTACAGCGGCAACTGTGCCGATTTGCCGATCGCTCCGGCAAAAAGCAGCAAACAAATCCATGTGAGCACGCCTGCTTGCGTGGCGCTCTCGGCCGGCATGTTCGCCGTTTTCGCAAAAACCGTCCCAAAATCCACGGAACCAAAAGTCCAGAAGAGAAGCAAAATGCCGATAGTGAATCCGAAGTCGCCAATCCGCGTCGTGATGAATGCTTTCTTTCCCGCACTAATCGCGGACTGTTTCAAAAACCAAAATCCAATCAGCAAGTAGCTGCACAGGCCCACGCCTTCCCATCCCACGAACATCAGAACGATGTTCGCCGCCAGCACCAGCGTGAGCATGAAGAAGACGAACAGATTCATGTACGCAAAGAAGCGGTAATATCCTTCCTCATGCGCCATGTACCCCGTCGAATAAATGTGCACCAACAAGCTGACGAAAGTGACCACCAGCAACATCACGACGGTCAGGTGGTCCATCTGCAGCGCGAAATCCACTTTGAACGATCCAGCCGACATCCAATTGAAATAATTCCTGAAAAACGAAACTTGCCCGGCAGGCAACAGCGAGAATTCTCGAATGGCTTCCAGCACGGAAAGGAACGCCAGCGAAACAGACCCGATC
>JBAVQA010000116.1:0-3249 GCA_049693595.1 Candidatus Acidiferrales bacterium | reverse complement strand
CTTTAGGGCCTGATTAATGGTTTCGTCGCCACTAAAACCATCATCGACCAAAATCTTCCCACGCAAACGACCATTGATTTGAATGATCACTTCGACTTGCTCTTCGCGCGTGAGATCTTCGCGGTACGCCGGCCACTTCACGTTCATAAGGCCGGTCGGATGCCCAAGCTTTTCCCAAAGCTCCTCCGCTATATGCGGCGTGATCGGCGAAAGCATCAGCACCAAAATCTCCAGCGTTCGCTTGAGAATCATGGGCGACACTTCCACGTCCAGCGGCTCCTGCCCCTGCAGTTCGTTGAGCAGCTCCATAATCAGCGCCACGGAAGAGTTAAAATGCCAGCGAACTTCGAAATCGTTGGTAACCCGCTTCAGCGTCTTGTGCGCTTTCCGCACCAGTAATTTCTCTTTCGCGGTAGCAGTGGCAAAATCCGTTTTCTCGTTCAGATCGGTTTCAATGTTGCGTACCTGTTCCGCGTGTTTTGCGATCAGCCGATACACTTTGTTCAGAAATCGAGAACAACCCTCAATTCCCTGTTCGCTCCATTCCAGATCTCGCTCCGGCGGCGCCGCAAATAGCGTGTACATGCGCGCCGTATCGCAGCCGTATTTATCCGCCATGTCCATCGCGCCCACCACATTGCCTTTGGATTTCGACATCACCGCGCCGTCTTTATGAACCATGCCTTGCGAAAATAGCCGCTTCACCGGCTCGTTTTCCTTCACCATCCCCAGGTCATGCATCACTTTGCAGAAAAACCGCGAATAAATCAGATGCAAAATGGCGTGTTCGATCCCGCCGATGTATTGGTCGATCTGAAACCAGTACGCAGCTTTGTCCTTCGCAAAAGCTGCTCGGCCGTCGTGCGGATCCGTGAACCGGTAGAAATACCACGACGAATCTACGAACGTGTCCATCGTGTCCGTCTCCCGCCGGGCCGGTCCACCGCATTTCGGGCACGTCGTATTCACAAATTCCGGCACGCTTGCCAACGGTGACTGCCCTTCTCCCGTGAGCTTCACGTTCTCCGGCAAACGCACGGGAAGCTGATCGTCCGGCACCGCGACCACGCCGTCTTTCTCGCAATAGACTATCGGAATCGGCGTGCCCCAATAACGTTGGCGCGAAATTCCCCAATCTTTTAGCCGGTAGGTTGTCTCGGACTCACCAAAATCCTTGGCCTTGGCGTCCGCCGCCATTTTCACAATAGCTTGATCGGATGTAAGTCCGGTGTAAGGCCCCGAATCCACCAGCTTCCCGTGTTCCGTGGAAGCTTCGCTCATTCGATCGAGCCGCACCGGAGGTCCATTGATCGGCTGCACCACAATCTTTATCGGCAAATGATATTTTTCGGCGAACTCGTAGTCGCGCTGGTCGTGCGCCGGCACGGACATCACCGCGCCTGTCCCGTAATCCGCGAGGACGAAATTTGCTACCCAAATAGGAATGTTCCCGCCGGAAAACGGGTTCACAGCGAAGCGTCCTGTGAAGAATCCTTCTTTCTCCGCGGTCGCAATGTCAGCCGCGCGCATGCTTTTCTGACGCATGGCTTTCAGCTGCCCTTCGATGGCTCCGCGCCCCGGCACGCCCTCGAGCAGTCGTTCGAGCTGAGGATGCCCCGCCGATAGCACAATCGCCGAAGCGCCAAATATCGTATCCACGCGCGTAGTGAACACTTCCAGCGCCGCGCCCGGCATCTGCGCGATTCCGAATTTCACGCGCGTGCCACGCGATTTGCCGATCCAGTTCCGCTGCTGAACTAAAACGCGCTCGGGCCATCCTTCCGCCAGCTCGTTCGTTCCCTCAAGCAACGCATCGGAATAGTGCGTGATGCGCAAAAACCACTGCTCGATTTCCTTCGGTTCCACCGCGGTTGTTTCATGACGCCAACAACAGCCGCCGACTACCTGTTCATTCGCCAGAACCGTTTGGCACTGCGGACACCAATTCACTCGGCTGCGTTTGCGGTACGCCAAATCCTTCTCCAGCATCCGCAGAAAGAGCCACTGATTCCAGTGATAGTATTCCGGCTCGCACGATGATATTTCGCGTTCCCAGTCGTACCCGAAGCCGAACCTTTCGCACACCGCCTTCATCTGCGCGATATTCGAATTCGTCCATTCGCGCGGCGGGGTGCCGCTCTTGATCGCAGCATTTTCCGCCGGCAGCCCAAACGAATCCCATCCCATGGGATGCAGCACGTTGAGCCCGCACATACGCTTGTAACGCGCCACTACATCGCCAATCGTGTAATTCCGCATGTGGCCCATGTGCAGCGTGCCGGAAGGATAGGGCCACATCTCGAGGACGTAGTACTTGGGGCGCGAGGGATCTTCCACCGCGCGAAATGCGTTGTGCTCCGTCCACACTTTTTGCCACTTCAACTCGACTTGGCGCGGATCGTATTCGAACAAGTTCACTTCCCCCGAGTTTTGCTTCGTCTTTTCTTGCCCTGACGCTTTTTCGACGCTGCCTTCGCTCCACTCACGTTCTTGCGCGCACTTTTCTTGCTTGCCTTCTTGCGCCGCGGCTTCATCCCGTCGCGCCCGCCGGTAACCGGAATACTCACTCCCATCAGCTTCCACAATGCCGCCACATTTCTACGGTCGTCGCCCAACTTGTCGATGGGCGTCTCGAGAATAAACGCCCGCCCCGCGAGAAATGGATGATTCACAATGCGCCCGAATGCTTCAAGGCCAATCTTGCCCTTGCCAATGTGCTCGTGCCGGTCAACGCGAGATCCTAGGTGCGTCTTCGAATCGTTCACGTGAACCACGCGAACGCGGTCAAGTCCCACCGTGCGATCGATCGCCTGCAGTGTCTTCTCCAAACCGTCAGCCGTCCGAATATCCCATCCGGCTGCAAAAGTGTGCGCGGTATCAATGCAAACTCCCAGCGGCAAGTCCGAAGCCGCATCAAGCACCGCCCGCAATTCTTCAAATCGCGAACCCATGGACGTACCCTGTCCGGCGGTATTTTCCAGAAGTATTTGCAGCCCCTCGAGCTTCAGATTCCTCGCCGCTTGCTTCAACCCCTGCGCAATTGCGGAAACCGCCGCATCCGTACCGCTTTCTCTGGCGCATCCGGGATGCGCCACCAGAAAATCCGCGCCCAGCGCCAGCGCTCGCACAATCTCCTGATGAAACGCCTGCACCGAACGCGTGCGCAGCACCGGATTCGGCGAAGCGAGATTGATCAGATAATTGTCGTGGACAACCAAAGGCCCAAGTCCAAGCACCTTGCGCCGATCT
>JBAVQA010000115.1:0-9164 GCA_049693595.1 Candidatus Acidiferrales bacterium | reverse complement strand
GGCTCCTATTCTCCGTACCCTCTCTATCGAAGGCTTCGAATTTATCGTTTCTTTCGTCGCGCCTCGGACATTGCGGTTGAACGCACCAATCAGGAAGATCAGAAGGAAACCTTGAATGAAAGTGAGCTCCGGAGGTTGCGGAGTTCCAGGTCCGCCATGCCCATGCCAGATCTCTCGCTCGGGCTTGCGGAATATCGTCAGAGGCTCCAGGATATCGCGACCGAATGCCATCAACTCGGCGTTCGCTGCTTGTTCCTCACACAGCCCAGCATCTGGCGTCCCGATCTGCCACCGGATTCGCAGAGGCTGCTGCTTTTCGGATGGGTGGGGCCACCGTTTCAGCCGAGAGGCCGTGTGTCCATGGGCGACCTCCAGAGGGGCCTGGACTCTTACAACGAAATCATGCTCGACATGTGTAAGGAAAGAAATGCTGAATGCCTAGACTTGGCGTCCGCTTTGCCGAAAGACAACTCCATTTTTTACGACGACGTACACTTCACCGAAGTCGGCGCACGCCTGGTCGCGGAGGAAATCGCGACCTACCTTCTTTCAAAACCTCCTTTTCAGCAGTCGTCGGGGGGCAGCGCACTGCTGCCAAGGACAGAAGAATGAGCGATCTGCTCTCGTCTGCTGCGGACCCAACCGCTTCGTCTGAAGGAAGAGCGCAAATGGACATCCTGACAAAGACTGTGGGCATTCTCAAATGTCCCAAGTGCAGTCACAACCTGGATGGACCCGCCGATACCTTCCAGTGCAGTTTCTGCGGCAATCAGTATGCCTGCGAAGAGGGAATCCCGCTGCTTTTCTGGTCCCATGATTGGTCTGGGTCAAGACCCGATGTAACGGCGGCCGTCAAATCGTTTTACGAGAAAACTCCATTCCCCAACTACGACGATTTGGATTCCGGTACCGCCCTGAGGGAGAAGGCCCAAAAAGGAATTTTTGCGCGTTTGTTGGACGAACAAATTCCTTTCGGCGCCAAGGTCCTGGAGGTCGGGTGCGGTACGGGCCAACTTAGCAATTTTCTTGGGATGACATGGGGGAGGACCGTCATCGGTGCAGATGCTTGTCTGAATTCGCTTAAATTGGGTCAACAGTTTAAGGGGAAGAATGGCATTGAAAACGTTGCTTTCGTTCAAATGAATCTGTTCAGGCCCGTGTTTCAACCAGAGACTTTTGACCTCGTCGTATCAAACGGTGTGCTGCATCACACGAGTGACCCGTTCCTCGGCTTCAAGACAATAGCGAAACTCGTCAAGCCCGGCGGCTTCGCTCTGATCGGGCTCTACAATAAATACAGTCGGCTCACGACTGACTTTCGACGGCTCATCTTTCAAGTTTCGGGCGATCGTTTCCAGTTCCTTGATGCTCGCTTGAGAGATGGGCGTGCGAGCAGCATCAGAAAGCAGACGTGGTTTATGGACCAGTACAAGAATCCACACGAATCGAAACATACGATCGGGGAGATACAGAACTGGTTTGATGTTTCGGGGTTTGAGTTTGTGAACAGCGTCCCGAAGTCTACGACCGAGTCTTTTTCGACTGGCGAAAAGCTGTTTGTGCAGAATCAAAAAGGGACCAAATTCGATCACTTTTTGGTCCAGTTAGGCGGCTTGCTCACCGGCGGTAGAGACGGCGGGTTTTTTATTATGATTGGACGCAAAATATCTTAGAAGTTTTCATCACGGTGATTCTCAGCGGCCAAGTCAACGGTATATTGATTCCGATTGCAGACGATAGTCGCATGTTTCTTGCGACTCGCCGGGTCACCAAGAGATATCCTGTAAGTCGATGGACCAAGTGTCGGAATGGGAAGCACTACTGCAATGTGAGCTCCGCGAAGAGCTTTTGGAGATGAGGTCAGATGAAGATCATTGGAATCAGCGGACTGGGAAACTCAGTTCCGTTCAAGAAGGCCCATCAGCCGAATCTCGACGAACGGGAGTACCTTGTCTCGCAGGGACACGATTCTGCGGCAGCACTCATCGTCGACGGAGAAGTCATTGCGGCAGCAACAGAAGAGCGATTTACTCGACGAAAACACACGGTAAATTTTCCGGTCGGGGCGATCACATACTGCCTTCGTGAGGCCGGGATTGGTCTCGGTGAAATCGACGAACTCGTTCATGGCTTCGACCATTCCCCGCATAAGGCGGCGTTCTCGCTCGACCCTCTGACGGCTCGACAGTTTGGAGAAGTCTTTTCCCGAGAGGCGCTGCTGGCACTAGTCGATCAGCATTTGCCCAGTTTTGCGAGCGAGCGCGTCCACCAAGTCAACCACCATCTATCGCATGCCGCGAGCGCGTACTACACTTCGGGCTGGGACTAGCCCCGTACGGGAACCCGAGCCGCTTTCGCCCGTTCTTCGAAAGGGCTGTGGAGCTGCTTGACGATGGGACAATTCGAATCCCCTTATTGCGGCTCAATCAGAAACGAGAGGATCGCGAGAACTATGGGGCGACGCGGAGATACCTCGAGGAAAATCTCGTTCCGAAGCGTGAGCCTGATTCCAAAGTAATGGATGTACACCGCGACGTAGCGGCCGCTCTTCAGGAGTGCTTGGATCGCGTGATGCTACACATCTGCGGCCACTTGGGTAAGGCCACGGGACAAAGGCGTCTTGCAATGGCCGGGGGGGGCGCGCTGAATTGCACCGCGAACGGCAAACTTCTGCTCTCCGGAATTTTCGATGAAATTTATGTTCAACCGGCAGCGGGTGACGACGGTACTGCGCTTGGGTCGGGGCTCTGGCGAGCGTCTCGACACGACCGAATCCAGAACCACAGATTTCCGGTTCCATTTCTTGGTCCTGCCCCTACTGATTCTGAGATTGAGGCGGGGCTGAAGGCTTTCCAGGATCGCATCGAAGTGACCCGGTTCTCTTGGGCAAGCCTGTGAGGAAGCGGCGAAGCTGATTCGTGATGCGAAAGTGGTGGCCTGGTATCGCGGCCGAATGGAGTTCGGCCCGCGCGCTCTGGGCCATCGCAGCATTCTTGCAGATCCCGGACACCCGTCAATGCGTGACTGGATCAATGCCACGGTCAAGATGCGCGAAGCGTTTCGCCCGTTTGCTCCGGCCGTTACACTCGAGCAAGTCCAGGACTGGTTTGAAGTGGCTCCGCGGCCTGCAAGGGAGCTGATTTCGTCATCCATTTGGCCGCGCGAACATCCGTTCCGCGGTCCGTGAAAGATCCGCTCGAAACTAATCTGATCAATATTGATGGGACTTTGAATGTGCTGGTGGCCGCGCGCGATGCGAAAGTCCGCCGGATTGTCTACGCTGCGTCGTCCTCTGCGTACGGCGAAACGCCCACACTGCCGAAAGTGGAGACGATGACGGCTGCGCCGATTTCCCCCTACGGCGTGACGAAATACGTAGGAGAACTTTACGCGCAAGTTTTCGGTCGCGTGTACGGGCTGGAAAACGCTTCCATCCGGTACTTCAACGTATTCGGGTCGCGGCAGGATCCCACGTCGCAATACTCCGGCGTGCTTTCGAGGTTCATGCTGGCATTGCTCGAAGGGCAGTCGCGAGTAGTCTACGGCGATGGCGAGCAATCTCGAGATTTCACCTACATCGACAACATCGTGGATGAGACTCTGCGAGCAGCGAAGCGGGCGGCGCTTCGGGCATGGTATTCAACGGAGGTACCGGTGCGAGGATTACGCTGAACCAGGTCCTGAAGCTGCTCGAAAAGATTACGGAGAAAACGATTCACGCGCAGTACGATCCACCGCGCACCGGCGATATTCTTCATTCACAAGCGGATATTTCGTTGGCAGGCAAAGTCCTGCTCTATAAGCCCCTCGTTCAGTTCGAGGAAGGCCTGCGACGCACCTGGAATTGGTACAAAGGCGCCTACGGCCCCAAATAAATGTAGCATAGAGTCTTCCGAGATTCTTTCATCGGGCCCGAGCTTGAATGGAATTTGTCATATCACAGCAACCATATGATGAGGCTCGAGGACTCCGCACCCCACCGATAAATTTTAAAAAGCCTGTCCGACTCTCGAACGCGTCCTAGACTCATCCCAGATAAAATCTGAATAGATCCGATCAAGATCGACCACTTAAGGAATGCCGCGGCATTCCGAGGGCAGCGATAGCGCCTAGCCTCAAACTGTACCAGCGACCAGTTGATTCATTGTTCGGACAAAACAGATAATGCGTCGTGCTGGAAGATTAGGTCAGCCAGCGCGCTTTCCACGATCCCGCCTACGTCGGACAGCACGAAGTAGATAACTTCACAGGGAGATCTCAAAAATGCGTCTGAAGAGGATGCAGTGGATTGGTGTGTGTCTGATGATCGTTGCAGCAGCGCCGCCCGCCCGTGCACAGGGATGTACTTCGAGCCAGGATTCCGCCGTGCAGTGTTTCGTCGGCAATGCCGTGCGAACGAATCTGCTGACGCTTCAGTTCGGGATGACCATGCCACAATTCAAAACTTACGGCGTGTCGGTCTCGAAGATTCTGCAGACGCAGCCGACAACTCTCGTTGTGGTCGGCCTTGCCAGCGCCGTGGCCGATGCGATGCCACCAACGAACGCCGACGGGTCCGCCAATCAGACAGCGCAGGATGCCGCCGTGAATTCTATTATGGATGCGGCGATCGCGAATAACTTCATCATCCCACCTGCGGAGACGACTTCGCAGGACATTAAATGGTTTTCGTTGGATCTTGTCAGCGTAATGAATACCAGCAACGGCATTCTGCTTTCGCCGGGCACGCTGTTGCGTGCCATTGATTCCTACATAGTCAGTTCGACGGCGAATGGCACAGTCAACTGGACGCAGGTGAACTCTGGCCTCGCGACGATGGTCAACAATCTTGCCAATACCGGACTGCTCAAGCTCCCGTCCACAGTCACGACGTCACAAGCAATCCAGTTCGCACAGTCCCTCGGGCAACTCATCTATGCCTACAAGGTCGCGACTAACCGCACAACATTGTAATCCGGAAGAACCAGAAGACTCAGACTTGTCTTCGATTCCCGAGGCATCTGCTCGATGTAAATGCTCTCGTGGCGCTCGGTTTCCTCCGGCGTGAATTTCATCAGCGAGTCGCCCACTGGGTACGGTTCCGGAATGCCCAATAATCTCCCAAAAATCTTCGGATTTTATCGATTCGATGGCCACAAGGGTGATTTTGGCCGGACGATTCCCGTTTCGGGCATTTTGATGAAGGTCGGCGCGAGACAATGGAACTGATGAATGGCGCGTACCTTGCAAGTATTGATCGTCAATGTATTCTGGTAGAATCCGCCGAACAGGGGCACGAAGTATGCAGTCTATATACCTATACATTCCGCCAGAAACGGAGGACCTCGTAAACACGTGGATATACTACCGCGTCACTTCCACTGATCTCGACGTACCCGCGGGAACTCTTTTCGCTCCGATAGAAGTTTGCAGGGTGTCGTGGCCTACGTTCGAAGACATCCCGCCCATAACTACCGCCACGGGAATCACCCGGCGCGTATCGGCGCGCGAACACGTGAGCGGCTTAATACGCAGACAATGGGAAGTCGATCACGAGCAGAGCGTGCTTATCGGTTTCCTGCCGTAATTCGACTGCGCCATTCAATCCGGACTTCTCGAAGCTGCGTGAAAATACTTGTCGGATTGGCCAATGGAAATTCTCTTGTGGCTTACCCGGGTGTGCGGTCGCCTGGCCAAACTCCAAGAGGTCAGCACCATCGCTCATCCTGCGCAGCCAGGCGCGCAGTTCTTCTTGAGATAGTGCTTGGAGTCCATGAAGACTTCCTGTCATACGAGCAGAGTTTGTCATGCGGAGTGAACGGGTCAAACTTGACGCCAAACCCAGCGGACCGCAGCCTGAATACACTCTTTTAGAGTGTGCAGGTAGCTGATACATGGGCCAGCAGTATGGTAACAGTTGATCGAGCCTCAACGTGTTCCATCCTGATCTGGTTAGTAAATTCGCACAGGCTGAGCGCGGCACCCTGACGACCGGCATCTTTGCAGCAGCATCGCATCGAAGTGTTAGTCTTACTGATCGGGCCATTAGCGTAGAACGCGGGGCAGATGGCAGCATCAAATGGGTCCGTCAAGAAGAACTAATGTCCAGAAAAACGAGATTAGAATAGGCATCACTGCCTATCGTGGGTTCCTGGCGATCGTTCGATTAAGGCTTCTGAGAATTGAGCCAGGAATAACATGCCGTGGCGATGGTCGCGACAAGAAACAAGATACTAGCGTGGATGAACGATGAATGCCCGATGGGTACCCCGGTGGCGGCCGACGACTGCCAAGACCGGAAGACGTTCGCTATCCGCCAGATCACGGCGATGACTAAGCAGGCGATTCCCAGCCAGTAGCTCCAACGGGCGATCAGCTTTTCCATAGTAACCTCCTCACGATGAATTATGGATTGGGCCCATCCAGGAAGAATCTACCGCACAATGTACTCCAGGCGAGAAAGTCCGTCAATTGGGACAAAAGCTTTCGTCCAAGC
Organism: Candidatus Acidiferrales bacterium; assembly: GCA_049693595.1. Taxonomy (GTDB): domain Bacteria; phylum Acidobacteriota; class Terriglobia; order Acidiferrales; family UBA7541; genus Palsa-295. Next base: position 2,689 of record JBAVQA010000115.1, on the reverse strand, counting down.
CACTCTGTGACCTACGATGTTCGAATATGGAATTTGTGGAAATCTAGCGTGGCAGAATCAGATGTTTTTAGTGAATTCCTACCTCAGCGGGCGGGAGTTCACCGGCGAGCATCCTCACTTGTACACTCCCACACTTTCGCGCCTTCGGGAGCGGCTTTTGCCAAGCCACGGTCAGCCGTAATCAGGATGGACTGTGAGTTTGGACCGCCAAGGCGGAACCGTCCTTGCATGATCGTCACGATCTGCAAACAATCGAGGAAATCGATTCTGTAAGTTTTTATCAGCCGCTCGGCGGCACTGAGTATTTTTGCCGAGAGAATCGGCACTTCGTCTATTTGCAGGTTCGCCCCTATGATGGTCCGAATGAAATCTTGAACGTATCAAAATGAAAGCATTGAGGTGAAGCGATGACGAGTACCTTGACACCTGCAGTAATCAGACTGTGAGTCCACCACTGCGCGAGGTTCGCTTCTTCTTTAAACGCGCAGCTCTGAACTTGCGCATGAAATGCTGGAAGCTGTTAACGGTTTGGCTCAAGTTGCCGATTGATTGGCTCGCCGACGTATATGAGTTTCAGACTGTCGACGAGCGGTCGGTGAAATACTGGATGGAAGAAGGCATGCCTGAAGAACTGGCTACCATGTTAAAAGAACAAGCCGTCCTTCTACTTGCCGGACACCAACCAAGTTTCGTCGTGTACCAAGCGTACCGTGATTTCGTCAATGAATGGGGTGAGAAGCGTGAAGCAGATCGAGCGCGGCAAACCCAAGGGCAGGTTACTGCCAACGCCTGTAGCTAGTCTCGAACGTATTAGCTTGTCCTCTCAGTGGCACCGGCGCTAGCTGCCATGATCAACCTTTCGAGGCCCTCCCATGCTACATTTTCCGCTACAGTGGGAGGAATCAACCGATGCCCGAAGACGCAGTAGCATTCCAGCGCGGTGACTTCGTACATTTAGAAAAAGGCTTGAGCGGAACTGTCGGAGTCGTGTGGCGAATTTACGCCAAGAATCGCGCGTCCGTCGAGGTGTACTGGCAAGGTAGCGAGGAAAGCCGGATATCGCAATCTTATGAACCGCAAGACTTGGTGCTCGTGCCTTCTCTGGAGGTTCCGGAGTACGCCATAGAGCTGAAGAAAAGCCTGGGACTCTAGGAGCCATGGATTCCTACCTAGGACAGACAGTCCAGACTCAAGAAGAATTGCGCGCGTGGCTGCAGACGATGACCGATGCCAAACTTGTGGAGTTTGGCCGCGCGGGCGCGAGTTCTGTACCAGAATACATTGACAATCAATGAATGTTAATAGTATGTTCTCGCCCTCAATTCTCTCCATCCTGATCCTGGCAGGGTTCGTTGCGTCCGGGGTGTGCCAGCGATGGTAAGGCAATGTATGGATTGCAAAGTCTCGATCGGCACCAAGTGCCCTCATTGCGGCGATTTCGCACAAAAAGCGGAATGGATTACGTCCGATCGTTTTCGGTGCAGGGCGTGTATGAAAGTTTTTTACGATGTTGATTCAACCGGATGCCTCTGTCCGCCGTGCCTTGAAAAGCGGCTTTGGGATTCCTTAAAGCGAAAAAGAGCCTGAATCTCTAAAGAAATTGGGCAAAGGGTTTAGCCGCTCTCGTCCGAACTTACCGCTTTGCAGTATGTTTTTCGCTTCGCCCTTCTTCCCGCGCCCGTCTTGGCAACCTTCTCCTGGCTAGAAAAGCTTCCTTCAAGATCCTCAGTAGACGATTAACTCATTGACAAGGAGCAGATTCAGTTTCTACACTACGGCGAATCGCGCCCGAGTTCGGGCGCTGGCCGTGTTTTGAGTTCTGGACAACATGTCAGTTCCCGTTCGCATCGCTTCGCAGCTCTCCACGATCTTAAGCACGAACGAAACTACGGGATCCGCGCTGGATATGAACACGGGACGAACGCAGGCCTCAAACCTATGGTTCTTCGCTCATTCGTCCATCCCTTGGTGACAAGGTGGCGTGTCTATGTGACGGGATGGTGAAGTTCTCTATGACAAGCGGCGCAAAGAGTTACAAGGTTTCGCTCGTGACAATCACCCAAGTGGCTCCGAAATTGAATATGGTGAACCTGCAGTTCGCTCGCGCTTCCGCAATTCTGGCATCTCCAATTATCTCTTTTTAACACCTGGCGACAGAGCCGAATGTAGTGATCTCGTTGCAACCTAACCCTGGGACGCCTCGGCTCCGGGAGATTCACGCTGATTCTTTCAAGCTTTTGATAAACTCGAGTCTCTCCGGTCCGGGAAGAAGCTCCACGAGCCGTCGGATCGACCCTGAGAAAATTTCAGGATTTGCCTCATCTAACGTCGCTCCTGCGAGAAAGTCAGCACAGATCATCTCCATGCAGTAGCCCCGAGACTTCTGTGCCCCCAGCATCAGCGAAGCAGTTTCAAGCGCCTGCTCGATGATTGGTAATTGGCTCTTGTAAAGCTTGAAGTAGATGATTTCCCATGCCTCGGTTTCCTGGCCTGTCAAATGGCGTTCTACTTCTCGTTTGAATGCTTCTTTCGGTCAGGTTCGGAGCATCTTCACCTGCAAGCTCTCTTGCGGGCGATGAATGCGAACGCGATCATCTTGGGCAAATTTCTGGAGCAGATGGATTCACTGATGGACCAAGCGGTCCCAGGAATCTCCTTTCTTGTATTCGAAAGGAGTATCCCGATAGAC
>JBAVQA010000114.1:0-2129 GCA_049693595.1 Candidatus Acidiferrales bacterium | reverse complement strand
TTTTTGTTTTCTAAGAGCAGAGAACTGACCTACTTAGTAGTACAGCTTCAGCCCGAACTGCACAATGCGCGAGCCGCGGTCGGCGGTCACTTGGCCAAATGTTCCGCTGAATCCGCTGGAGTCCGGATTCAAGAATTGAACGTGGTTGAAAGTGTTGAACGATTCGGCGCGGAACTCGATTGACTTGTGCTCGGCGAAGGGAGTGGTCTTGGTGAGCGACAGATCAAAGTTGTTAATGCCAGGCCCACGGAGGGCGTTGCGCGGCAATGTGCCGAACGTGAATAACGGCACTCCGATATCGCCTGGTTGAGAGCATGTCGGGTCTGTGTTGGGACAGGGCGAGCAGACCAAGTTCGAAGGGTTAATCCAGAAATTCCCTGTAGCGCTGCCGCCCAGACAATCGCTGGTGAAGCTCTGCGCGCCATTCCGGGGATTCGCACGAGTGATTGGGCCGATAACATCGGGGCGATCCAGAAAATTGTTCTGCTCGCTGGCGTTACCATTCGAGAAGAACGTAATCGGCTGCCCTTTCTGGAAGGTCACAATGCCATTGAACTGCCAGCCTGCAGCAACCTTTTTCAGTATGCCGTCACTGTGGATGCCGCGATCAAACGGCAACCCCCAAATGCCACTTATGACCAGACGCTGCGGTGTATCGAAGTCCGATAAACCGCGGTCGAGTCGATGGTCGAGCGGGTCGGTATATTCTCCGGAACGAGAGCGGAACCCAGACGTAAGGTCAATGGTCTTCGAAACGGTATAAGCAGCCCGGAACGCAAACTGTTTGCTAAAGCGCTTGTCCGCGGTCAACTGGAACTCATGACTATCGGAAAGCCCATCGCTAAAGTCGGTCAGCAATTGGGTGGCTCCGGTGGGTGAACCGTTGGGATCAAATGGCGTAATCCCTCCGGTGCACTGAGCCAGGTTCGTGCCGTCTATGCCCAAGCGGGCACAGTCCGGGTTCACGAAGCCGAACTGCGCGAGCTGTTGTTGCTCAATCGTCGGACTCGGGAAATTCGTTTCTCCCGTACTGACGAGCCTGCGTCCGAGGCTCCCCACATAAACTGCCTCGATCACGGTGTCGGGAGTCATCTGGTACTGGAAGCCGTAATTGAAGTTCTCCGAATACGGCGTTCGGAAATGCGGATCCGTAGTGTAGGCGAAGGGAATCTTCGGCGTCAGAAAAGTGCCCACCAGGCCGCGGGATGCAAACGGAAATGGGTTTGTAAAGCCACTCGAGGTGAAGGGATCCGCCGTTGGGTCAGTAGTGATACCGGAAACACCGGTGGGGAATATGTTTGAAACGGCGCCGAAAGGCGGCTGACCGCCGAACTGGAGGTTCAGTGCGCCATCTTCGAGGTCATAGAAGATTCCAAAGCCACCACGCATGACAAGCTTGGCATTTCCAAGCACGTCCCATGCAAAACCGAAACGAGGCGCGAAGTTCTTGTAATCCGGGTAGACGAGCGCTTTGTTGGGTGTCCCCGGATCGCCCGGATAGAGGATATCCGGAGGCGCGCTGGGAAACAGGGTTGATTGCGAGTTCGGGAAAAAGCCAAGAATATTGTTATGGACGTCGCTCTGTGGGGTGAAATACTCGTAACGCAGCCCGTAGTTGAGAGTGAGCCGCGGCAAAATTTTCCACGTGTCCTGAAGGTAAATGCCGAACGTTGAAGTACGAATCCCGTAGACGGCGTTCGAAAACTGGAAGTAATTGTCCCAGAAGCCGCCCACGAAATCCGCTACTTCGTTTCCGGTGAAGTCCCCAAACGTGAAATCGAAACTGCCGTTATTGAAAAAGTCGAAATTGAAGTTCTGGCGAATGCGAGCGACATCCCCACCGAATTTGATTTCATGGGATCCGTGAGTCCAGGTGAAGTTGTCAGACCACTCGAATGTGGCGCGGTGAAGTTTGGTAGGACCCTGGGGTGACGGGCCGAGATTAAACGAGTTGGTGAAAATTACGGGTGGCGCGGTAGCTTTCGCGTCATCGGGGTTAACGTTGGTAAAACCGAGCTGAGCGGGACTCGTTCTGTCCGTCGGGACGGCTTGCAAAGAGGCGAAGCGATTCGCTGCAAAGCGAAACTCATTCACTTTCGAGCTCGAAAGCGTGTGAATCCAGCTAAAGC
>JBAVQA010000113.1:0-7882 GCA_049693595.1 Candidatus Acidiferrales bacterium | reverse complement strand
TCGTTCACGCCGGAAGCGTTTCCCGCCGTCACGGTTCCGCTCGGTTTCACGATGGGCTTGAGCTTCGACAGTGCGTCGAGCGTGGTGTCCGGCCGGGGCTGTTCGTCGGTGGCAAAAATCTTCGGATCGCCTTTTTTCTGCGGAATAGTAACGGGCAAAATTTCGTGTTTGAAGAAACCTGCGGTGTTTGCGCGGGCCCAGCGCTGCTGCGTGCGCAAAGCGAAAACATCCTGGTCTGCTCGCGAAGCGTGGAACTCTTCGGCCACGTTTTCAGCGGTTTCCGGCATGGAGTCAACGCCGTACTTGCTTTTCATCAGCGGATTTATGAAACGCCAGCCGATCGTTGTATCAAACGTTTCAGCTACCCGGCTGAACGCGCTATCGGCCTTGCCCATCACGAACGGAGCCCGCGTCATGCTCTCCACGCCGCCCGCGATTATTAAATCCGCTTCTCCCGATTTGATGGCGCGAGCAGCGACGCCGATGGCGTCCATGCTGGAGCCGCAGAGCCGATTGACCGTAGAACCGGGAATTTCCTTCGGAAGACCCGCGAGCAGCAAAGCCATACGCGCGACGTTGCGGTTGTCCTCCCCCGCCTGGTTTGCGCAGCCGAAGACGACGTCGTCGAGCGCCATCCAATCCACGCGAGGATTGCGCTCGATGAGTCCATGCAGCGGGATGGCCGCCAAATCGTCGGTTCGAATTGAAGCGAGCGCCCCGCCGTAACGGCCAAAGGGCGTGCGAATCGCGTCACAAATGAAAACCTCGTTCACAAAAGTCTCCAGAAAGTCGGTTACTGATTGCTGCACGCAAAACGGCTGCGCGTCAGTGAAACTGTTCTAGTATAGCTGACGTCCATGGAGTTTCTACTGAAGCTGCCGGCGGCGGCCAAAAACTTCCGAGTCACATTTCCTGGAACAGCCGTGCCGGGTGTAAAATAGAAACATGAGCGAGAAAATCAAGAAGGACGATGCGGAGTGGCGTTCGAAGCTGACGGAAGAGCAATATCAGGTGACGCGGAAGAAGGGGACTGAGCCGCCATTCACCGGAGAGTACGCAGACACGGAAACGAAGGGCACATACGTTTGCGTTTGCTGCGGCCAGCCGCTTTTCAGTTCGGACGCGAAATACCATTCCGGTTCAGGCTGGCCCAGCTACTACCAGCCCATTGCAGCCGAGAACGTCGAGATGGAGCGAGACAACAGCCACGGAATGGCGCGCACGGAAGCGATCTGCAGCCGTTGCGACGCGCATTTAGGTCATGTTTTCGAAGATGGGCCGGAACCCACGGGCCTGCGATTTTGCATCAATTCTGCAGCGTTGAAGCTCGAGAAAAAAGACAAGTAAATATCCGCGATCGATTTGCGCGCACTTCTTTGCAACTATCCAACCAAAATCCTAGTGGCTGAGGAAAATAACCTGGGGATGGCCATTCCCTACGTTTGAATCCAAAGAGATCATCCGCACGTCGCTCGGTGAAACAACATAGAAGACAAGATTGGTCGGGAACCCGGCAATCAGAATCGGCCTCATGTTTCCGCGGCCGTCCGCCGTTACCGAGTAGCTGGCAGAGAAAGGAATGTCCGTGGACGGGGGACCGCTCGGAGGAATAAATTCATCCAGGGTACCGACGAAATTACCGGCCCCCGCGGAACTCAATTCGCCGATCATATTTACCGCTAAGGTGTCAGCTTCCTGGGGCGCGGACAGGACATAAGTGCCCTGAACAGACGACGGCGAGAATGGAGCGCCGCTTTGTTGTTCGAGCAGACCGTACGTCGCAGCCGTGTCAGAGCCAATGATAAAGCCTTGATCGGGGCCAATCAGGTAAGCCGCAGCCACGCGGTTACCCAAACCGGTAAATCCTACGCGGCCGTTCTGAAACACCTGATATGTCCCGGAGGCCGAGGTCAGCGGCGTGACCGTGCCGCCGGCATTCTGGTCGAAACTCAGGTTCGCGGTGCCATCACCCAGAGTCGAAGTCAACAAACCTGCAAAAACGGTCGAGTTCGAGCCCTCGATCCCGGTGCCGGCGAGTCCTGTACCGGTTACGACGCCGGTTCCTTGCAAAGAGCTCTGATTGAATTGCGTCCCGGTGTTTTGAAGGAACATTTCGCCGCTCAGCCTGGGCAGGGTATTCGTCGAAGAGGCGGCGTCAATCTCGGCGAAGAAAATGTCGTCGGCCGAGACGAAATAGAACGTAAACGTGAGAGTGATCTGCTGGCCCGTGGGTGGTAGAAACGTCATCGTTGCGAGGCCCTTGGAATTCGCATTCCCGACTGCGAAACCTCCCGTCAGAGACAGTTGCGGGGAATACACGCCTCCGTCGTTGAAATCCACGGTACCCGACCTAAAAATTTGCTCGCCGTCGGGATTGACGACACCTGCCAGCACGGTTGGTTCAGTCAAAAAATCCTGCCCGGAGAATTCAAACGCGTAATTCCCGGCGAAGTTTGATGTTACAAACGAACCGACGGACACTTTCATGATCCCCGAGCCGTGCGTAATTCCTACGCCATTCGTGGGAACAGTCTCATCCTCGATTACGTGAATGTTGCCGCTCGAATCGAGCGCCAACAAATAGTTTGAGGTGAACACCGTGAGGTTTCCATTCGTTGCGACCAACTGCATGGTGCCACGGCCATCCGTTCCAACGGAATAACTTCCCGTCAGACTCGCTGCTACTGCAACGCCGGTGACGCGATTAATATCTTCCTGGCCGTTTGTGATTCCTCCGGACCCGTTCGCCGAAAAGTTACCTGCGATAACGACTGTTCCATTCGCATCGAATCCGCTGAAGAGGAAACTGTAGTTCCCCTCGATCAGAGAATTGCTGCTCGTGGAACCGGCCGTAATCGTTAAATTAAATAGCTGCGTTGCCTTCGCCGGGCCGCCGGCAGAAGAATCCTGCACTTGGACCGTGAAAGTGGAGGTGCCCAAAAGAATCGGAATTCCCGAGATTAGCCCGGTCTGGGCATCAAGAGTCAGACCAGCGGGGAGCTGGCCGTTTATAACGCTCCACGTGAAGGGAGGAGTTCCACCACTGGCGTTCAAAGTCGTGTTGTAGGATGTTGCCGTCATTCCTGAAGGCAGAGACGCAGTGGTTATATGCAGCGGGCTAGGTGATTGGACCGAGATGGTGAGCGGACCGGACGAAGCGGACTGAACCGGAACGGAAGAGTCCTGCACGGTGGCGATCAACGGAAACGAACCGACGGTAGTCGGAGTCCCCGAGATTTGTCCGGTCGAGATATTCAGCGCCAATCCGGGAGGCAAACTGTTCGGAGTCACACTCCATGTGTATGGTGTGGCCCCGCCTCTTGCAGTAAGCGAAATGTTGTACGGCTGGTTAACGGTCCCAGGGGGCAAAGAGGTCGTCGAGACGGACAGCGGAGTAGCCGGATTGATTATCACGGTGAAAAGCGTAGACGTGACGGAAAACGGAGGGGGTTGGCCAATTACGGGCACACCGCCGCGGTCCGTTGCTTTCACGAAAAATGGATATGTGCCGGAGGTCGTGGGCACACCAAGCAGGGTTCCGTTCTGATTTAAGGTTAATCCAGGGGGAAGACAGGTGGGCTGGTTGTTCGGGCATACTACGCTGAATACCAACGGTGGGACGCCGCCCGTCACCGCCACCTGCTGGCTGTACTGTCCGCCGTTCGAGCCATTAACAAGAGTAGTGGTCGTAAACGTAGGAGGCAGAACAACGCTGATCATGGTGGTTACGTTAACGCCGGTGCTCGCGTTCGCGACTGCTTCCAAACTAACCGTCAGGGCTATAGAACTATTCGTGGGCGCAGTGTACGTCACCGAAGTCTTCGTGATGTTGGTCAACGTCCCGCAACCGGTGCCCGCGCAGCCCGTGCCGGTGAGCGGCATCCACGTAACGCCCTTCATGCCGGTGTCGTTGCCCAGAAGGGCGGTGAATTGTATTACCTGGCCTTGATCCACTGTTTGGGACGTGTTCGGCGTCACCTCCAGCGTGATGGCCGAATTGCCGCCTCCGCAAGCCGTGAGGAACCCTGCGCCGAGAAACGCCAACAACGCGAACCCAAACAATCGCAGCCGCTCCGCTCGAATACCGCAAACCGTGAGTCCTGCACCATCTGCGCGCCGGCTTCCGGCATTTTCGAACATTTGGGCATACGCCTTCGAAATTGTCATATCACCTTGGATTTCTTTTTCAGATCCGCCCAAACAGGTGGGACAGAACCCGTTGTCGAATAGCAAGCTAAGAATGCGAAACAAATTGAATAACAAAATGGCCGCGATGTGTCAACGCGCATCTCCCAACACCCATCCAGCGGTGTCGCCGTTTTCATCGTCCCAGGCTCTCATCGCACCGGGCTAAGCATATGGGGATCAGAACGATAAGCTGCATGTGTACGAAATGTGGATGCTCCGGACGAGCAGGCCGTTGCCTGCTATGTGTTTTGATTCTAAGGGGGTCAATGAGTAATGGCAAGCGGCGCGGTGAGACGTAGCCCCCGATCACCCGCGCAGACATTTCCATGACAACTTTCACGGACACCGACTGCATCTCAATCGAGTACACTGATTATTCACTCCAGCGACCACTGGCTCTGAATTTTCAATTTTCTCCCAACTTTAGTATAAAGATTGGTTTGGAAGCGCCCGGCAATGCGCCCGGGGCGGCCTTGTTTGGAGGAGTGCTTTGATCGAAGTTCAGGACCTGACGAAGTCTTACGGTGAGGTTACGGCTGTTGATCACGTTTCATTTACAGTGAACAAAGGTGAAATTCTCGGTTTTCTCGGGCCCAACGGCGCTGGGAAGACGACGACAATGCGAATCTTGACCGGGTATATGCCCGCCACGCACGGGACGGCGCGCGTGGCAGGCTTCGATGTGTTCACCGATTCGATGGAAGTCCGCCGCAGGATCGGCTACCTGCCGGAAACTCCGCCTGTTTATCCGGACATGACCGTTGAGACCTACCTCGATTTTGTCGCACGCATTAAAAATGTTCCAGTGGAGCGGCGTCCCGCCCGCATCGATGACGCCCTAAGAAAAACCAATCTGGAAGACCGGCGTTCGGAACTCATTAAACGGCTGTCACGCGGTTACAAACAGCGCGTGGGCATCGCGCAGGCGCTTGTGCATGACCCTGAAGTCATCATTCTCGACGAACCGACTGTTGGTTTGGACCCGAAGCAGATCATCGAGGTCCGCAACCTGATTAAAGGCCTGGCTGGGAATCACACCATTATTCTTTCCACGCACATCCTCCCGGAAGTGAGCATGACGTGCGACCGCGTGGTCATCATCAACAAAGGCAAAATCGCCGCGGTGGATACGCCGCAGAATTTGACTTCGCAGCTCAAAGGCGGCCAGAAAATTCGCATTGAGACGGACGCTCCGGAAAAACCCCTGCGCGATATGCTGGCGCAAATTCCGGGAGCGAGCCGCGTGGTGATCGAGCCGGCCCGTCCCGGAGGGCATCAGGCCGTTACCGTGGAAGCGGCGCAAGGGAACGACATTCGCAATCAGATCGCGGCGAAAATTGTGGAACATGGCTGGCCGCTTTACGAACTGCACGGAGTGAGCCTGAGTCTCGAAGACATTTTCCTCGAACTCACCACGGACGACGCAGCCCACGCGCAAGCGTCCAGTTAGGCAAGCCGATAAAGGAGCGGAGAGCACTATGGGGAGTTTGTACGCAATTTATCGCAAGGAGATGGGGCATTATTTCGTTTCTCCCATCGCTTATATCTTCATCGGGCTTTTCCTGATTTTGACCGCGTTTTTCTTCAACGCAATTCTGGCGTCCGCGATCAGGGATTCTTTTCAAATGGAGATGCAGGCCATGCGAGGCATGCCGTCCGATTTCGACGTCCCCGCATTTGTGATGCGCACCTTCTTTGGTTTGCTCGCTACTCTCGTTTTATTTTTTACGCCGATTTTGACCATGGGCGTCTATGCCGAAGAACGCAAGCGCGGCACGATGGAGCTGCTGATGACCTCGCCGGTCAGCGAGCTGGAGATCGTGCTGGGAAAGTATCTGGCTTCGCTGTCTTTGTTCGCGCTCATGTTGCTTCCCACCGCGAGCTACATGATCTTCATGTGTCTCCGCAGCGAACCCAGGCCGCCGTGGAGCATGTTAGCCGCAGGGTACGCAGGCGTGTTGTTGCTTGGCGGATCGCTGTTGGCGCTCGGGTCATTTGTATCATCCCTCACGGAAAACCAGCTGATTGCAGCGGTGATTACCTTTGCGGCTTCCTTGTTCATTTGGGTGCTGGACATCGGACGCAGCAGCGATAGCGGCGCGAGCGCCGTGCTTCAGTATCTTTCGGTGATACGCCATTACGAAGATTTCACGCGCGGAGTGATTGATACATCCAGCCTGATTTATTACGGGAGCTTTATCGCTCTTTTCGTTTTCTTGACGGTGCGCTCCGTCGATTCAATGCGCTGGCGGCGAGCCTAAGCGGGTTTTACTTCGCGCTCGCAAATCATGGAGGTTCTTGCAGGATGAAATGGGATCGGGACGAGTTGGCGAGGTTTATCGGCACCACCGGCATAGCCATGCTGGTGGCCGGGTACTTGCGGTATACGATTCAACACGAGCTCCTGACGTTTAGCAAAGTTGTGTTGGCAATCGGGGCCTTGTGCTTGCTGGCCTCAATCGTTATCGGATTTGGCGGCATTCTACGTTTTTTCTCCAAGCGGTCTTCGCAGCAGGGGACGAACACCACGGTTCTAGGTGCGGCTGTAATCGCAATCTTGATAATCGTGAATTTCGTAGGGTTTCGCCATCATAAGCGTTTCGATCTGACTACCGAAAAGCTGTACACGCTTTCCGATCAGACTAAGCAGATCGTAGGCGGCCTGCAGAAGGATGTCACCATCGTTCACTTCGACAAATCCCCAAACGCCGCTCTCGACGATCAGATGGCTGAGTACACCAGCTTAAGCCACCATCTGAAATTTCAGAATTTTGATCCGGATCAAAAGCCGGAGATTGCCCAGGATTACGGAGCTACGCGAGCGGGCGACGTAATCGTCGCCTCCGGTCAGCGCAAAGAGCACCTCGAATCCGGCGGCGTCCCGTCCGAAGAAGACATCACAGGCGCGATTATCAAAGTCACGCAAGACAAGGTTAAGACGGTTTGCTTCGTAACCGGCCACGGTGAAAAATCCTTGAGTGATGACGGAGAAAACGGCTACAGCCACCTCGATGCAGGACTGAAGAAGGAAAACTACGTTACAAAGACGATCAATCTAGTATCTGAAAAAGGCATAGCGTCCGATTGCAGCGTGGTAGTGGTTGCCGGTCCCACCCAGCAATTCTTTCCGCAGGAAGCGGAAATGCTCAACAAGTACCTGGCGGGAACGGGCAAAGGCCTGATTCTCGTTGACCCGCAGACCGATCCGAAGCTCGGAGAGATTTTTCAGGCGTGGAATACTAATGTCGGTGACAATGTGGTGATCGACTCAAGCGGAGTTGGCAGTCTGCTCGGTGCGGGCCCAGCGATACCGCTTGTCACGGATTTTGGAGACAGCCCCATCACGAAAAATTTTACTCGCTCAATGACGTTTTTCCCCTTGGCGCGCACGGTATCGATCGCGGACAAATCCAAAACGGATCCTCAAAGCGTTGAACTTTTGAAGACGTCGCAGCAGAGTTTCACCGTTCCGAATCTAAAACAGGGCAAAAATCAACTAACGTTCGATCCAAACACGGCCGGTCCGCTCTCGCTCGGTATTGCCGCCTCCAGAAAATCAGCAGGTGACGAAGCTCGCGTGGTCGTGATTGGTAACTCAGCGTTTGCCGCGAATCCATATGTGGGCCAGCAGAAGAACGGCGACCTCTTCTACAACACGATTAATTGGCTGGCCCAGGACGAAAACCTGATCTCC
>JBAVQA010000112.1:0-13006 GCA_049693595.1 Candidatus Acidiferrales bacterium | reverse complement strand
CCGCTCAGGGGGATCGCGAGCGGAGATCCCGGGGCATTACTTGTGATGGAAATACTTCCACTTGCGCTTCCTGCGGATGTCGGTGCAAACGTGGCACTCAAAGTCGTGTTTTGGCCAGCGTTGATCGTAAGCGGCGTCGTTATCCCGCTCATGCTAAAACCGGTTCCGGAAGCGGTTGCTGCCGAAATCGTGACGCTGGCAGTTCCCGAGTTGGTCAGCGTGATGGTTTGAGATCCGTTGCTGCCCACCACGATGTTCCCAAAGTTGACACTGGAGGGGTTACCTGAAAGTTGTCCCTGAGTCCCGGTCCCAGTTAATGGGATCGCGAGTGGCGAACTCGGTCCGTTGCTGACCAGAGATACCGATCCGCTAACGCTTCCTGTAGTGCTCGGCGTAAATGCTGCGCTGAAGGTGGTGCTGGCGCCCGCAGCTATCGTCGCTGGTATCGAAAGGCCGCTAATCGTGAAGCCTGTACCCGTCACATTCGCCTGTGAGATCGTGATGCTGGCCGTGCCACTGTTCTTCAGGCTGATGGTCTGCGAGTTGGTGCTACCTGTGACCACGCTACCAAAGCTGACGCTCGACGGTGTCGGCGCAAGCTGCGCTTGCGTGCCCGTTCCGCTCAGGGGGATCGCGAGCGGAGATCCCGGGGCATTACTTGTGATGGAAATACTTCCACTTGCGCTTCCAGCGGATGTCGGCGCGAACGTGGCGCTCAAAGTGGTGTTTTGACCTGCGTTGATCGTAAGCGGAGCCGTGATCCCGCTCATACCAAAACCGGTTCCAGAAGCGGTCGCCGCCGAAATCGTGACGCTGGCAGTTCCCGAGTTCGTTAGCGTGATGGTTTGAGATCCATTGCTGCCGACATTGACGTTGCCAAAACTGATGCTCGCAGGATTCGCGGAGAGTTGCGCCTGAACCCCGGATCCACTCAATGCAATCGTCGCCGGAGATCCGGGCGCAGTGCTTGTGATGGAAATGCTTCCGGAAGCGCTGCCAACAACAGCCGGCGCAAAGTTTGCGGTTAGCGTTGTGTTGAGTCCAGGATTGATGGTCACCGGAACAGTCAATCCGCTGATACTGAAACCCGCCCCGGAGGCGCTTGCGGCTGAAATCGTCAGCGCCGCGGTCCCGGCGTTCGTCAGCGTGATGTTCTGAGTCCCGCTGCTGCCGACGTTGACGTTACCAAAACTCACGCTCGATGGACTGATCGTGAGCTGTGGCTGAGTTGCCGTGGCGCTTCCACTGAGAGCGATCGAGAGCGGAGAGCCTGGCGCGTTATCGGTGATCGAAATGTTGCCGCTGGCGTTGCCTGCTAAAGTCGGTGCGAACTTGACAGTAAGAGATGTGCTCGAGTTTGGATTGATAGTTTGGGGCACGGCTAATCCGCTGATAGTGAAGCCTGTCCCGGATGCACTGGCCGCAGAAATCGTGACGCTGGCAGTTCCGGAGTTCGTCAGAGTAATCGAGACGGAGCCGCTGCCTCCAACGAGAACATTACCAAAGTTGACGTTAGCGGGATTCGCGGAGAGGTGTCCTTGTGTTCCGGTGCCACTCAGAGCGATCGTCAGAGTCGGATTCGAAGCATTACTAGTGACTGTAACCGTCGCCGAAGAATTCCCTGTTGTAGTGGGAGCAAATTGGGCGCTGAAACTAGTGCTCTGACCCGCGGAAAGAGTCAACGGCGTGCTGATACCACTTATATTGAATCCCGTGCCGCTGACACTCGCCTGCGAAATCGTTACGCTGGCAGTTCCGGAGTTCATCAGAGTAATCGTTTGCGAACTATTACTGGCAACAACTACGTTGCCGAAAGCAACGCTCCCAGGATTTGTGGTCAACATTGCATTCGCCGCGACTCCACTGCCGGATAAAGCAAGCGCCTGTGGAGAACCCGGCGCATTGTCGGTAAATGCGATGCTCCCCGTCGCCCCCCCTGCCACCGAGGGCGTGAATTGCACATTAAACGAAGTGCTCTGGCCAGCTCCCAGCGTCATCGGCGTCGTCAATCCACTCATGCCGAAGCCGGATCCGGAAACCTGTGCGAGATTGATGGCGAGATTTACGTTTCCGCTGTTCGTCAGCTTCACGCTCTGGGTGCTGGTCTGGCCTACCGTCACGCTTCCAAGGCTGATTGACGCGGGAGAGGTCGTTAAATTTGGCTGTGTCCCGGTTCCGGTCATTGAAATCGTCAGCGGTGAATTCGACGCATCGCTCACGACCGTGAGAGTGCCCGTGAGCACACCCGTTGCGAGCGGCGCAAACTGAATTTGAACTGTGCTGCTTTGGCCCACCGGAATCGAAGAGGAGGGATTTCCGCCAACCACTGTGTACCCGGTGCCCGAAATGGTCGCCTGGGAAATGTTGACCGTTGCGTTCCCGGTATTCGTGATGGTCAAGCTCTGAGTCGCAGTGCTCCCGACCGATACGTTTCCGAAGCTGCCGTTGTTGGTGCTCGGCGAAAGTACCCCGGCGCTCGATGTTCCCGGCTTCGTTCCTCCCGGCGCGCCTGCGTACCCGATACAACTGGAGAGCCCAATCGCCGCTAGGACGAGGACGATGACCGGCAGATGAGAGAAAGGTTTGCTAGGAGATGATTGATTGCCCCGAGCCTGCACAGAGGTGGGCTGAACGCAGCGATCGGAATTCAGTCCGCACAATTTCCTCATACGAACAAGTCTAGAGTGGCCGCGGAGTGCTAGTCTACTGGCCCAAAGGGTAGAGAAGGTACAGGGGGTCCGGGAATCTCTCTTTGCAGCAGGGCAACTGTGCCATCTTCTCACCTAACACTTGAACTAGTTCTGACCGCATGGCCGTTGCAAGGTTATCATTTTCTGGAAGTTAATGGGGAGGACTCCCAAGAGACAAAACCAAGATCAGGCCAGTTGCAGCATTGGTTGCCAGTGGTAGGGACTTCTAGGTGAATCAATTTACTGCTCACTCTAAAGATTGCGACAGCTCCGAATTACCGGCGGCATTGCGAGCAGTCTGTCGCTAACAATCGGGAAAGCAGAAGCTCCTCGAAATCTAGCTAGACCAGCCCAATAACTAGCCCTTCTGAACCGCGCGATGACTGTCGGCGGGCTTCCGTCCACTTGGTCCACCTGGCGCAAACGGCACCTGGGCCGTCTCTTGCTTCCGAAAATACCATTTCTGGAAATTGTCGATTTCGATTTCAAGGAGCTGCTCTGGTTTGTCTGCCAGAAACTCGTCGACGGCCTTATTGCAACCCGGCCAGGGAGTATCGTTGTATTCATCAAGCAGCACGATCCCTCCGGGGCTGACGCAGGGATAGAGAAACTCCAGGGTGTCTTTGTAGGATTGGTAGAGGTCACAATCGAGATGGACGAAGGACAGTCGGACATTCCTGTAATTAGGAAGAGTGTCGCGGAAATAACCCTTGACCAAGCTTACGCTGGAAGAGAGGCCGAACCGCAGTAGTCTTTCCTTTACTCCATCATAAGAAGTGTCACCAAGACCGCCGACCCGCTTGGATTCGATATCTCGTCCACCCAACTGAATGTCGATATTCACGGATTCATCGAACCCTTGAAAGGAAATCGAATCCGAAAACAGCCTTCTCGATGCCGTGCTGCTTCAAATACAAGGCGGTGGGAATCAGTGTGGCGCCAGAAAAAACTCCGCATTCGGCAACGTCTCCCTGAATGTTTCGGGTTTGTTCAAGCAGGTCGAAGATGATCTTGATATTGGTGCCGCACGTCGGGGTTCTCGTGGGATTCGGGACAATAGTTCGAGGAGTCTGAATGCCGTGAAGCCTAGCAGTAAGCCTTGGCCAACGCTCGACCGACACGTTCCTTAAGACGGGCATTGAGGCTCGCCGAAGGACATTTCCGATTCGGGATCTGAATCTCATTGGTACGACCTCACTAAGACAGCGAGCCGATCAGATAAATCGCAGGAAAAGCCTGCGCTGGACATCCCCACCGAGACGTTTGCCTCCGCCAAGAGTAGGATCCAAACAATCCACGGACGGGCGCCGTGATTGAGCCATCCGAACTCCGGCGGTAGATTCAAGGTGCCCCGATGGGGCCAATTACCAGGATTCACCGGCAGATGCGGAGCCTAAGATTAAACGCGACCTGAAGACTCAGTTTCTGGGCACTTCATACAAAGAATTGAGTCTGGCCAACGCTTGCTCAAAACTGAATGCCGTACGGACCCGCTCCTGACCAGCGCGTGCAAGTATTGCAGCAAATTGCGGATTCTTCAAGATTTGAACGATCGCTTTCGCTAGGGCCTGCGGATTTCGCGGCGGAACGAGCAGGCCGGTTACGCTATCGTCTATGATCTCGGGAATTCCGCCCACGCTTGTCGCAACCACTGGAAGTCCCACTGCGGAAGCCTCGAGGACAGAATTCGGAAGTCCCTCAGCGAGCGAAGGTAGAACGAATAGATCCCCGCACGACAGAATATCTGGTAGGTCCTCTCTGTGCCCCATGAAGAGAAAATGGTCCGCGAGCCCATGACTCTGAACAATTTCCTCCAGTCTGGGGCGGAGAGGGCCGTCACCGATCAAGACAAAGACCACTTCTGGGATGGCGTCGCAGATTGTTCGGGCTGCCTCGATTAAAACTGTGTGACCTTTCACCTCCCTATTCATGTTCGCAACGTTGATGATGAGCTTAGCGTTTGATTTGAGAGCGGGGAACGACTTCCTGCGATCACTTTCGATCCGACAGAAGCGCTCTGAGTTTACGCCGTTATGCAAGACATGTACTTGCTTGGGAGGAATCTCAAATTCCTTGATGACGAACTCTCGGCCAGCCTCTGAGTTGGTGATGACGCGTGTCGCCATGCGATGTATTCGCTGGATCACCTTCTTCCGGGATGGCGTGTACCAGGACAGAGTAGCCAAATTACGCTGGCTAGAAATAATGACTGGCGCTTTTGCCAGCCAAGCCGCCGGAACTGCCATGAGATTGGCCCAGAGATCGTGGGCATGCACGACATCGATTTTTTCACGTCGAATAAACCACGCCATACGGATTAACTGGTAAGCGGCTTGAACGGAAAGCATGGTCCTGCGTTTCGGAAACTCAATGATCCGGATTCCCGCACCTTCTAGCACCTTGGTCAAGGGCCCTCCGGCTCGAAGGGTAGCAACCGTAACGTCATAGAACCGCGGATCAAGCCGTAACACTACCTGGACCATTTGTGATTCGGTGCCTCCCACATCGAGGCTGTCAATCACGTGCAATACGCGCTTTACAGGAGCTGATGAGAGCTTTTCCATCCAGGTGCTGGACTGCTCCTTATAAACCCCCATGAGTGAGGAGCTATCATCCCTGTGCCTCCCAATCGCATCTTGGCAGGCAGAGGATCGAGACACATTCGAGCCGACTTCGCTCCGCGCGTCCACACTCCCCGGACTGGGTTTTGCGATCACAGCTGAGGCTCGCTAATACAATCTTGACTTGAAACCGGTCTGTGACTTCGCCCATTCAAACGGCCGGGCAGCACCGCACGCAGGCCACACAGCCAAGCCTCGAATTCGAGGTTGGAGATCTGAGTCGTGTCAATGAATCGTGGGAGACACATTGGATTGGACCAGGAACTCACCAATCCTGTGTCGCAGCTAGAAGCCGAACGAATCCCAAACTCCGATAGCCAGGGAAATACTTCCTCCCGGTACACGCCACTTGGGTAGGCGAAATGGGTGGCCTTCAGCTGTCCAATCTTTTTCAGGAAATCCTGATTGTCCATCAGCTCCTTCAGGAACAGGTCCTTGCGTGTGGGAACACGATGCCGGTGCGTGTGGAGTTGAATGTCCACTCCCCATTTCACCATTTGTGAGAGCTCCTCCTTATTCATCAAATTGAAAAGCCGCTGATCCGAAATCTTCTGATAATCCTGACCCACAGAGTCCGCGAGAGTCTTGGCAAGTCGTTGCCTTTCCTCCGGCGAAAGACCAGCCGATCTCGCAAAATTCCAGATCTCCACACCCGCGGCATCAATTCCTTCCTCCGCACGCAAATCGAAGGGGCCCCTTCGCCCGATGATTGGATAAGCTTCAATAGTCTGACCCGATGCTTTCCAAAGCAGATAGTGACATAACAGGTGGAAGACGGGCTTATTCCATCCGGAGTAAAAAGTGGTTTGGTACACGGTAGCCGGATATCCAAATTCCTTTAAGATTGGGTAAGCGGCGGCAAAGAAATTATGGAATCCGTCGTCAAACGTGATTGCCACAGACATCGGCGGTAACGTGCCTGATTGCAAGTGGTCTATGGCAACATCCAACGGCAAGACTCTACATCCCATTCGCGCGATGGTTTTCATGCGGTCGGCAAAAGTCTCGGGCGGCATGAACAAGCCTGGACGCCAATGATGCTCGTCTTGCAGTGATATGCCATGATATCCGAGGATGAGGAGCCTCTGTGCCCGCCAACTGCTGCGGCCAAGTGCGGAGTAAGCCCCGCAGGTGCGTGCCCCCAATAATGCGATAGTCTTGGCTGCACGCAAGGCACTTGTCAGCGTGTTGGGTATGACTTTCAATGCAGTTTTGCGAATCAGGCTCGATGGGCTGGGGTTATCGACGCAGAATCCGCAGCATCATGCGAGCTGTCGATTGCTGACCCCGCCGAGGACTGGAGCCAGATTGGTTGGACCGCTGCATACGAGTGTGTCTGCTGTCTGTCTAGAAAATTCCGGTGCCACAACTCGAAAACCAGCAGGATCCAAAGATCACTCGACCGATCACGCCGGCCGCGGACATGTTCATCCACTAGATTCTTTACAGCGCCCGAATCAAAGTATCCTCGTTGTAGGGTCTTGGGTTCCAAGAGAACGTTCAGGAGATTCTGCTTCAATTCTTTTCGGAACCAACGCACCAAGGGAAGTCCAAACCCTCGCTTCGGCCTGTAAATCACACTGCGCGGCACTCCGAGTCGCTCAGCTAGCTTTTTCAGAATATACTTTTGCTGCCCGGCCCGCAGCTTCCAATTCGGAGTCAACTGGGTGACCCACTCAGCGAAGACGTGATCCAAAATCGGAGCGCGCACTTCGAGAGAGGTCGCCATGCTCATTCGGTCCACTTTGGTAAGGATATCGGCCGCCAGGTAAGTCTTGATGTCGAGGTACTGCAATCGACTGAGTGAGTCCTCGGCCGGCGCGGCGCTCAAAAAGTGGCGAAAGAGGTCGAATGTAGAAGGGGATCGATCCGCAAAAGCCAGGAAATCGCGGGAGAATAAAGATCGCTCTCGTCCGTCCGAGGAGAGAAAGGAAACCTCATCGAGATAACGATCACCCTCAGGCAACGACATCGTATAGAGGAATCGCCGCCCATACGTTCCGCTGGGCAGATGTGGGAAAACGTGCTCCCGGTAAATCCTTCCCGCCCACGCTGGCATGAAACCAAGTTGTCGACGTCTACGGAGATTGATCTGGTAACGGTCGTATCCTGCAAATAGTTCGTCCCCTCCGTCCCCGGCAAGGGCCACGGTGACGTGTTTACGTGCTAGGCAGGACACGGAATAGGTTGGCACGATCGATGCGTCAGCGAAAGGCTCTTCTAAGTGGTGAGTGAGCTTTTCAAGTGTTTCGACAAAATTGGGCTCGACGATCAGCTCGTGGTGCTCGGTCTGAAATGTCTTTGCTACCTGACGGGCATAATCTGCTTCATTAAAGTCCTTCTGGGCGAATCCGACGGTAAAGGTTTTTACGGGCGCCGATGAAAATCTCGACATCAGCGCAACAACGATCGAAGAATCCACACCGCCACTAAGAAGCGCGCCCAGCGGAACATCGCTGATCAGGCGAACCCTTACCGCCTCACCCAGGCGACGCTCGAGTTCTTCCAGGCATTCCTCTTCCGATTGGGGCTCCATCGTTCCAAATCGAGGGAGATCCCAGTATTGGTGGATCTTCGTCTGCCCACAAGCGAACTCAAGAATGTGACCAGGAGGTAACTTTTGGATCCGAGAGAATGCGCTTTGTGGATCGGGAATGTAGCCGAAGGAAAAGTAACTAAGCAATGCCTGACGATCGACTTCGCTGAGCTCGGGCGCAACAGCAAGCAATGCTTTGATCTCGGAGCCGAACAAGAGGCGTCCTCCGCTGATCGCATAGTGGAGGGGCTTCTTGCCAAACCGATCTCGGGCAAGCAACAGACGCTGACGTTTTTCATCCCAGATCGCAAACGCAAACATTCCGCGCAGTTTCTGGACGCACTCGTCTCCGAATTCTTCATAAAGATGGACGATCACTTCAGTGTCGGTGTTTGTGTAGAAGCGATGCCCACGGCTCTCGAGCTCTGGTCGTAACTCCAGGAAGTTATAGATTTCTCCATTAAAAACGATCCAGATGGTCTGATCTTCGTTGTGGATCGGCTGATGTCCGCTTGAGAGGTCAATAATGCTGAGACGCCGCATCCCCAGCCCGACGTGACCCTGAACAAACACCCCCTCGTCATCCGGGCCTCGATGCACGATGGTCTCGCACATCCGATGAATTTCCGATGAGTGAACCCGTCGGTCTCGGTCAGCCCCGATAATTCCCGCGATGCCACACATGGTTCATCCCCTTGCAGATGATACACTGATTAGTAGTTCGGTCCCCGGACGCAGCCCGGACATGGACGTATCTGTTCATCCGACAGGGAGAATAGCAATGCGGTTGCCAGGGCGATTGTGAGTCGGCTTCATTAACATATAGCGTTAAATTGTTTGTTTTTAGTTATTTGCCACACATAGAAAGGATGTAAGATCGCCGATCCGAAGATAGATCCGCCTACAGACCTGCCATGTGAGGGCAAAACAGCTTCTCATTTATCCCATTTCATGGGAAATGATGGGCAAACTAAGGTCCGAGTCAGGCGCGGCAACGGGGCAGGACTTGTCACAAAAGGCGACGAGAATGGACACACCTCCCTGATTTGCACGGCCTTAGCTGAATGGCTGTCGTGGAGTGCTCTGCTCCTTCGTCAGGTCAAGGTCGTTTTGGCAGAGGGATTGCGGAATTCTAAGCGGCCTCTCAGGGCCCGGGACTGACCAGAATTTATGAGTCATGCGGCTGATAGCTCTACGCCAGGAAGGATAGAAACTGCTGCGTTCGATTGGAAGAGTTGGCTGCAAGTTCTGCTTCTTGCCGCCCTGATCAGCCTGCTTTATTACCGCATCCTAGCTAGTTTGGTACTTCAGTGGTGGAAGGATCCCGACTACTCCCACGGTTTCATCGTTCCGATTTTCTGCGCTTGGGTGCTCTGGAAGAAACGGAAGCGTCTCGCCAAAGAGCCTATTCAACCCAACTGGTTCGGTCTCGTCGTGATCCTTGGTGCACTGGGGATTCTGGTGCTGGGTGTATTAGGCGCAGATAATTTCCTTTCGCGCACTTCGCTGCTGTTCCTCCTCGCCGGGTGCACAATTCAATTCTGCGGCTGGCGCTACTTTCGCGCCGTGCTCTTCCCGTGGGTCGCGATGTTCTTGATGATCCCGCCACCGGCAATCCTCTTCAACCAAATCGCGATGCCGTTGCAGTTCTTTGCTTCACGGCTGGCGAGCGGACTACTGGCACTCATCGGAGTGCCCGTTCTCAGGGAGGGCAACGTAATTTATCTGCCGTCGCTCACGCTGGATGTGGCAGAGGCATGCAGCGGATTGCGGTTCGTCGTTGCGCTGCTAACGCTCGCGGTCTTCTACGGATACCTGTTCGAGACGCGGATCTCGCGCCGCATAGTTTTGATCCTTTCCTCCATTCCAATCGCTGTGGCAACGAACGGTCTCCGCATTATGGGAAGTGGCGTGCTCGGAGAGTATTGGAGCCCTGACAAAGCCGAAGGCTTTTTCCATTTGTACTCCGGCTGGTTGATCTTCGTTTTCTCCCTCGGCCTCTTGTTTTTGTTTCATGCTGTCCTCGGCTTCATTGATCATCACAGGCTAGTGAGGCGCGTCTGATGCGACTCCAGAGTTCCTGGCGACATTTTCTGCCTGTTGCGGTGCTCCTCGCCGCGACAGCTGTGCTCTTCGGAGCAAGAAATCTGAGTGAAACGATCCCACCGCATGTAGGAATTGGTTCGTTTCCGGAAGTAGTTTCTGTCTGGCAGGGGAGAGATGTCCCCATGGTTCCCAATCCACTTGAAGTGTTGGGGCCGGGTGAATTTCTTATGCGTGATTATCAGCGCTTGCCTATCGAGCCTCCGGTGACCCTGTTCCTCGCCTACTTTCCCTCTCAGCGGGCGGGCGCCAATATGCATTCTCCCCAGAATTGCCTCCCGGGCGCCGGCTGGACGCCGGTTGAGTCCGGTCGAATTCCTCTCCAGTTAAAGAATGGCGCGACAGTTTCGGTCAATCGATACGTCATCGCCAAGGGGTTGAAACGCGAGCTGGTTTTCTATTGGTATCAGGCACATGGACGAGTGACACCGAGCGAGTATTGGGCCAAGATTTTTCTCGTGACTGACGCCATCCGCATGAATCGGACCGATGGAGCTCTGGTTCGGATCGTCACTCCGATCGAGGGGCAAAATGACGAAGCGGCGGCACAGGCAAGAGCGCTCAACTTCGCGCAGCAGATATTACCAGTCCTTGACGGTTACATACCCCGCTGAGCGAATGGAACGCTAGAACTCAGGGCGAACTGAAAAGAATTTGCGTCGGATCACAGGATCAACAAAAGAGATTAGCAATCACTCGCGCGAGCGGAATGCGCGGCTCGATATCTGGGCCGCTGAGATTTTCCTGCTAACAGCTTTCATTTATGCCGCGACGCCGCTTACAGTGTGGAACGGCCAGTCGCAACCTTGTAATTGTAGATGATCTGCGCAAGCGAGTTCACGAATTGCTTGAACTGCCCCGACGTGATTGATGGTGGAGGCTTCAGTAATTTCGTGTTTGCGAGATTGTCTACCTCTGACAGATTCGAATCTGCCTGCGTCCAGTTCACTGCGCCGTTCACTGTCGCGCCGGTGACGTAGGAGTCCACTAGACGTAGCAGCGTGCCGGGGCAGAGAAGCATGCTGTTGCGGTTCATCGCCGCATTGTCGCCGCTCGACAGAGGGGCACACGAGAACTTCCCGCGAGATCACCGGAAGGCTTCACCAAGGGAAGCAGGCTGGAAGGAACTGCACAGTTGGGCTAATCGCTCCGTAATTTTACATGGAGCTGGTGGATGGTGTACGGGATTCCTCTCTCTTTCGTCAGGTCCTGCAATGCGTTTTTGACCTCGCGGTCGCATTCCTCTTTTCGTGCCGGGGGGATCATCATGAAGTGGCCTTCGATTCGCACCCACCAGCCCCAATGTCCTTCCAGAGTGTCATAGTAGGTTTCGTAGGACTCATCGATGGATAGTTCAGGTCGACTGAACGCCCTGGAAAACAATTGATGTGCCGCCTCTTTGGTGAGTTGCTTCCGCAGCCGGGCGGATTCTAGGAGCAAGGCGGGACCCATGTACTTCAAAAAAATTGGGGTCGTTTTCTGGATAAACTCTCGGCCGTTACTGCGTCCGATGAAGAACAGGTCCATCTCGGCTCCGGGTTTCAACACGCGCCGGACTTCCTTCACTGCAGCATCCAGATCGGTCGTCCAATGAAAGGCAAAGATGCTGAACAGGTAGTCGACGGAGACGTTTTCCAGGGGAATGTGTTCGAATGATCCGTCCAGGATTTGCACATTGCGAAATTGTTGAACCCTGTGAAGTGCTAGGTTCCGCATGTTCTCGGCCGGGTCGATACCGACGAATTGGACCCCAGGCTTAACCCTGGAAGCCAGCGACGCGAGCGCCCTCCCGGTTCCGCAGCCAACGTCGAGAACGAGTTGATAGTAGTCCTTGATACGGACCGAGGCCAGGGCTTTGTTGGCGGCTTGCCCCCAGCACGAATGAAGATTCGGCTCGTCGTCGTAGTGATCGGCAAGCCGAGAATAAGTCTCTACGATCGGATTAGCACGTTTCGGCATTGAAAAATTAAATTCAATTGCTCTTGGGGGCGATTCTGCACAGATCCTTCACTACGCAGAATTCGCTGAGGTCAACATCACCAAGTTTGTCTTCAGCACCTCTGAGAGTAAGGGAGACCGTTTCTTAGCTACGGATCTACACTGAGCGTACCCGCGGTTGTTTGGTTCAAGCGGCTGCGATTGTACCGGAACCGCTATTCAAGCGTAGCAGGTCCCATCAAGTGATGTAAACCCTCTCATTCGCCGTAGTACAAAAACCTAATGGTACGGACCTATGGAAAGAGGGAAATGTGGAGAGCTTGTTGAACCTCATGACCGAGTTCGTCCAGAACCGAGAAAGAGTTGTCTCACGAATACCGAAAATCGTGTTCGAAGACAATGCTAAGAAGCTGGCAGGTGACTTCGAGAAGATCTGTCCTAAATCCTCGCGCCCGCCCGCAACCCCTACACCGCATTCCCGGTGAACTGCGGAGCACTCGGTCCGGTCACGCCACGACTCGATGTGTGCGGGATTGCAAGGACTCGTTCCGGTCAGATCCCGGTGGTCAAAACCACGCGCTTCACCGCTTCGTTATTGCAATAGATCCGATTGGGCAAGCAGAACACGTCATGCCCCTGTTTGGTGGCAATTCCAATTAGGCATCCTGTGCGCGGGGAAGATATCGCCGGAGGAACACGAAGCTCGCAATCGTCAGTCCGACTCCTAGAAGAAAATTGCTGGGGTAGATGGGGCGACGAGCTGCGGTTGCAAGAATTGGTTCGAGAAGCGTCCCCGGAAGAAGCAAACCGCACACAAGCGGCGCTAATGGCACGCGCTTCGTGATCCTTGTCGCGAGCGCGAGAATCGAGCCGAGCGGGACAAAAAACAAACCATAATACAAGGCCTTATATCCGGGCGTCTCATACTGTCGCAGTCGGCCGAGGTGACGGAAGAGCACAGCACCCGGGCCCAGTTCCATTGCGTATCCTGGCTTTCCATCAAGATAGGAGCGTAATGTCGCGCCGTCGTAGGTGAAAAGTACCCGGTGCGGTCCTGGAGTTTGGAAAAAGCGATGCGCGTGATATTCCAGCTGCCCTCCGCCGACACCAGTCAATCG
>JBAVQA010000111.1:0-34889 GCA_049693595.1 Candidatus Acidiferrales bacterium | reverse complement strand
ATTTTGAGTGGCTTCGGCGGCATTGTTGTTCCCGGCAATCCTATATCACGAATACCTGGAGGGCTCTACAATTGATTCTGGGCTGCCGCCTTTCGACAAACTCACCGAGCTTCAGTCTGCCCTCGATTTGTCCGCTCGCTTGCGAGCGAGTGCGATCTATCGGGTCAACTCGAAGAGGCGTTCGCTGTGCTGCGGATGTTCGTGAAACCAATCCTGGGCAGCTAGCAGATGTCCGCAAGGAAGCCTCTGCTGCAAAAGCAGGCGCGTCCCCTGTGCCAAAACTGTGCCAGAATCCGAAGTCTTCATGCCATTGGGGTTAGCTTTGAGCGAAAAGCAGATTCCCCGGTTTGTTGGAAACGTTGGTAGTTAGAAATAACGGGTGGAGCTGTTGGAGTCGGATGGTCCGCGCCCAAGGCAGGCGCGCTACCAGGCTGCGCTACGCCCCGACAATTGTTGCGCATTTATTCTACTGCACTTTTGGATTCTACATTCACCGATCCCCTTCCGACCGTGCACGGACCGCGCAAAATAGCGCGCGACAAGCCACTGTGCACGATCATCAGAGATCCAAGTCGCTGAAAACGGGAAGCGTGTTTTGACTGTAAAATTGTTGCAGATGGACGTCCTTGCATTAAAAGCAGGTGCACAACGAAAACTTCACCGGACGCGATCCGCGCTCGTAGTTGCGTTTCCGTTAGTCGTTCGTGGAAGTGGTCTCCCGGGACGTAATCTCGTACTTGAAGTTGTCCGGATCGAGGCTGTCGAGCCGGCCTTCGGTTGTCTCCGCCTGCGGATACATTAAGAAGCCGAGCGGCGCCCCGTTCGATCCGGGTAGAGCGACATCATGCGCGAAGTTATACGCGATCCAGTTCATCTCCCAAGAGCCGAATAGCCGCGCCCGGGCACGCTTCACCATGTCGTCGTCCAGAGGACGATTTCCTGGCGGTTCTTCGAGCACAACCTTGCGCACATCAGCTGGGTCAACCGGCACCCAGCCATAGTCGCTCAGGTAAACCTCAGCGCGGCAGTGCTGCGATTTGGTAACGTTCTCAGACGAAGCACTCAGGCTCTTGTATCCCATTTCTGATTTGCCGACTCTGATCCCGTACACGTCGCGCGCTGGAAGGCCGGCCGCACGTGCGAGGCCCACGTAGAGCGAGTTCAAATCCGCGCACTTGCCACCCAGATCCCGCGATTCCAACATAAAACGAATGTCGCCCACGCCACAGCCGCGCGTTTTCGGATTTCGAAAGGTGTTGTCGACGATCCATTCGTAGATGGCGCGCGCTTTTTCGACATCTGTTTTCGAACCGCTAGTGATCTCGATTGCGGTGGCTTTCACAATGCCATCGGTGGGCAGAAGCTTCGTCGGCCGCAAAAAATGCTGCAAATCCGCGCGGTCCACTTTCGGCGTGTTGTTGGGGGCGGAGAGATCGACTACGTAGTTCTTAGTTGCGATGCGGCTTGTGAGTGTGAGGATTGGCCTCGCTCCTGAGGGGAATTCCGCGGCAATGATGCCGAGCGCATCAGGCGTGTCTTCCGTCATTTTCGCTGTGCCGCCCTCGGGATGGAACGTGGCAGAGAGCGTTTTCTGAAAGGGAGTTTCTGTGATGAGCGCTGCAGGCAGCCAAATGCGTGTCGTCCCCGAAGTTTTGAGGACTTCGACGCGCGTCGTAACTTCGAACGTTCGCCAACGTTCAACGGTTGTGTCCACCGCAAAAATTCGCCCACCTTTCGCGAACGCGAGGCTTGCTGAAAAAATGCCTGTCGATCGCAGAAAATCGCGTCGTTTCATACCCCACCCTCTCTGAACAAGCATTCTAACTCAAAAGAGATGCATCGTGCAGAATGAGCGAACGTGAGGCGTGCGACAGTAGCCGGTTGAGATGATTGCGTCTTTAAGGAGGATGAAAGCATCTACAATAGAAGTGACCTACAAACTCAGTTTCTCTTTAGCTAGCCGAATTGTCGCTTGACTCAATGACATTGCCGGCACAGTTGCTCTGGCTGCTCATCCTTGCGATTCCCATTGCGTCCGTTGCATGGACGATCACGCATGAAGAATTATTCAGCGAGCCGCGCAAGTGGTGCGAAAAATACAGCCAGGAATGCCGGACGCTCTTGCAGCGAAAGTTTTTCTACCTTTTTACATGCGAATACTGCTTTAGCCATTGGGTGACGGCATTGTTTCTCTACATCACGCGCTTCAAATTGCTATTTTCGGATTGGCGCGGTTATTTGATCGCAGGGTTCTCGCTGGTTTGGGTCGCCAACGTGTACATGAGCTTTTTCGCCAGAATTCGCCTGGATGTGAAACGCGAACGAGTTGAGATTTCCGCTGAAGAGACATCCCTGAAACGGGGCCACACTGATTTAAACAAGCCTTGAACAAAACTCCGCGCTTTACTTACCCGGCAGGCTTTGTGATTTCCGTACCTTAGACAGTCTTATCTTTCGAGTAGCAAATCGTCTCGAGATTGCACTCGATGCATTTGGGGTTGCGCGCATGGCACACACGGCGCCCGTGCCAGATTATTTGGTGCGAGAACAGAATCCACTTTTCGCGAGGAAGGATATGTATCAAATCCTGCTCGACTTTCTTCGGGTCAGTGTTTTTTGTCAGGTCGAGGCGACGCGATACGCGCAACACGTGGGTGTCAACCACCACTCCTGAGGCAATCCCAAAAGCGGTTCCGAGCACAACGTTGGCCGTTTTCCGTGCCACTCCCGGGAGCTTCAGCAATTCCTCCATCGTCCGGGGGACTTCGCCGTGCAGTTCTTCAACGATCTGCTTGCTTGCGCCCATGATGGATTTCGTCTTATTGCGAAAAAACCCGGTCGGGCGGATGTCCTGTTGCAGCTCTGCCGGATTAGCGTATGCAAAGGCTTTCGCATTTGGGTACTTCTGGTAAAGCGTCTGGGTCACCTGATTTACGCGCACGTCGGTGCATTGCGCGGAAAGTATCGTCGAGATGAGGAGCTGAAAAGGATTTTCATGAGTGAGAGCGCAGGTCGCTTCGGGGTATGCTTCGTCTAGTTTTCGCAAGATTAAGCGTAAGCGTTCGGGATTGGGGCCACGCATACCGCTACCGCGGCCAGTGCCCTTGGCGGATGTTGCTGTCGCCGGGCGACGATTGCGCGCAGATTGTTTCTTGGTGATTTTCTTTGGTTTTTTCCGCATCAGGCGAAAAACTATATCACGGGCGGGCTAAGCTTCGACCCGAACACCTTTGCGCAGCCCGGAAACTGTCACACGGCAAAGAAGAGGTTCTGCGCAAACGGCCACTCGGTATCAAACCACTGGCTGGCGCAGGAGTATCCTGTGCGTTCGCCCATCTGGGGGACTTCCTGCGGATCGTACTTGTGCGAGCTTTCGGTCCAAATGGTTTCGCCTTCGCGGAGGAAGAAATTAAATCGCGCTTTGCGGAGCGTGACGCGCTGCCAGGCGGTTGAGCGAAGATGCATTTCCACGCGCCGCTCGGCTTCGTCGTACCGGACGATGTGTTGAATGCGCGAGAGATCGAAATCGCCATCGAGTTCGCGATTGATTCGCGCGAGAAGATTCTTGTTAAACGCCGCGGTAACGCCCGCTGCGTCGTCGTAGGCCGCGAGCAGTTGCGGCACGGGCTTTTCGAGGTCGGTGGCGAGCAGGAGGGCATCGCCTTCGCGCAACACGTTGCGAACATCGCGCAGAAACTGGTCTCCGGCGGGCCGGTCGAAATTCCCAATCGTACTTCCGAGGAAAAGAACCAATAGATGTTCGCCGTCGCGGCGCCGCGCGGCTACTTCCTGCAGCCCGTCCAGATAGGCGCGCTCAAATCCGACGATGCTCACCCTGTCCATCTCGCCAAGTTCCTGCTGACAACGATGAAGAGCGCTGCTGGAAATATCGATAGGGTAATAGTTCACGCGCTGGCGCCGCGAAAGCGCTTCCAGTAGAAAACGCGTCTTCTGGCCGCTGCCACTGCCGAGTTCCGCGACTACGAACGAACCGTCCAGGCGAGCAATAATATCGGGCGCATAGCGCTTCAGCGAACGCATCCCGGCGCGGCTCAATCCATATTCGGGCAGCAGGCAAATTACATCGAAGAGCGCCGAGCCCACTTCATCGTACAGGTATTTGGAGGGCAGCTCTTTTTGCCCCGGCTGCCCGAGTCCCACGATCACGTCCGATGAAAATTCGGCCAGAGCCTGGCTGGCAAGAAGTGAAGGCGCCAATCGCGGAGCGGTTGCCATCGTCTATTCCTCCACGCAACGGAAAGTGGAATACGCGTATGGATAATGCGCCTGAAACCAATTCCGGAAGGAGCGCCGCAACATGCAAGCGTCCGTGCGCGCCGAACCGCCCTTCATAACGAAATGCTTGCCATCGAAGAAATCCGCGGAATAGCCAGGATAAAAGGGAAACGGTTTGAACCCGTTCAAGGGGCCGAATGGGGTCGATGTCCATTCCCAGCCATTGCCAAGGAGGTCCAATACGCCAAATGCGCTCGCGCCTGCAGAATGCGCGTCCACTGGAGCGGGATCCCAGCGTTGGTGATGAAAATTCCCATGATGACTTTCCGGCGGCGCATCGCCCCATGGATATATTCGTTCGCCGCCCTCCGGCGTGCCGTAGGCAGCGCGATGCCACTGAGGTTCCGTCGGCAATTTTTTCTGAGCCCACCGCGTGAACGCCGATGCTTCCGCGTAGCTCACATAAACGGGCCATGATTCCGGCAGCGGGATGGTTCCAAACATCGCGCGATATTCCCACTGAGCATCCGGGACGGACGCAGGCGAATCCGAACGGGGCAGCCAGAAATGCGGATATCCCAGCCGCTGCTGAATCTTCCAGGCCCAGTCTTCCGGCCTCCAGTAACGAGAATCATCGTAGCCGCCCGCGCGGACAAATTCCAAATATTGCCCGTTGGTGACCGGGAAGGCGTCAATCGAGAAAGTTGGGACAAATACTTTCTGCGTCTCGAACTCATTGTCCCAGCCGAATGATTCTGCCGAATTGTTTCGCTGCCCGAGGGTGGCAGTACCGGCGGGAATCAAGGCCTGTCTTTGCGTTGGAGTAGGCCTTGGGTCGGCGGACGGCCAAGGCTGCGGCGTTTTTCGATCGAGGGGCAGATTGTGGAATAAGTAGGCCAGCGTCTCGGCGTGCATCAAGCGGTGCTCGATCGCGACTTGCAGGAGTTTTCCGTCAGCAAGCGGCGGGCCGCTAGCTGCGAGCGCGCTGCGGCCGCGCAGTTTGGCGTCGAGCCTTTCGCGCACGTCTCTTTTATATTTTTCAACATGCGCAATATTTGGCCAATCCTCGGGTGCGTCGGTCGGAAGGCCGCCGCCCACCGGGTCGATGCCGAATGCAAAAAGCTTGTCGAGCCCAGCGTCCTGAGGCCCAGTTCCCAGGGGGCCACCCAAGAGGTTTTGATCGAAAGCTTCGAGATGTCCGAGATAAAAAATCAGGCGGTGGCGTTCGGGCACGGGACGATCGTAAAAAGAATTGGGAGGCAACAGATTAAATAGACTGTCGGTGCGCGCGCGGGCCTCTTCCAATCTGAATAGCAGAGACGGCTGTAGACCAATCGCGGCGCGCGAGGCTGCCATGGACTACCTCGGGAGAAAAACGAGCTTACTTTGTAACCCCGTCTGCTGTGTGAATGCAAGGGTGTTGAGAGGCACAGGGCTTAGATGCTCCAGCCGAAGAAAAGTGACAACTTAGATCATGCCCACCAGCGAAGGTAGCTTCCTAAAAGCGTTTCCCCGGTGGCTATAAAGATTCTTCTGCTTGTGGCTCAGCTCGGCGTAGGTGCGATCGAGTTCCTTAAGCAGAAAAATCGGGTCATAACCAAATCCGTCTTTGCCGCGCGGCTTCTCGGTCAACATGCCCCGCGCGAAATCGGAAGTGATGGCGAGAAGACGGCCTTGTCTGGCGATCGCCGTGACGCAAATAAATCTCGCTTGCCGCTGATCACCCGTTTTCCCTCGCATCTCGCGCAGAAGCTTTTGGATTCGATCCTCGTCGGTTGCGTTCGGCCCGGCATAGCGCGCGGAGTGAACTCCGGGCGCGTCATCGAGCGCCGGGACTACCAAACCTGAATCGTCAGCGAGGACGGTTTCGGTGGTGAAGCGGCTGTAGTGTATTGCTTTTCCCGCTGCGTTTTCAGCAAAGGTCGGAGCGGATTCTTCAAACGCCGGGATTTCGAAGAAATTCGGGATGGAATCCAGCTCGACGGCAGAATCGCCGGCAAGCTCGCGGTATTCGCGCAACTTGCCGGGATTGGAGGACGCCAGGAGAAACTTCATGAATAGGGTACCGCGCGCATGCACTGTCAACGCGCAGGGCTGGCGAAATTCATATGCAGCAATTCTTTCTGCGTCTTCGTAAGTGTGCGAATTCCGCCCGCAGCCAAATTGAGAAGCAGCTCCAGTTCGTGTTGCGTGTAGGGGCGTCCTTCAGCGCTGGCTTGCACTTCAACGAACTCTCCGCTGCCGGTCATCACCACGTTCATGTCCACTTGCGCGCGAGAATCTTCTTCGTAGGCGAGATCGAGAAGCAATTCGTCTTCCACGATTCCCACGCTGATAGCTGCCAGAGAATCTTTCAGCGGGATTCGGCGAAGCATGCCGCCCGCGACCATGCGTTCCAGGGATAGGGCCAGCGCGACGAATGCTCCGGTAACCGAAGCGGTGCGCGTGCCTCCGTCGGCCTGGATCACATCGCAATCAATCCATACTGTGCGCTCGCCCAATGCTTTCAGGTCGGTGACGGCTCGAAGCGTTCGGCCAATCATTCGCTGAATTTCAAGCGTGCGTCCCGATTGGCGGCCGCGGCTGGACTCGCGCGGCGTTCGGTTCTCGGTTGAGCGCGGCAGCATTCCATATTCGCCGGTCACCCAACCTTTTCCCGAGCCCTTCAAGAATCCCGGTACACCGTCCTCCACCGTTGCGGTCACGATTACGCGTGTTTGACCGGCTTCAATCAGCGCGCTTCCTTCGGCGTGCGGAATAAAGTCCGGCGTGATTTTCACCGGCCGTAACTGATCGACGGCGCGTCCGTCTGTTCGCAATGATGAAATCTCCTCTTTGAGATTGGAAGACCGGATGGCTGAATCTTCGGTATCAAGTTTGACGACTGCGAAGGCGAGTGTCAATACATCGCGAAGGCAAAGCCGACTTTTTTCTGAGATGCGCGGCTCTGAGCGCTTTCTGCGTGTCGCCGAGTCGGGTCGGTGTTAAGACAGAGATTATTTTTTGTTGCCGCGTTGCGCTGCAGCGCCGGCAAGTGCCGCGGGGATTGGCGAAGCGGGAGGGTTCAAATCAAAAAAGCCGGTCAGATCGATATGGCCTGCCAGAGTGTCCACTTCCTGTCCGTGGATCAAAATCTTCAGCCGGGTGAGGGTCGGGACGCTGTTCTGGAGGGTAAGGCGGATAGAATCGACCGCCATTTCTTCGCTCAATATCCCCGACGGCGTTTCGGTAGCCAGTGCGTCGGAGAAATCCGCGATGGCAGTACCGTCCGGCAGAAGGTAGAGGCCGAGTAGCACGGCGTCCGCTGGGATTGTGCGTTGATCCGCGGTGGGAGGGTTTTCGATCAGCTCACTCAATACTTGCTTGGCGCGCTTGACGGGGTCAGCCGAGAGAGCCATAGCCACTTGTATCGGCGCGATTTTGTCGGGACCCGCCGCCCAGTAAATTTTTGTTTGGACCTTCACATCGGTCCTCGTCGAAATGCCCGGCGCCAGAAGCTCGCGTCTCGCCTGTTCTTCGGTCTTTGTACTCTCGGATAACCGCTGAATTCGGCGATCCAAGCCGCGCAAACTGATCAAACCGATCAGCACAGCCACGGAGAGAATTGCCAGCGTGATTTTCAGGTTGCGCGGCATTATTTTGACCCCGGGGCAGCCGTCGAACCAGCGGCCGGTCGCGACGCAACAACAGAGTGGACGATCGCGATGGAAATTGGGGCTGCCATCTCGATCAGTTGGTTGGGGTCAGAAACAGACACGTTCGAGATTTCGACTGCAATCGCAGGGGCTTCCACTGAACGTAAACCTCGCACCGCAGCCGCCGAAGAAGCGCCGGGCGAACCCGGAAATCGCAGCGCTAAGTCAGCCTGCAGTGTGTCGGCCAGGTGGCGACTCGCATCCGTGTAGGGATGCTGCGCTTCTTCCCAGGGCACCAGACTCGCGGGTTTAACTGGACGAGGAACCGCCGAGGGTGCGCCTCCATTTGGATTGGCTG
The DNA here is from genome assembly GCA_049693595.1 of Candidatus Acidiferrales bacterium. Classification (GTDB taxonomy): domain Bacteria; phylum Acidobacteriota; class Terriglobia; order Acidiferrales; family UBA7541; genus Palsa-295. The sequence goes on along the minus strand of JBAVQA010000111.1, from coordinate 26,660 downwards.
CGGCTGGAACAGCGTCTGGGAATTGATAAGAATAAACGCGGGCGGTGTGCAGCGTTCCGGTGGAAGCAATGTGGAAGCTGACAAAAACGGCATCGCGATAGGAATTAGCGAGCGCCGCGCGATCGTCGTAGGACGGGTTTGAATCATCGTTTCGCGTCATTACCACTCGAAAACCTTCGCGCTCCAGTGCGAGGCGCGTGATTCGTGCAAACAGCAGCACCATGTCCTTTTCTACAAGCCCGTTTTGACCGCGAGCGCCGCTGTCCATGCCGCCATGCGCTGGGTCGAGTACGATTACAGGCCCGGTGTGTACGGAAATTGGCGGAGGAACTTGCTGTCCGCCTGCTTGTGGTGGAACAGCTTGCTGCTGCCCGGGCGTGGGTTGCTGAATTTGTTGCGGTGGCGACTGGGCGGAAGCTTGCAGCGGCGGCTGGGCGGGCTTCAGCGGTACGACCAAAATGGAAGCGCCTGCTACAAAAAGAACGGCCGCGAATGGAAATGAATTTCGCACGCGAAAGAGAATAGCAGAAATGACGAAGCGCGCCGTCGTGAAGAAAAGCGGCCGCTCTCGATTAGGCATCCTGCCGAATCATGTCGGCGGCTTTCTCCGCGATCATGATCGTGGGGGCATTTGTGTTCCCGGCGATAATGCGCGGCATCACGGATGCGTCCACCACGCGCAGGCTTTCGATTCCGCGAACTCGCAGGCGCGCATCCACCACGGCCATGGAATCATTTCCCATTTTGCAGGTGCCAACGGGATGATAAAGCGTCTCTGCTTCGTTTCGGATGAACTGCGAAATTTCGGCGTCACTCTTCACATTCGCGCCGGGATGCAATTCTTCTCCGGTGTAAGCCTCGAACGCGTTGGAGTGCGCGAGCTGTCGCGAAAGCCGGACTCCGTGGACGATGACTCGCATGTCCGCGTCCGTCGAGAGATAGTTCGCGCGAATTGCCGGCGGATCCAGCGCGTTCGCTGAACGGAGAGAGATTTCGCCGCGGCTTTCCGGCGTGATGAGCGTAGGTCCGAAACCAAAGCAATGTTCCGCGCGCGGACTGAGGCCGTGGTTCACGTAATACGCGGGCCCAAACAAGAGTTGCAGGTCCGGTTCCACGAGCTCGGTAGTTGTGCGCAAAAATATTCCCGCTTCCGCGACGTTTGATACCAGCGGGCCGCGCTTGAAAAGAAAGTACCGCAAAAAATTTGGTACCGACTCGGCGCTGGCCATACTTACAGGCTTCGTACAGAAATAGCCGGTCGAGACCATTACGTGATCCTGAAGATTCTTGCCGACACCCGGCAGATCGTGAAGGGTTTGTACGCCTGCTCTTCCCAGTTCGTCCGCCGGGCCAATGCCCGAGAGCAACAACACTTGGGGCGAGTTAATCGTCCCGCCCGAAAGAATCACTTCGCGATCTGCTCGCGCTTCCTCCATAACGCCGTTGCGAAGGTAGGCAACGCCCAGAGCGCGTCCCTTTTCGATGAGCAATCGCGAAACGTGCGCGCCGGTCAAAACGGAAAGATTCTCGCGATGAAGCCCAGGCCGCAAGTAAGCGTCAGCAGCGCTTTGGCGCTTGCCATTCTTCTGCGTCACTTGATTTAGACCGGCTCCGTCTTGCACTTGCGCGTTGAAATCCGGATTGCTGGGAATTCCAAGTTCGCCGGCAGCGGATAGAAATGCGCGGCTGAGCGGGTTTACATAGCGCAAATCGGCGATATTGAGAGGGCCGCCGGTGCCGTGATACGCGGAAGAGCCGCGTTCCTGGTTTTCGGATTTTTTGAAATACGGGAGCACATCCGCAAATCCCCAGCCGGGATTCCCCAGGCTTTCCCAGCGATCGTAATCGAGCGCGTTCCCGCGCATGTAAATCATCGCGTTGATCGAACTCGATCCGCCCAGCATTTTGCCGCGGGGCCAATAAAGTTGGCGCCCATTTAAATGTGGTTCGGGTTCGGTGAAATAATTCCAGTCCACGGCGGTCTTGTAGAGCTTCGAAAACGCCGCGGGGATTCTTGATTCCTTCGGAGTGTTCGGTCCTCCGGCTTCGAGAAGCAGGACGCGCACTTGCGGGTTTTCCGTCAATCGCGCAGCCAGAACGCATCCAGCCGATCCAGCTCCGATGATGACGTAGTCGTAAGATTTAGATTGCTTCGCCATAGCCGTGGCGAGATTAAATGATTACGAGTCGCTTCGCAGCAACAACTTGCAGTTGAGTACGAGCAATCAGAAGAAGCGGAAGGCCAAAAATCTACGCAGCTTTGCGCTGCTTGATCGCGGTGGCTACCCAACCATCCTTCCGGATGGCGGATTTCGCCCAGTAAGCAAAGAAGCCGCCCGCAATCAGAAGCACACCAAAGACGAGCGCACTCATGCCCCAGATTTTCTCAGACTCGCTGTGGACCATTGCGAAGCCCAGGAGCAACACGGGACATACTCCTAACAGCAGGGCTCCCGGCAATCCACCAGGCACGCGGAAGGGGCGGCGAAGGTTCGGCTCCTTGATGCGAAGCGCGACCAAGGCTACGAACTCGAGAGTCAGACTCATTCCGTAGAGAAGAATATCAAGTGTTACTAGGCGCTCGAAACCCAAGCCCAGGCACATCGCCCAACCAGCAGCGCAAACCGAGATAGCGACCCATGGCGTGCCCGTTTTCGGGTGCAATTTTCCGAATACTGCCGGCAACATCCCGTCTTGCGCCATGGCGAGCGGCAGACGGGAATAGCTCATCACCAGGGCATTGAACATTCCGAAGGCGCTCATCATTCCGCCGAGCACCAGAGCCACGCGAAAAGCGCGAGCTGCCAACGGCCCGCCGACTAATCCGCCCATCATTCCCGCAAGGTCGGCCCACGATCCGGTTTCGAATGCTGAAGAGGGAACTCCCGTGAGCCACATGGCAGCGAAGGGGACGATATAGCTCAAAGCGACAACCGCGACGGCGAGCAGCATCGCTCGCGGATAGGTTCTCTGCGGACGCTTCACCTCGGTCGCAATCGTTGAGGCGTTATCCCACCCCATATAATTCCACATGCAAATCAGCAGACCGCCGACAAGCCCGACGGTGGAGGTTGTTGGCGCGGTGGTCACAGCCGCAAGCGCGCCCATTTTCAAAGGCGCGATCAAGACAATTAGTACAAACGGAGCGGAAAGAAGAAAGAACAGCCAGAGCGAAGTTGTCGCCACCACGCGAATCCCGGCGATGTTCATCAACGCGCAAGCCGCCACCACCGCCAGGCCTACCATCACGCCACGATGGCCCACTCCGAACCACGGAATCAGCCTGGAAAGATAGGCGACGAACAATGTGGGATAGATCGCCATGTCAAAGATGCTGGCAGCCAGCGAGAGCCACGCCTCCTGAAAGCCCCAGAAATTTCCCAGAGCGCGGCGTACCCACGCGTAGAATCCGCCTTCGGCGGGGAGCGCGGCGGAAAGCTCGCCGATCATGTAGGCCGTAGGCAAGCTCCAGATCAACGGCGTCAGCAAGAGCAGCAGAATTCCGAGGCCGTAGCCCGCGCCGTGGATGATGTCTTCGGTGCCGTATGTGCCGCCGGACACCATGAAGAATGTGGCAGCAACGAGCGGCCAGAGGGTTAGCTTTGCAGTGCGTCTTGTTGGGGAAATTGCCCGGGTAGGGAATTGGGCTGGGAGGGATATCGTGCTCAATTTATTGTCGCGTCCTCCGTATCAACGACCCTCGCGCTCTGAAAAGAAAACTCGGCACGAGTTCGTAGAACGCAGAATACGGATATTCGCGGCCGATGCAAGAGTTATTTGCGTTCCATCGAAAATATTTGCGCTGCGCAGGTTTTTGCCAAAGGTCGGCTGGGTGGATTACTACTGCGGAGTTCCGCGGGTTTTCGCTTCGCGCCTTTGACGAGCCTCTTCGGCCCATATCGTCCGCTGCTCAGCGGTCAAGACGCTCCAGACGTTCTTGCGCGTGTCCATTCTTATCTGCTTTGCTTTTTTTTGCCTTTGGTCGTCGTTTAGCGTCTTGTCTTTCTGCATGGCTTTTTGCTGATCCTGAGCGTCTTCGCGGATGGATTTGATCCGCGCCTTCTGGTCGTCAGTCAGTTTCAGCGAATCGTCGGCTTCCGGAGTATCGGGATCCGCCTTGTCACCCGGCGAGGTTTGCGAGGACTGCGCGCCGGCGGTTGCACCGGGATTTGAACCCGAGGCGCCCTGTTGCGAGGCTGCACTCATCGTCAAGCTGACGAAAAAGGTAACGCTGGAAATTGCCATGAGAACTTGCCACTTTTTCATATTTTCCTCGATTTTGTTCCCAGGTCGGCCTGTGCCGTTTGCCCGAAAAGCCCAGAGTTGGGCAAGACGGGAAGATTGTGGGAACTGGCCGGCACATCAATAAGTAAACGCTTTCCGTGTACAATTTTGAGAATCATTTTAAATGCTGCCTGCTTAGGCACTTGTGACTGCTCCACTTTGGAACATCGATTGCCATACCCTTATAACGCCTGCAGCCGGAGAAGTCACGCTGCACAGGGGGGCGGAGCAAAGAGGAGCTATATGAAGGCAGCACTAAAGTTTGCAGCAATGTTCGCGGTTTTCCTTTTTCTTTCGGCCCTCCCTGCGAATGCCGACTCTTCGGGAACGATGACTTACACACTCTCGGGTCCCACGACGGCTTCCTTCACGATTTCCATGGGTTCGACGCCGGGTTTCTCTGAAGCAGGCATCGCCTTCACGATGGAGCCGGTCGATCTGACCGTTGACGGTACTTCCGTGACCGATACGATCGTGTTCTTCAACTCTGCGGACCTCGGCGGGCTGAACAGCGTCTTCTCTTGCTTGCCGGACTTGATTGGGCCGCAGCTCTATACCGGCAGCGAGTCTGATCCCACACTTTTAACCGGGGTTTTTGAACTTTTCGACATAAACACGGGAGTGGAATACACGCTCACTGCCAGCGAGACGTCCGCTATGCCTGAGCCGTCCACTGTGCTGATGCTGGTTTCGGGTCTCGCGCTTGTTTGGCTGGGTTTCAAGCGGCGAGCTTCGAACCCGGCGGAAGTGAACTAGCCGGGACTCGGCTAGGTTTTCTGCAGCTCCGTCAGGGCCGCTAATACTTCTTCGCTGTGTTTGCTGGGATTCACGTCCATAAATTCCTGCACGATGACGCCGTCCGGGCTGATGATGAAGGTGTGCCGGGCGGACAGTTTTTTCACGCCCAGGTTCATAATCGAACCGTACTCCTCTGAAACTTTGTGATCCGAGTCGGACAGAAGCTTGAAGTTGAGGCCTTCCTGGGTGCAGAACTTTTTGTGCGAATCCGCGGTGTCCACGCTCACTCCCAGGATGGTTACGTCCTTTGCTTGATATTGCGCCAGGTCGCGCTGGAAATTGTGGGCTTCCGTGGTGCAGCCGCTCGTAAAATCCTTGGGATAAAAATAGAGTACGACCCACTTTCCGCGATAGTCATGCAGGTTCACCGGGGTGCCTTCCTGCGAATTCAGCGTGAATTCAGGGGCCACGGTTCCGGCCACGGGAGGCTTGTCGCCGGCGTTCAAAACACCGTAGCCGACGCCAAGCAGCGCTACGAATGCCACCAAAATAACAATGATACGAGTGAGAGTTATTTTTGACGCGCTCATCTCAAGGGTCTCCTTTTCCCGCGGAATGTATTATCCGTCATGACATCTTCCCGTCAAAAGCTTCGGCGCGGGGAGAGGCGGAGGGGGCAGTGGCCATACAACCGCGACGTCCAAAACCCGAATCTTTTCTGCGGTTTCTGCAGAAAAGATTCGGCGACCCCGCGAGTTTCAATCGTTGCATCGGGTTCACTCCGGTGCCACGCGGAAGGGTGCGTCACCCGCCTTTGAGACGACTCAGCGCCTCGTACTGTGGGAACTGATACGGAACCGACACTTTAACATTAGGCATTTTGACCTTTCGACCACTTAGGCAAAGTTTGTCTTAACCCAACTCACCGCGGCCTTAATATCTACTTGATTCGCATCGTCAATCAGGTCTTGGATTTTAGCCACATCGTCGAGCGTAATAGGAGTGGGAAGGATGGGAGTGAGCCTGAAGTAGTTGTTTCCGAGCAGGCGCGCACATTCATAATCGGCCACACCTACCATTCCTCCCAACATCATATCTGCAAGAATTTGAGCCCATTGCGCGAGCCCCCAGTTATGCTCGTCTCCAGAGACGAATACAGGAGTAAGTCCGGTTCCGACTGAGAACAACCTCAAGTCTGCTAGCTGTTGACCTCCCGTAACATTGTCGATAGCTTGCGCCAAGGCAGCCATGGCCGGATTATTTGCAACAACACCACCATCCACATAACCCTGATAAACGGGGAAATAAGTGGGAGCGGCACTCGTCCGGAGGGCTACGTCAGCGATATTTTCGTCACCATCGGACTGAGGCCCCGCATAGTTGTGATAGAACTTTGGTTTCCAAGTCCGCAGCTTCGGTGGAACAGCCTTATTGTCGAGATCGAATGAAGGAATAAGGACATGGCGAGGCAGGAGCTCCTTGAGTTTGCCGTCCCCGAAAGTTCTATCAATAATCTCAATCAGATCTGTATTGTCGTATTTCGCGCCTACTAAATTTCCTAAATCACCTATTTCATGCAACAAGTCACGCGAAAAGATGGTCTTGCCATTATCTCGATACAAATTGACCAAATCCGCGGGTACCATGCCTTTGGCAAGTCCTAACGCGATAATCCCGCCCGTAGAAGTTCCCGCCAGAAGATCCGCGCGGTCGGTGAATCCCGGAACCTCTTGCGCGATACGATTCAAAAGCACCGCAGTATAGATTCCGCGTATGCCGCCACCATCAAGGGCTAAGATGCGATACGTCGCCACAGTACCTCCATGCATCACCAATCAAAGGCGTTGTCCATTTCTGCTCCAGGGGAAAGCATTGATGGGCGTGCGTCCATCTTCAGGAGAGTCCGGGAAATTACCACATAACTCGGCAGGTAGGGAATCAATTAATATCCGTCAACTTCTCAGCAGATACACGGATATTTCTACCCGTACGAGTTGTTGAAGCAGGTAAGATTTTGGAGGCGGGGGGAGTCGAACCCCCGTCCGAGAAGCCTTGCTGCGCGAAGACTACATGCTTAGCCCGTTCCGATTTTTTCGTCGCGCGCGCTCAGAGCGGGCAAGACGCGCGAGCAACTAGTCCGATGATCTCGCCGCCGCATTACGGACCGAAACGCGGCAACCAGCCTACTGTGTGACGCCTCATCTCAAACGCGTAGGTGACGCCTGAGGAAGCGCGTAGCCTAATTTAAGTTAGGCTGCGAGTGCCAACTGTGAGTTGCCAGTTGTGTTGTTCCACCCTATTACGGGTAGGTGGGTCCCGGCATGCCTTCGGGCCGCGACAACTTCCGTCGAAACCGTGTCGCCCCCTTGGGAGACCCTATTCTACCATTCGCGAGGATGGGCGCCAAATTCCCGCAACTTGGCGCCGGGAAATTGCGTCCTGAGACGCCAATACACGCCCAGGAACGTGTGCGCGTAATGTCAGTTGACACACTACGTTACCGTTTCCATAATCGCAAAGAGGCAAGGAATCCCTTGAAAGCTCGACAAAACTCGCTCGAGCACGGGTTGGAAGAAGCGGTTTCGCGCGCTTTGCGCGACAATCTCGCTCCGCTCCAGCGCACCGCCGACGACTTGCAGCACGCATACGCCGATCTGGTTGCGGCTTGCTCGTCGAGCCGGCCGAGTAACGCTTTGCCTGCGCTGCTTCGCGCGCAAACATCGGCTGCGGCGCTGGCCGCTGGGCTTTCCGTGCTCTCAAATTTCGTCGCTGTGGCGCTGAATCCGCGCGAAGAGTCGAGTCCCGGCGCGCGAGCGCGCGCACTTGCAAGCGCGGCTGTGGAAGTGGAAGAAGAGGAAGCTGCTGCATCCGCGCCGGCTAGCGCCGAGCCGGAGTACGAATCCGAGTGGGCGGAAGAGCCCGCGGAAATGCCTGTGGGCACGATGGTTCCCGAGGACGTGCCGCTCGAAGAACCGCCGACGAAATCCGTAACGACGGAGATTCCGCTCGAACCTGTTGCGGCTGAGCCGGAAGTTGTGGCGTTCGATGTCGCCAGCCTCTCGCCGGAACTAAAAGATCTGCATCGCCGCGCGAACCGTGCAGCCAAAGTTTCCATGCAAGACATCAAACTATTGAGGCCGAAAGACGTTAAACTTGGCCGAGAGCACAAAGATATTTGTCATCGGATGCGCAGTGAACTCGACAAAGCCCGCAAAGAATACGATCGCCGGTTTCGCGCGATTCAGGATCATCCAGTGGATTACTTCCACCAGTGGATGGTGGAAATCCTCGGTGAGGGTGATAGCGAAACCCTCGGAGAATATCCTTATCCCTCGCCCGTTCTGCGGCAGTAGAACGCTCGGGATGAAATTCGCATTCCGTCTCGTTCGCTTGGGCGCAGCCTGCTTGATTTTGTCTTTCCCCGTACTTGCCGCGGCTGCACCGCAGCACAAGGGTTCCACGTCAAAAAAACCTGCTGCACCGGCTGAAAAGCAGCTCGAAATATTGGCGCGCGCTTTGAAGCAGAAAAATCCGGCAGCGTACGCGCAACTCAGCGCCATCGCCATGCAGAAATCTTCCGGCGCGCTCGGAATGCGTGCCGCTCTGGTGCTCGGTTATTACGACTACAACAGGGCGCATTACCCGGAAGCGGCCAAATGGCTGGCGCACGTAAAAAACGATCCGCTGCTAGGCGACTACGCGCTGTACTGGAGCGCGGAAACGAATATCGCTTTGAATCGCAACGTGGACGCGCTGGCGCAACTCGAAGAGTTTCGCGATAAATTTCCAGACTCGGTGATGACCGAACAGGCCCTGCAATCCATGGGAGTTGCTGCTCTCGCTTTGAATCGGCCGGACGAGGCGCTGGCCGCGCTCGATGCATACGCGCTGACCGTTCAGCGGCCTGCGCTTCTCTTTCTGCGCGCTGAAGTTCGCGAACAGTCCGGGCGCCAGCTTGATGCCGCCGCGGATTATCAGAGTATTTATTCGCTCTATCCTGCCAGCGAACAAGCTCGCGAGGCGGGCGAGAAGCTGAATTTCCTTCGCAGCAGCAACGTCGGCAAGCAAATTCCGGCCATCCCCGTGGAACAGCAGATTGCGCACGCTGCGCTGCTTTTCAATGCCAAGGAATGGGGCGACGCACGCAACGAGTATTCGCATCTTGCGTCGCAGCTTAGCGGCGCTGACCGTGAGCGCGCCACACTGCGTGTGATGGAATGCGAAGTACAACTAGGGACGGCGCCATCCGCGTTGACAGACGTCAAAATCACCGATGCAGACGTGGACGCGGAGAGATTTTATGCGCTCGCGCAGTGGTATCGGTCGCAGCAACGTGAGCCCGACATGGCGGCCGCCGTGGAATCGGCTGTATCGCGCGCGCCGGCAAGCCATTGGGCCGAAGTTTCGCTCTTCCTGGCTGGAAATTATTATTGGGTGCAGCTCGACCGCGATCGCGCGGCCGGATTCTACAAGCGGCTTACGGATAATTTTCCCACTTCGCCCGATGCTACCGCCTCGAATTGGCGATTTACCTGGGTTGCGGTGCTGAAACGCCAGCAAGACGCGGCTCAGCTCCTGGCGCAGCATCTTCGCCAGTATCCGGGTTCGCAGTTCACGCCTGACGCCCTGTATTGGCTTGGCCGTCTCGCCGAGGAAGCAGGGAATTTGCCGTTGGCGCGCAGTTATTACGGGAAATTGCAAGAGCGCTATCAGCAGAATTATTTCGAGAGCTTGGCTGCCGCGCGCGTGCGCTCGATCGGTTCGGAACCTACCGAGGACACAGATCTGTTAGCGACGATTCCGCCGGTCGCTAAAGCGCAGCCGGTGGGGGACACGATTCCTCCCGCGGCGATGGCGCGGCAAGCGCGCGCTGATGCGTTGCGCTCGATTGCGTTTGACGCTTCCGCCGAACTTGAATTGCGCGCAGCTTACGCAGCCACGGGTGAGCCGAGGCTCTTGCTGGAAGCCGCTCAGGCAGCGGTAGCCGCAGGGCACGTGGGAGCGGCGATTGTGACCGTGCGGCAAATTTATCCGCAGCTTGATTCGCGGCCGTTCGATCAAGTGCCTCACGACGTTTGGTTGGCAGCCTATCCGCTTCCGTTCGGCACTTCGATCAGGCAATGGTCGGCGCACGCGGGAGTTGACCCCATGTTGACGGCCGGACTCATCCGGCAAGAATCGGCTTTCGCGCCGGACGCGCACTCGGGGGCAAACGCGCTTGGATTGATGCAGCTATTGCCCAAGACGGCGCGCCAATTGGCGAAGAAAGCCAAGGTGAAATATTCCCACGCGCTTCTGTTCGATCCCGATTACAACGTGCGGTTGGGCACCATCTATGTGGCGGGGCTGAAAAATGATTTCGGAAGTGTCGAATCGGCGCTAGCCGCGTACAATGCCGGAGAAGACCGCGTGACGCAGTGGACCGCGGGGCAATCGTACCGGGACCTCGCTGAGTTCGTGGATTCGATCCCGTTCACCGAAACGCGCGAGTATGTGGAAATCGTCACGCGCAACGCGGTCATTTATCGCAAGCTTTACGGTGGCCAACAAAATGAACCCGTCAAACTCGCCGCGAACCGCAAGCACCAGCCCTAAAATTTCGTCGAAGACCGCGCAATTCACCGAGTCGGTAATTCGGGAGATGACTCGGCTGTCCGCTCAATACAAGGCCGTGAACCTCTCGCAGGGATTTCCCGATTTTGCCGCTCCCATCGAAATCAAGCGCGCGGCGCAGGAAGCGATTGCAGCGGAGGTGAATCAGTACGCCATCACATGGGGCGCGAAATCCCTGCGCGACGCCATTGCTGAAAAATTCTTGCGCACGAATGGCTTGTCGCTCGATCCCGAGCGCGAGATTACGGTTTGCTGCGGCTCGACCGAAGCGATGATGTCGGTGATGATGGCGATCATCAATCCCGGCGACGAAGTTGTGGTATTCGAGCCGTTCTATGAAAACTACGGGCCCGACGCGATTCTTTCCGGGGCCCAGCCGCGCTTCGTCAAACTTCATCCGCCGGATTGGAAGTTCGACTCACAGGAATTGGCCGCTGTTTTCGGCCCCAAGACAAAAGCGATCATCTTGAATACGCCGAACAATCCCACGGGAAAGGTTTTCGAGCGCGCGGAGCTCGAGCAGATTCGAGATCTTTGCGTGCGCTGGAATACGTTCGCTGTTACGGATGAAATTTACGAACACATGTTGTACGACGGCGCGAAACATATTTCCATGGCTACGCTCGACGGAATGCGCGAGCGCACGATTACGATTAACGCGCTTTCGAAAACTTACAGCGTTACCGGCTGGAGAGTGGGCTGGGCCGTTGCTCCTCCGGAAGCGACTTCTGCGATTCGGAAGGTTCACGACTTTCTGACGGTGGGAGCGCCGGCGCCGCTGCAAGAAGCGGGAGCGGCAGCTTTGCATTTTCCGCAAGATTATTACGATACGCTGGCGCGCGAATACGCGGTTCGGCGCGACCGGCTGCTGGGAATTCTTACCGAAGCGGGATTTCGCTGTTTCAAGCCGCGAGGCGCGTATTACATCATGACGGACATTTCCGTTTTCGGCTTCCCGGATGACGTGGCGTTCGCAAAGTATTTGGTGAAGGAAATCGGCGTGGCGGCGGTGCCGGGCTCAAGCTTTTATCGAAATGCCGCCGACGGCCGAACGCATTTGCGGTTTACGTTTTGCAAGACGGAAAAAACATTTCAGGCTGCGGCGGAACGGTTGGCGAAACTGAAGGTGGGTTCCGGAACGCGCGCGTGAAATAAAAGTGCGCGGCTATGTTAGAATCCGCGAGATTTAGTCAGGAGCACGCAAGGCCATGAAATTCGATCTGATTCCGCCGGACACTCGCCTGACTGCGAATGGCGAAGGGCAGGCGTACGAAATCGCAGCGAGCGAGACGCGCACGTTTCTCTGCTCGATGTTCATTGAAGATCAGATCGAACAGGAATCCGTGGACATTTCGGTGTGGGGATCGGCGGACGGCCAAGACTGGGGGAAATTGCCGCTGCTCAAGATGCCGCAGCGATTCTACCGCGGCGAAACGCGCCAGATTCTTGACCTAACGCTGAAACCGGAAGTGCGTTTTCTGCGCGCGAAATGGGATCTTGCGCGTTGGGGCCGCGTGGCGCCGCATGCGATGTTCGTGCTCGGTTTCCACCTCACCGAAATTCCCGCCTTCGCGCAAACCGCCGCGGCGCAGTAGCCTTCTGCTTCTCTGCGTTTCGTATCTCCGCACCACTTAGTGAAACTCTTTTACGTATCGAGATCGAACGATTGCAGGTACGCCGGCACGGTGACGGGCCATTGAAAGCGGCTGGTGATGGCTCCATGAAATGAATCGAGAGCGGTCGGCTCGCCGTGCACGAGGAACGTTTGGCGCGGCGGTGCGGTGAAGCCCGAGAGCCATTGCAGAAGTTCGCTGCGTCCGGCGTGCGCGGAGAGCTGATCGAGCGTCACGATCTCTGCGCGCACCGGGACTTCCTGTCCGTAAAGGCGCAGGAATTGCGCGCCGTCCTGCAAAGCTCGTCCGTTAGTACCCAGCCCTTGATAGCCGACCAGCAGCACGGCGTTGCGATCGTCCGGCAGCCTGCGATCGAGATGGTGCAGGATGCGTCCGCCGGTAGCCATGCCGCTGGCGGAGACGATGATGCAGGGAGAATTGACGTTATTGATTTTCTTTGAATCTTCCACGCTGCGCGTCATGTGAACGTCGCGCAAGTTCAGCGGGTCTTTATCTCCTTGTTGCTCCAGGGCCGTAAAATCCAGGTCGTGGTCTTCGTGGTGACGCGCGTAAATGCCGGTGACGCTGATAGCCATAGGGCTGTCTATATACACCGGGAGGTGAGGAATTTTCTTCTGGTCATCGAGCTGGCGCAGGTAATACATCAAAGTCTGCGTGCGGCCGACGGCGAAAGCGGGGATCACCACTACGCCGCCGCGCTTGGCTACTCGATTGATAACGTCCGCGAGCTGGTCCGGCACCGATCCGCTTGCGTGGTCTCGGTCGCCGTAGGTGGATTCGCACAAAAGAAAATCCGCGCGAGTAGGCGCCTCGGGATCTTTCAAGATGGGCTGATTGTAACGGCCCAGGTCTCCGGAAAAAACCACGAGCGTTTTCTTTCCGTTTTCCGTGATGGTGAGTTCGAGCCAGGTCGAACCCAGAATGTGGCCCGCGTCATGCGGCCGCACCGAAAACTGCGGACTGATCCCAAACGTATCGGCGCGCGGAATCTCCTGGAAACGATTGAGGGCATCTTGCGCTTCGGCGACGGTGTAAAGCGGGAGAGGCGGTTTGTGACTGCTGTAGCCTTTCTTCGCGGCGTACTGCGCGTCTTCTTCCTGCAAGTGAGCTGAATCGGGAAGCAGGAGCTGGCAAAGTTCGCGGGTGGCCGCGTTGGCAAAGATGGGGCCTTCGAATCCTGCGTGGACCAAACGCGGGAGGTATCCGGTGTGATCGATGTGCGCATGCGTGAGCAGCACCCAATCAATTGTCGCCGGGTCGATAGGCAGGTTGTTCCAGTTTCGCTGCTTTAGTTCTTTCGAGCCTTCGAACAATCCGCAATCGACCAGCAATCTCTTGCCTGCTGCTTCTACCAGGTACTTTGAGCCTGTTACCGTGCCGGCTGCGCCGAGAAAAGTTATTTTGGGCATAGGGCGCTTATTCTAGACGAAGAGCGGGAGAAATCACGTTCGTTTCTACGCGAGCCTGTTTTTCCCGCCGGACTGTTCAACGAGCTTGACCGGAATGCGCTGTGGCCTTAGTCTCTGCGCTTCAGCTTTCGGGCTTCGATTACAAGGACTGCGGCGCGCAAAAGTGGAGAGAGCATGAAAATTATTGCCGGGCTCGTTTTGACGATGTTGCTGGGAGCGGCTGCTGCGGCGCAGGATCTGCCTGCGAATCCGATTCAAAAAGGTACATGGGAATTGGGACTGTTCAGCGGCGGCGGAATCGGGTTGGGCAAATCGGACAACACGCAATTCTTTTATGCCGGCGGGCGCGCGGGACGCGTTCTGACGTCGGATCACCTCCCCGGGATCTTTCGCGGGAATTTCGAGTGGGCTGTGGACGTGATGCCGGTCTATGTCGTCTTTCCGCCGGAGAGCGCGGTTTATGGCGGCAGCATCAAGCCGGCGATCTGGGAGTGGAATTTCACTAGCTGGAAGAAGATTGTTCCGTACTTTGCCGCGGAGGGTGGCGTGGTGTTCAGCCGAAGCAATATTCCGCCGGGAGATACTTCTCAGATCAATTTCACGCCTGGAGCTGCGTTTGGAGCGCACGTATTTGTGAAACCGAAGCGAGCGTTGCTTTTTGAAATCGAGTTCGGCCATTTATCGAGCGCCAGCCTGGGCCCGCATAATCCCGGATACAACGGCACATTAACGTTTACCATCGGCTATAGTTGGTTCCATCATGCGGTGTGGGCGAACTAAGACTGAAACGCCTGAATACTTGGGCTTTGACGCTTACAATCGCAAGGTGCTATAAAAGCAGTAACAGTATTTGCATTCCGTGGGGCCGTAGCGCAGTTGGGAGCGCGCCTCGATGGCATCGAGGAGGTCGCGGGTTCGAACCCCGCCGGCTCCACCAAGTCTCCAAGGTTTTGATAAGCGCGTCCCGGAAGAAACCGGGAAGTTCGCGGGTTCGAACCCCGCCGGCTCCACCAATCTTTACAGTGACTTGCGTCCCCTTGGGGCGCTTCCTGGCGTAGTACCTTCGGCACATACCCACGCGTTTAATTTCTGCTATGCTGGTGACAATCAGGGCTGAGCGGTGTCTAACTATAGCAGGGACACGCCCTGAAGGGAGACCGGCGGGAGGCATGTCCGACTTAGCACAAACTTTGCCGTGGGGCCGCGACGAAGCCGTTTTGGTGACGGAGCTTCAGGCGGGGTCCGACGCGGCATTCGACTGGCTAGTCACCTATTATCACGCCGGGGTGTACAACCTGGTCTACGGCATTCTTTCGGACGCTGCCGATGCCGCTGACGTGACCCAGGAAGTTTTTCTTCGGGCTTTTCGCGGGATTCACGGCTTCCGGCAGGGCAGTTCGCTGAAAACGTGGCTTTACCGCATCTCGGTGCGGCAAGCTTTGAACCACCGGCGCTGGTGCTGGCGGCATCATCGCCAACAGGTTTCGATTGACGCGGAAGTGGAAGGAAAGAACCCGGCGCTGGATCTGAAAGACCTGGAAGCGACGCCGCTGGAGCAAGTGGAAGCGGCTGAGATGCAATCAGTGGTCCGACGGGCGCTCGCACAAGTGCCGGACGTGTTTCGCAGCGCAGTAATTTTGAGAGATCTAGAAGGGCTGTCTTACGAAGAGGTGGCGGAAGTGCTCGAAGTTTCTGTAGGCACGGTGAAATCGCGAATCTTGCGCGGTCGGCGCGACTTGCGGGAGATTCTCGAGCCCATGCTTCGCGTTCCTCCTGCGGCAGAATCTGTTGAAACGCAGCGCCGCGGCGGGCACGCGCAAACGTTTTCGGCGCGTCCGTCAAATGTCCGCATGATTCCTACATCATCAGCCTCAGCAACCGCCAGCGACATTTCCGTCGCGACGAGACGACGTGGAGGTGCGCGATGAATTGCAGCGAGGCTGCACGCCGCCTTCCTGGATATTTGGATGGCGCGATTCCGTCGAAGGACCATGCCATCGTCCGCGAGCATCTGGACTCCTGCGGAGAATGTCGAGAGCTGCTGGAAAGCTATCGCCGGCTCTCGGTCAGTTTGGCAAAGGTTGAGCCGGTTGCTCCTCCGGCGGATTTGGCCATGCGCATTCGCGTGCAGGCGGCACACTCAGTTTCTCCGTGGGATGGCGTTCGCCGCTCCTGGACTCGCGCATTTTGGGGATTCCAAGATATTTTCGGCCGGCTCGCTGTTCCGGCGACCGGCGGAATTCTTACGGCGCTGGTGGTTTTTGTCCTTATCGTGCAGAACATCTTGATCGGTGTTCCGATGGGCGTGGTTGCAAATGATTTGCCTTTGAACCTAGTTCAACCCGCGCGCCTGGAAAGTCTGGCGCCGTTTCCCGTCCCGGGAGTCGTGGCCAGCGAAGGCCACCCGGATTCCGGCGTGCTGGTGCTGCAGGCCACGCTCAACGCGCAAGGTGAAGTTGTGTCGTACAACATTCTTTCCGGCCCCAATGACGTTGCGGTGAAACATCAGCTTGACCAGGTTCTATTGTTTTCGCGGTTTCGACCTGAGATTAGCTTCGGCCGTCCGACCGACGGCGGCCAAGTTCTGATTAGCTTTAGCGAAGTCCGCGTTCACGGGTAAAACCCCGATTCTGTTCCGTCCCTTCCAGCAATGCTACGGCGGCGAGTCTGTCGCCATGTTCCAAGCCCGGTAGGATTCCAGACCGTATTTCTTCCACCAACATTGCTGGCAACATTTTTGGAACTTTTGGACTCCCAATACGTCAAGAGGAACTATAGGAAGGCAGATCACTTCCGTTGAATAGGGGATCGTGGCATGTTCCGTCGTTCGCGATGGGGGATTCGGGGGCTTTCCTGCGTAGCATTGTTTGTTACTGGTTTTGCCGTTCCACACCCCGTTAACGCGCAAGGTTTTGTAAGCGCCGTGCAGTCTCATAAACGCGTATTCCCGGAAATCACTTCGGGCGTCACGGCTATGAAGCGCGACTCGGCAGGGCTCTACTACGTTCTCGCGACGCCGCCTAGCGTGATTTGGATATACAGTCCCCAGGGAAAACGGATCGGGCAGATACCGCGGGCGGACGCCGAAACCGGGAAGATTCAGTACGCTGTCGATTTCGACCTGGATAGCGATGGATTCCTGCTCGTCGCCGACCGTGCTGCAAACGCGGTCGAGATCTTCTCGCCCGATGGGTCGCTGCTCAAAAGCGTCCCGGTACTCGCTCCCACCGGCGTGGTGGCGCTTCCGGACAACCAGTTCGCGGTGTCAACTTTGCGCTCGAAGCGTCTGGTGGAAATTCGTACCGATCAAGGGGACTTGGTTCGCAGCTTCGGCGATCCCGCCGAGGCCGGCGCGGATCCGTTGAAACAGCTGCAGAACCTCGGAAGGGTTTTCGGGGATGGCAACGCCGACATTTACTTTGCGTTTACCAGCCTGCCTGAACCAACCGTTCGCAAATACGATCGTTTCGGCTATGCCGCCACGGACGTTACCTTGGCTGCGAATTTGTATGCGCCATCGATCGCTCCGGGTCCGAACGATCGCGTCCAGTTTGGGGTAAATTTCAGCGAGACGAGCTTTTCCGACTCCTACGACACCTGGGCCGCTATCGGCAATAAGGGCGACCTATTTTTCGGAGGCGGTTTGTCACCCGGTTTGGGCGCCCGCATTGGAGAAGGTCCGGCAACAGCGCAGTCCGCCACTGCGGGCATCCTCTCGACAGGGCTTGCGTCAGGTCCAGGTGGAGGCAGTCCGGGTGGCACGGCCGGCGGAGGATTGGTATCCGCGCAGGGAACCTTTCAGGCCAACTCCCTGCAATTCCACTTGGGAGGCAAGCCCAAGCGCTCCGGAACCAGCGATGACTCGCAGGGCTCGCCTGTTTTGGACGGAACGGGCAACGCATTACTATTCACCGCTCCGGATTCGTCTTCCAGCGATCCCCTCGGGTCGAACAATTCTTTCGACAGTTCCGAGGGGCTCTCTTCTTTTTCAACCCCGGCCGGACAAGGACCAAATTTGGGAGCGACGGGTCGTGGGGTGGGATTGGGCTTAGGGCAGGGACTTTTTTCCGGAATTGGAGGCTTCGGGCAATTAGGAGGAACGCCCTTCGGGGGCGGACCGGGCGGGTCCTCTTTTTTTAGTAAGGAGACTCAAGCATTCTCGGCGCCTGCTACTGGCACGTCAGGTCTTCGCGGCGGCTTTGAGCGGGGGCCCGGCGATATACACTTTGGCGGTGGACGTGGTCGCTACGGAGAGGGCCTCTATAACCTGACCGGCACCGTGAAGGTGAATCTCGATCGTATTGGCGGCGCGTCGGATGACAAACCAACGATCACTGCTGTGGGCGTCGACCGCGTTTCACAGGACATCTGGGCGGCGATTGGTAGAGTGCTGGTGCATTTCGACAAGAACGGCGACTATCTTGGCGACTATTACATCGCCACTCCGGAAGGCGGGCCCCTGCGCGCGAGCGCGATTATTGTCGAAGCTGACCGGTTGATCGTCGCGTCCGATTCGCGCGGCGTATACGAATTTCCGCGGTCCGACAGCAGCTTTTCTCATACTTCAGCACCAGGATCGGTAGGTACACAACCTGCGCCCCAGCAGTCCACGCCTCAGCAATAGTCATCTGTCGCGCAAGACTTCGCTCCTCACGGTTGTACTTCACATTTTTTTTCTTTCCGCCAATGCAAAGGACGGAAGCAGCGATAGCCTGTCGCCCACCAGGCCATCGCCACAACCATCTTTTGGAAGTGCGCGGTTAGAAGCGGAACGTGAGACCGGCGTAGGGCTCGGCCAACTGGGTGGTTGCATTCGTGAATTGGCTCGTGACCGCGAAGTCAGGAGCTTTATAAACCAGCCCCCGGTAGCCGGCTTGAGCCGAGAGACGACCAATTAGTCTATACGTCACTCCTCCGCCATATAGGAATACCGGACGATTTTGCGAGAAACCTCCTGCATTTGACCCTGAAAGGGTGGGAGCGGAGAAAAATAGTGCGCCGGTGCCGGCTTCTACGAATGGATGAAAACGAGCTTCCTTAGAAATGCCGAAGGTGAACTGATATGCGAGAGTAGCTTCATTGACGCCGGATTGTGTGACGCTACCGGAACTATAAAACTGAGAATACTGCGTGTGTCCGTAATTGGCTTCCACCGCGCTCCACCGATTGAAATGGTAGCGATAATTCACCAGGACTCCCCCAGAATCAGAGGGCGCGTCCGTGAGTCCGAACCCTGTCGTCTGTGTCTGGAAGTTTCCCGTGAAGTTCACGGACACCTCGGAATTGCCCGCCTGCGCGAACGCCGGTAACGAAAGCAGCGCGAGCGCCGCAATAAGCATACTTGCTTTGATTCTCATTTCTGATTGTCTCCCTTTGTTTGGATTGGTGCACACGCGCACGGGCACACCCGTGGCGTTTCGAATCCTGCCTTTTTTATTTTCCCCACTGCCGGTTTACATCCAGCACATCTCAGGCCGGCCGGTTAGCACGGCCTGCCCAAGACACTGAGGAACTCCAAAGCGTTGGACGCGTTGCCTTACGCAATGGTTGCAAATTTTGCCGGGCGCAAAGAAAATATAGTTAAGACTTTGCGGAACTTTTTCCAAGACGAACTCTGCGGTGAAGGTATTCCAGTTGTTGCGGCGTCCTTAGGCAGGTTCAGGAGCATGGCTTGCATTGGCGCGCAAGCGCGCGAGGAGCCTGAACTTTTGAAGGATGGACGATTGCCTGTAGGGAGGCGCTGTCGTACAATGCATCGCCTGTGTCTGATACTTCTTCCTATATAGGTCGCGCGATTTCCCATTACACCGTGCTCGAAAAACTGGGCGGCGGAGGTATGGGCGTGGTTTATAAGGCCAAGGACACCCGGCTTGGCCGGAACGTGGCGCTGAAGTTCCTACCAGACGATATTTCCCAGGACACGCAAGCCATCGAGCGATTTCGACGAGAAGCGCGCGCCGCGTCGGCGCTGAATCACGCCAACATCTGCACCATTTACGATATCGGGGAGTTCGAAGGGCGGCCGTTTATCGCCATGGAGCTGCTCGAGGGGCAGACTCTGAAGCACCGCATTTCCGGGAAGCCCATTGAGGTATCGGAACTTTTGGAGATCGGCATTCAGGTCGCGAACGGGCTCGATGCGGCGCACTCGAAGGGAATCGTGCATCGCGACATCAAGCCTGCGAATATTTTTTTGGTGGAGCGCGGGCAGGCGAAAGTTCTGGATTTCGGTTTGGCGAAACTAACCTCGGTGCGCCAGCACGCCGCCGAATCTGTGGGCGCGTCCATGTACACCCAAACGCATATGCTCGATAGGGACCAACTGACCAGCCCGGGAAGTGCTATGGGCACGGTGGCGTATATGTCGCCGGAACAGGCGCGTGGCGAAGAGTTGGACGCGCGGTCGGATTTGTTTTCGCTCGGCGTCGTGCTCTACGAGATGGCTACGGGGTCGGTTCCGTTTTCCGGCGCGACTTCAGC
This sequence comes from Candidatus Acidiferrales bacterium, assembly GCA_049693595.1. GTDB lineage: Bacteria > Acidobacteriota > Terriglobia > Acidiferrales > UBA7541 > Palsa-295. The sequence goes on along the minus strand of JBAVQA010000111.1, from coordinate 6,502 downwards.
ATTAATTTTTGATGGAATCCTGCACTCCGCGCCCACGCCTGCGAAAGAGCTAAACCCGCGCCTGCCAGCGGCGGTGGAAAACGTTTTCGGCAAGGCGCTGGAGAAAGATACCGACCTGCGTTACCAAACCGCTGGAGAGCTTCGCGCCGACCTGAAGCGCATCAAGCGCGATCTTGATTCGAGCCGCCGCCCGGCGGTGGAGAAGAGCGAAGCGCCAACTATTCCTGCGGCCGGTGCGGCATCCGCGAAGAAGTCGGTTGCGGTGCTTTATTTTGAAAATCAGAGCGGCGCCAAGGAAGACGAATACCTGCGCGACGGCATCACCGAGGACGTAATTACCGAGCTCTCCAAAATCCGGGGACTAAACACCTTTTCCCGGCCCACCGTTCTGGTGTTCCGCGATAAGTCCGTGACACCTGCACAGATCGGGCAGCAACTCGGCGCAGCCTATGTCCTGACCGGCACCTTGCGCCGCGCCGGAGCCCGGCTGCGCATCAGCGCTCAGCTCATCGACACGCACACCGATTTTCCGCTATGGTCGGAACGCTTCGATCGCGAGATGAAGGACGTTTTCGAAGTCCAGGACGAAATGGCGCGCAAAATCGCCGAAGCTCTGCGCGTAACACTTTCACCGCAGGAACTGGAGGCCTTGGCGGACAAGCCTACGGAGAACCCGCAAGCCTACGATCTTTACTTGCGCGGCAAGCGCTACGCGCGGCGCCAGACCCGCCAGGACGTCGAGTTCGCCTTGCAGATGTTCGAAAATGCGGTGTCCCTTGATCCGAGTTTCGCTTTGGCCTATGCCTCCTGCGCCAACGCCTGTGCCATGTACTACTCCATTTTCAGCCGCGATCAGCTGTGGATCGAACGCGCGCGCGAGGCTTCCGGCAGAGCCGTAGCCCTGCGCTGGGACCTGCCCGAAACGCACGTCAGCCAGGCTTGGGTGCTCTACGCCGCCGGACTGCATGACGAGGCCGTGCGCATGGTCAAAAAGGCTATCGAACGCAACCGCGGCTGTGACGGCGCCTATTACTTGCTAGGCCGCGCCCTGTTTGCCGCCGGACGCTACCAGGAACTTCTGGATGTTGCGGAAGCCGCCATCGAAGCCAGCGGCGAGGACTACAATATTTATGTGCCCATCATGAATTCACTAGGTGCCATGAACAAGGAGGAAGCCTCCCGCAACATGGCCCAAAGGTTCATCAGCGCAATCGAAAAGCACTTGAAACAAGTGCCCGAGGATGCGCGAGCACGCGTCTTGATGTCCTCCAAATACGCCGAATTGGGACGAGAACAAGATGCCCTGCGCGAGCTCAATCTGGCCGTTACCTTGCGCGCCAACGAGGCATCGATTCTTTACAACGCCGCTTGCGTGTACTGCGGCTTGAAAAAAAAGCCGGAAGCCTTGGCTGCTTTGCGCAAAGCCTGGGAGGCTGGTTCCAAGGACTCCGTCTGGGCGCGCCGCGACCCGGACCTCATCATGCTTCACGGCGACCCGGAGTTTGAACGCCTATATCCTGAGACCGCCGCCCCACCGCCCTCACCCATCTAGCTCCACTCGATGTGTTGGCATTCCTCCACCTGTTCCCCATTAATTCCAATGCACAGCGGACGTCAGGCTCCAGCGAATAAGGATTTACAACGATTTCAGTAAAGCCTGAAAGCGAGGATGGCTGCGGAGCGAATCGAGGTCCGAATCTTGTTCTGCCCAGACTTTATGCAATGAGCCGGAGGAGCTCTGTGCCATCACTTTTTCGAGGCACACAATCGCTTCCTCCGTTAAGCCCAGCAGAGCGTAACTGCAGGCGACATTGTAGAGAACCATCGGGTCGTCCGGATCAACGGACAGCGCGCGCCGGGCCCACTCCAGAGCGCGCTCTCGCTGGCCAACTTGAAACAGGCCGGCCGCACCCAGATAGAGCGCTCGCGCATCATCGGGATGCAACTCGAGATGCCTCTCGATGATTCGCAGGGCCCGTTGCCTCACGGCTTCGCCTTCTAATTTGCGGCCCAGCCCAAAGTGGGTTTGGCCAAGAAGCATGGGAGCTTGAAAGTCTTCCGGATTCGCCCAGCAAGCCCGTTCGTACAATTGCGCAGCTTTTTCGAGTTCGCCTCGCTGATAGCGAAGCCGGGCGTAAAAATAGTAAGCGTCGAAAAGCTTTGAGTTAAGCTGAATAGCGGTCTCGAATTCCTTGTAGGCTTCCTCATACTTCCGGGTCATTTGAAACGTCAAACCGCGCGAGACATGGGCTTCTGCCAGCTCCGGATCCAACTCGACCGCTTTGCGGCTGGCCACTTCGGCTTCCTTCCTGTTGTCGTCGCTCGCGTCCCACCAAAGATAAATAAACGAGCAGCAATCCGCGACGCCCGCATAAGCCAGCGCATACTTCGGGTCAATCACGATGGCGCGAGCGAAAAGTTGCCGCGCAAAATCAAAACTCTTTCGACGGAACTGATGAAAAAACTGGCGCCCTTTCAGGTAGTAGTCGTAGGCCTGAACATCGGTTGTAGGAGCCTTTTCGATAGCGCGCTTTTCTTGCTCGGTGAGTATGAGTTTCAACGCCTTCGCGATGCTCTGCGCGATCTCGTCCTGAATTGCGAATACATCTTCCATCTGACGGTCGTAGCGTTCCGCCCACACGGAGCGCGCGGTGGCTGTTTCCACCAGCCTCGCCGTGATGCGCAAGCGATTTCCCGCTCGACGCAGGCTCCCCTCGAGAACGTAGGCAGCGTTTAATTCTCGCCCGACGTCCGGGGCGCTGGTCGGCTTGTCCCGGTAGCCCATCACGGCAGAGCGCGTCAGAACCCAAAGCTCTTTGATTTTCGAAAGCTCGGTGATGATGTCTTCCGAGATTCCATCCCGGAAATATTCGTCTTCCTTGGCGCCTCCGGGGTTTTCGAAATAGAGCACGGCCAAAGATTTCTCCGCACCACTTCCCGCCGTGGTACGCCCGGACTCAGAATCATGCTTGAGCTGTTTCAAATCGTCGCGCAGCTTTGCTGCCGTCTGGTAGCGGGCTCGGCGGGTTTTCTCGATCGCTGTCTCAATGATTTCCTCCAACTCGGCGGAAATCTGAGAATTCAAACGCGACGGCGAAGTGGGAGCGCGGTTTAGAATGGCTTCGAATACCAGCGCGGAAGTATTGCCGGGAAATGGCCTTCGGCCCGTGGCCATCTCGTACAGTACGACGCCAAGAGAAAACAGGTCGGTGCGCGCATCCAATTCTTCACCACGCGCCTGTTCGGGCGACATGTAAGCAACCGTGCCGAGGGCTGTGCCAGGGCTGGTGAGGTTGTCGTGCGCAGCACCCGTCATCGTCGGTCCGGCTGAAGCTGCTTCCGCAGCCTCTCCCGCGTGTCGAAGCGAAAGCTTCGCCAGGCCGAAATCCAACACCTTCGCTTGCCCGCGTTCCGTGATAAATATGTTGGCGGGCTTGATGTCCCGGTGGACGATACCCTTCGCGTGAGCGGCTTCGAGCGCGTCGGCGATCTGAATACCGAGATCGAGCACGCTATCGGTTTCCATGGACCCGCCGGAAATCCGATGTTTTAACGTGGTGCCATCGAGGAACTCCATAGCGATGAAGTGGTGTCCCTCGTAATCGCCGGTCTCATAAATCGTGCAGATATTCGGATGGTTTAAAGCAGAAGCGGCTCGCGCTTCGCGGCGAAATCGCTCGATCGTTTGAACATCCTGCGCCGTTTCCTCGGGCAGGAATTTCAGCGCGACGCTCCGGCCCAGTCGCGTGTCCTCGGCCTTGAAAACCACACCCATGCCGCCACCGCCGAGCTTCTCAATAATGCGATAGTGGCCGAGACTCTGACCGATGACGAGCGGGGAAGACATCGGCGTGAATTCTAAGCCCCTGCCAAAACCCTGTCAAACCGCGCCTTGATGCCTCCCCGCGCGTTTTCTTGACTCTGTCGTGGCCGACCGCTAGAGTTTAGTGTTCGTAACGCAGGCGGATGCGGCAACGGGGAGCATCACTTGCGGTGATTGCAAGCTAGCGAGGAGTCCGGCCATTCGAAGGTTTTTTCAGTCGCATCCCATATTCATGTGTTCCGCCGCCCTGTTTGCGCTGGGGATCGCGGCTGCCTCGAAAACCCAGGGGCAGGCGGCGCCCGAGCAGCAGTGGACCAGCGGCATCAGCGTGGAAGCCAGCCGGCAATTATTTTCCACGATGTGCGCGCTCGATGCCGCGGGATTTGACGCGGAAGAAAGCACCCTGGCGGAAATGCCTTCGCGTCTCGCGTTGCGCGGAGAGCTGCTGAAACTTCAGGGCCCTGCCACCGATGCGCTTCGCCAGTTCTATCGCGACCACAACCTGGCTGATTCGGGCGAAACACTTTCGCGCTACATTACGTTCGCCCTGGTCGTGGGGCCGCCGCCGACGTTTCAATATCAAGGGAATGCGGATGTTCTTCCTCCCGACGTAGCCGCTCTGGAGGGATTTCAGAAAGTCCTGGGGGCTTTTTACCACGAGGCCCATCTCGACATTCGCTGGACCCAAATCGAGCCTGAATACAACCGCGCCATCACCCGCTATCAATCGCCTGTGAGGCGCATCGTGACCGTATCAAACGCGTACCTGCGTGAAATTCTCAGGCCTCTGCAAGGGCGTACCTTTACTGTGTTCGTTGAGCCGCTGGTGGGCAATCGCACAAACTTCCGCAATTTCGGCGACCATTACGCGATCGTTGTGGGAACGGGCGCGCAGTTTCCCGTTGACGATATCCAGCACGCCTACCTGCATTTCATGCTGGACCCTCTTCCGCTGCGATATCGCAAGCAAGTAGAAACAAAGTATGGGCTGCTCAATATCGCTGCCCGCGCGCCTCAGCTTCCCTCGGAATACCGCACCGACTTTCTCTCGTTTACCGACGAATGCCTGATCAAAGCCGTAGAGCTGCGGTTGCGCCGTCTCACTCTGGAAAAACTTGAGGCGGCCCTGGTGGAAAACGACAAGGCCGGATTCATTCTCGTGCGCCCGTTCGTAACCCAGTTGCAAAAGTTTGAGAAGGCCGAGCCGGCGATGACGTATTACTTTCCCGATCTCATCGCGGGTATTGATGTCTCGGCGGAGTTGAAGCGTTTCCAGGATTTCACTTTTGCTCCGTTCCAAGAGGCGGCGAAGCCTGCGCGGAAGACTGCGGTGCCGGAAACGCAGTCTGCCGAGCTCGATCGCCGGCTGGCGGAAGGGGATCATCAAATCGCGTTAAAGGACGCTCCAGCCGCTTCCGCGACCTTCGAAAGAATTCTGGAGAAGTATCCGAATGAGCCGCGGGCAGTGTATGGACTGGCCATTGCGTCTATACTTTCGGGTGACGGAGATCGCGCCAGGGAGTTATTCGAGCAACTCGTGGCGGCTCCAGGATCGACAGCGTCGGGTTCGCCGAGTCCTGGCGCTACGTCGGATCCGTCGATCCTGGCCTGGTCGCACGTGTATCTCGGCCGCATGCACGATCTCGAGGACGAACGCGAGCAGGCGCTCATCGAATATCGAACCGCTCTGGCGATCAATGGCTCACCGGAAAGCGCTCGCGTAGCAGCTCAGCGCGGGATGGAGTCAGCTTATAAGTCTCACGCACCTGAAAACGTCAAAGGTTCAGAGAAGCCTTAAGCCGGGGCGTTTTTTGAAATGCGCCTCGGGAAAAACCAACAGGAAAGGTGAAAAATGAGTTTCAGGACAATTCGCAGCGGGCTACAAACGATAGCGATACTAATCGCGGCAGGATTTGCGTTTGCGCAAAGCACAAGCGCGCGGTATCAACAGCAGCAGCAGCAACAACCGGCGCCGACGCCCGGGCCCTCGGGAAAGACTTCTCCGTCAAACGCGCCAGCCGAAGCTCCCAAAATCGATCCTGAGGAAGAAAAAGCTTACAAAGCCTTTTACGATGCGAACGCGCCGCAACAAGCCGATGTCCGAATTAAGCTTGGCGAGCAGTTTCTCGTAAAGTATCCGCAAAGCAAATACGTGGAGCAGGTTTATGCACGTTTGATGCAGGATTACCTTGATAAGCAGCAGCTCGACAAGATGTATGATGCGGCCGATAAAGCGCTGGCGATAAACCCGGATGACGTCACCGTGCTGGTGGTCACGGGCTGGGTCTACCCACACAATTACAATCCCGACGAGCCAAACGCGGAGAAACGCTTGAGCGAAGCCGAAGCCAAGGAGAAGCATGCGCTCGACGTGCTCTCTAAACTACCCAAGCCCGCGAATCTGACAGATGAACAGTTTGCGAAAGCGAAGGACCAGGCCTTGTCCCAGGCCCATAGCGGTTTGGGGCTGATTTATTTTCGCCGGCAGGATTATGCCAATTCCATCACCGAGCTGCAGGCGGGTGAGAAAATCGCCGCCACCCCTGATCCTGCGGATTTTTACGTGATGGGAGTGGAACTGCAGAGTTTGAAGCGTTTCAGCGAAGCCGCAGACGCCTATCAGAAGTGCGCACAGATTCCCGGTCCGTTGGCCGATCGCTGCAAACAGAAAACGGATGA